>VSPF01000180.1 GCA_009775195.1 Muribaculaceae bacterium
GTAAAGGCGTTCTTTACCATTTCGGCTGTAACGTAGCCGTGACGGTTGAGGATGTCGTAGTAGTGTTCTTTGAGAACGTGGCGCATATCCTCGATACGCTTGTTGAACTCGGCAATTTTTGAAGACCTGCCGATAGCCTTGGACGCTGATGCGTCCCATAGTTCCGGCTCTATCGTGAGCGTGGAGTTTATTCTTTCATATTCACCGTCCACAGTGACTTTTATCATGATGGCGCATTTGCCGTCCTTGTTCACTTGGTTTCGACGAATCAAGAACAATACTTTGAAAGTGCTTTTCTTCATCTTTACGTCGGAATTAGTGTCATCATTTGTCCGCTTGTTATGCGGTGGATGCAATGATAACGAGTTTAACATCAAGATGGATTGGACACTTTATGGAACAAACTGCGACAAATCAGCGACTTAGGCTGTTTTTAACATGCCGGACATAATTCAGACAAGGGTTAACTTTGCGATTTTAGAACCTCTTGCACCGCAATTCCGGAAATTGTGTCGGACACCCATTTTAACATCACTCAAACGAGTTCTTAGAAAGTCGCCTGTTTTCCGAGTTTTGTCTAAGTTGTGTCTTTGCAATTATCAGATACTAAAGATTTTAAGAGCGTTTTGGGCACTATTTAGGCACTAAAACGCAATTTGAAAACTTAGTGCCTGGTTAGTGCCTAAACTATGTCTGGTGAGGTCTTTTTTTGGTCTTATACCGGTCCTAAATCCGATAGGATTAGACACGAAAAAACCTCGGAACTACTTGATAGTCCGAGGTTTGTCTCGAATTTTCCGATTTAGTTCGGAAGTACATAGTGGAGCTGGAGGGACTTGAACCCTCGTCCAAACGTGGAACTAATGAGCTTTCTACGTGCGTAGTCTCAAGTTGATTTTCGTGCTGTGGCAGGCCTGAAACCACCAACGGCAGCCTTATCCCCTAAGTTTTCGAGAGGCTTCCGGGGAACCGGCCTCCCTATCTCCGATATATTGGCACCGCCGGGTCGGTTAGTCTCGGAAAAAGGACAACCGGGCGATGTCTTGTCGCTGCAACTGTTGCGGCGATTAAGCTTTACCTACTGTTCTTCGGTTAAGCAGCAAGAGCGTAGTTGTTTTCGCCATTTAAATTGTTCGGGACCTGATATTATAGAGCGTAGGTCTCAAAGCTCTGCACGCTTACACACCACTTCTACACGCTGTCAAAACCGGTCAGCCCCGTTTTGTCGTTTCCTGTGGCGGAAAGATTTTGCAAATGTAATACTTATTTGTCGAAATATGCAAGTGTAAAATATTAAATAATGTGAATTTTTGCGTATTGTCCTTTTGTTTTCAACCTTAAGGCATATTTGCTTCTACTTTTAAGTCTGTCATTCAATTTTTGGGTGTTTTTTAGGCCGATATTTTTCTTAATGCGGCATGGAATAGTTAATTTTGCACGATATTTCGCAGTGATATGAATAAAACTATAGAAATCGACGGGATGGCCGTGGCTTACAATGTGACAGGCGACGGGCCGCGACCCGTGATTGTCATGCATGGCTGGGGCTGCACGTCGGCGACAGTCGCGTGGCTGGCCGATGCCTGTTGTGATGCTTCGACAACGGTCTACAATCTCGACCTGCCAGGCTTCGGCTTGTCGACCGAGCCGTCGACGGTGTGGGGAGTAGGGGAGTACACCACTCTTGTCGAGAAGTTCGCCCGACGGCTCGGCATCGAGCAGCCGGTGCTGGTCGGCCATTCATTCGGCGGACGATTAGCTATCGTATATGCCTCGTGCAACGATGTCGACAAGGTGATATTGGTCGATGCTGCCGGGATAAAGCCGCGTCGGTCGTTTAAATATTATTTCAAGGTATATTCCTATAAGCTGGCAAAGCGTATGGCTCCCCTTTTGTTGGGGAGAGAGAGGGGGCAGGCCCTGATAGATAAGATGAGGGGCAAGGCTGGCTCAAGCGACTATAACAATGCGACTCCGCGCATGAGGGCGATAATGAGCCGTGTTGTCAACGAGGATTTGACCCATCTCCTTCCTCAAATCAAGGCTTCGACCTTGCTTATATGGGGTACGGCCGATACTGCCACGCCTATTTCTGATGCTCAAAAGATGGAGCGGCTGATTCCCGATGCCGGCCTGGTGGCATACGAGGGTGCCGGGCACTATTCCTTCCTTGAGCGACCGGCACAAACAAAGGCCGTCATTGCAAGTTTCCTTAATTTCAAACGATGATGATTACTACAATATTATATACGGTTGCGGCCCTTCTCGGCCTCGGTAATCTTGCTGTCGAATTGCGGCGCGACCTGATGATGTTTCAGCAGAACAGTTACCGCGCCGACCGCTACCGACGATGGCTTGCCGCTTCGGGCGATACGACTTCGGGCTGGCGCCTGTGCGGAATACTTATATTCTTCCTGGCTTTGATGCCGCTCGTACCGTCAACCCCGGCAGTGGTCCTGTTGGCAATTTTCTTCTTGTTAAATAGCTTGACACTTGTCAAGCGTAAGTACAAGAAGCCGCTCGTCATGACCAACCGTGCAAGGCGCATATATATCACCCCCTTTTTTGTTGGCGCGATTGTTTGCGCCGTGGGTATGCTCCTCTTCGGCCGTTTTGGTATCGACAGTATGCTTTTCGCCCTCGTCGAGTCGTTATTGTTCTGCTATTGTGTGTCGCATGTCATTATCCTTGCTGCCGGTGCATTGCTGTCGCCGGTAGAAAAGTCAATCAACAATGGCTACATACGCGATGCTCGCAATATTTTAGCCCAGATGCCCGGTCTGCGCATAATCGGCATCACCGGCAGCTATGGCAAAACCAGCACAAAGCATTATCTCTACCGCATCCTGTCGGAGCAGTACGAGACTTTGATGACCCCCGGCAGTTACAATACCACCCTCGGCGTGGTGCGCACAATCCGCGAACTGCTCAAGCCATACCACGAGGTATTCATTGTCGAGATGGGTGCCAAGCAGCCCGACGACATTGCCGAAATCTGCCGGATAGTCCATCCGCGCCGTGGCATCATTACCGCAGTCGGGCCGCAGCACCTCGAGTCATTCAAGACCATCGAGGCCGTGCAGGCTACAAAATTCGAACTTGCCGACGCGCTGCCTTCCGACGGTCTCGTGGTTGTCAACAATGATTTCGAGATGATAGCCTCGCGCCCGGTCAGCAACGTGCCCTGTCTGCGGTATGCAGTCAAGAACACCGAGGGTGCCGACTATATCGCGCGCGACATTAGTTATAGTGCCGCAGGCACCGACTTCACCGTCATCCGTGTCAGCGACGGCAAAGAGCTGCGGCTCCACACGCGCCTCGTAGGCGAGTGCAATGTGTCGAACCTCCTCGCGGCCGTGGCTATGGCCGTGGCTATGGGCGTGCCCGACGACCGCATAGTCTATGCAGTCAGCCAGATTGAGCATGTAGAGCACCGCCTTGCCGTCAAGCACATTTCATCAGACCTTACCATTATTGATGATGCCTTCAACAGCAACCCGGCAGGCGCGGCAATGGCCCTCGATGTCCTCGCGGCAATGAAGCTGGGCGGACGTGTTCTCGTCACCCCGGGCATGATTGAGCTTGGCGACCGCCAGTACGAGCTCAATGCCGACTTCGGCGAGAAGGCTGCAGTGTCGGCCGACACCGTCATTGTCGTAGGGCAGTATAACCGCGATGCAATCGTAGAAGGTCTCAAGCGCGGAGGCATGGCCGACGAGCACATCGTCATCGCCGACAGTTTCGCCGATGCCCAGGTGCAGCTCAACAGTCATGCGTTCCCGGTCAAAATCATACTTTACGAAAACGACCTTCCCGACACATTCAAATAACTTAAGTTTCGCAAGTCTATGACATGCTCACTGTAAATAGTTTATGGTTTAGTGTTTAGCCTTTATAAGTCAATCCAAACTCTCTCCATAATATATAAGCTCAAGAAATGAAAACAACCTTAGGCGTATTCTTTGGTGGACGCTCCACCGAACACGAGATATCTGTCATATCGGCCAACCAGGCCATGGCCGCGATTGATACCGATAAATATAATGTAGTACCTATTTATATAGCTAAGGACGGCCACTGGTATACCGGCGAGGCCCTGACCAAGGTGGCAAATTATCGCAACATCAAGGAGCTGCTTGCCTCGTGTAGCGAGGTATATATGCGCCCCGTCTACGGCGACTACAACCTTTATCCGGCCAAGCGTTCCGGATTATTCGACAAAGGCAAGCCCCTTGCCACCCTCGATGTCGTTATCCCCGTGCTGCACGGTTCGAATGTAGAAGACGGCATCTTCGAGGGCGTGCTCGAGACCATTGGCATACCCTACGCCGGGTGCAACACCCTTGCCTCGGCAAACGGCATGGATAAAATCACCATGAAGATGATTCTCGCAGCCGACGGCATACCTGTGGTCGACTATGTGTGGTTTACCGACAAGCAGTGGGGCCGCGACCGCGACGCGCTTACCGGGCGCATCGAGACCGAGCTCGGCTATCCAGTCATTGTCAAGCCCGCCAACCTCGGCTCGAGCATAGGCATCGGCAGTGCCCACGACCGCGAAGAACTTGTGTCGCGCATCGACGACGCCTCGCGCTACTCGTCGCGTATCATCGTCGAGAAGATGGTCAAGAACCTCCAAGAAATCAACTGCGCCGTGCTTGGCGATGCCGACGAGTACCAGACCTCGGTGCTCGAAGAGCCAATCAAGAGCGGCGACTTCCTCGACTACGGCCAGAAATATATGGGCGGCAGCAAGACCGAGCGCGGCATGCAGGCATCGAAGAAGCGCATACCGGCCGACCTGCCCGACGACGAGACCAGGCGCATACAGCATCTCGCCGGCGAGACCTTCCGCGTGCTCGGCTGTCATGGCGTGAGCCGTGTCGACGTGATGATTGATGCCGACACCCGCGACATCTACGTCAACGAAATCAACACCATACCCGGCTCCTTGTCGTTCTACCTCTGGGAGGCCGCCGGCATAGGCTTTACCGAACTCATGGACAGGCTGGTGCGCCTGGCCCTCAAGCGCAAACGTCAGCAAGAGACCAAGACCACCAGCTTCGATTCGAACATATTCGCCATGGGCGGCGGTGTCAAGGGCGCGAAAGGTGCCAAGGCATAAACCCTGAAAAGGCCTTTCTTGACGATTTTTCGCCTATTTTTCATTGTGCAGATTCTAAATCGAAGTGCAAAACTAGACTAGATAATCTGCAACATCTCTTAGCAAG
>VSPF01000181.1 GCA_009775195.1 Muribaculaceae bacterium
CTGGCTGAATTTGCCATATCCCTGCTCGGCCGGGATGTAGATTTCCCACCGGTCTCCGACATGCATCTGCTGCAGGGCGATAATCCAACCCGGAATCAGTTCGCGCAGACGGAATGCAGGCGCCACACCGCCACGGCTGCTGTCGAAGGTCTTGCCATTGATAGTCTTACCTGTATAGTGAGCCACTACGACGCTGTTGCGGTTAGGGGTCACACCCTTCGGGTTGCCCGATTTGATTATACGGTAATATACACCCTTATCAAGCGGTCTCACCCCGGCCTCCGCAGCCTTGGCCCGAAGCCACTCACGATTTTTATCTATATATTCTTGCTTTGACATTACGTAACACATGTTTTAAAATCCTCTGCAAGATAATAAAAAAATTTTAATTCTGCACTGGATTTTTGATTTGCCCCGGAAATTTATACTTTTGCATCACAAAAACAACATTACAAATGAAAATCAGCAATCGGGTAAAACGCAACATTCAGATCTATGCTTCAATAGCTATCTGATTTATCGCCGCAGAGTGAAAAATGGAATCGAATATGGTTCTAAATGAAAAGTTCATTACTAAAAAGGCTGGGACGTAATATGGTTTACGGCTCAGCCTTTCGTTTATGCAAACAAGTATGGAAGATTGTCAATCTTCTCCTATGATGAGAGTTTGACCGATGAGACGAGGAAGGCGCGGAGTGCTTTGTCGGTGTCGGCGACGTAGCGGCGCAGGGAGCGACCATAACGGTCGAGGTCGTCGACGGGCCGACGGCTGACACCGCTGTCGACGGCGGCTTTGACTACGGCCGGGGAGACGACCGACAACAGGCGGCGGTCGAAGGGTTTGGGAAGGATATATTCAGGGCCGAAGTCGAGTTTTTCGTCGGGATATAGTTCCTTGACCTGGCGGCTGACGGGTTCTCGCGCCAAGGCAGCTATGGCATGTGCCGCAGCCATCTTCATTGCCTCGTTGATGACCGAGGCACGGCAGTCGAGGGCGGCACGGAATATGTATGGGAAGCCGAGGACATTGTTAATCTGGTTGGGATAGTCGGAGCGGCCGGTGGCATAGACAAGGTCGCCGCGCACAGTCAGGGCTTTGTCGCGGGCAATTTCGGGGTCGGGGTTTGCCAGGGCAAACACAACGGGGCGCGGAGCCATCGAGGCAAGCATCTCAGGCGTCAATACATCGGCAACCGAAAGGCCTACAAACACATCGGCATCGCGCACGGCATCGACAAGTGTGACAACATCGGTGCGCGTAGTGGCAAATTCGGCTTTCTGAGGTGTCAGATTATGACGAGAAGTCGTAATAACACCTTTACTGTCGCACATCACCACGTTGTCGCGCCTGATACCGAGGGCTATCATCAAGCGTGTGCAAGCTGTCGCGGCCGCCCCGGCACCGTTAACGACAAGTCGCACCGAGCCGATTGACTTGCCCTGCACCTGAAGGGCATTAATCAGTGCAGCCCCGACTATGACAGCAGTACCATGCTGGTCGTCGTGCATGACAGGAATACCGCAATGGCCGGCCAGGCCGGCTTCTATTTCGAAACACTCGGGAGCCTTGATATCTTCGAGATTTATACCGCCAAAAGTCGGCGCGATAGACCTGACTATGTCTACGAACCGGGCCGGGTCTGTCTCGTCGATTTCGATGTCGCAGGCATCGATACCGGCAAAGATTTTAAATAGGAGAGCCTTGCCCTCCATAACCGGCTTAGATGCCAGAGCCCCGATGTTGCCGAGGCCGAGTACAGCCGTGCCATTCGAAATCACGGCCACCGTATTGCCACGACCCGTATAGCGGTAAACGTTGTCGGCATCAGCGGCAATCTCGAGACACGGGAAAGCGACGCCCGGCGAATATGCCAGCGATAAATCGTGAGGTGTATAGAAAGGCTTGGTGGGCACGATTTCCACCTTGCCCGGGCGCGGATAGCGATGATAAGCCAAAGCCTGCGCCCGCATATTGTGTGCTATTTTTTCTTTCATATAAAACTAACACACAAGCAGGCAGCAAGGTTTAATCAATCCGTGGCAGAGGTTCTCGATTTTGGCCTGTTTGAAAATATGCGGTCTACAATCTGGGCGATAGCGCCGTCGCCGGTGATGTTGCAGGCGGTGCCGAAACTGTCCATGGCAATATAGAGGGCAATCATCAGTGCGTTGTCGGCCTCTGAAAAGCCCAACATACTCGTGAGCAGGCCGAGCGAGGCCATGATTGCCCCACCGGGCACACCGGGAGCGGCCACGATAGTCACGCCGAGCATCGCCACAAAGCCGACAAACATCATGGCATCGAAGGGCATACCGCGCACGAGCATCAGTGCCACGGCGCACGACACGATTTTGAGGGTCGAACCCGACATGTGGATGGTGGCGCACAGGGGTATGACAAACCCGGCAGTGTCGCGGCTGACACCCATGGCCATGGTACGTTCGAGGGTGACGGGGATTGTGGCGGCCGACGACTGCGTGCCGAGGGCGGTGACGTAGGCCGGAAGCATAGTCCACAATGACTTAAACGGATTGTAGCCACTGAAGATGGCCGCAATGAGGTATTGCAGAACCAGCACGAGCACATGAAGCACGAAAATGACGGCGATAATCCTTACGAAGGTCATAAGCACTGGGCCTACGGCCCCCTCGATGGTCATAGACATAAATATGCCGAAGATATAGATTGGCAGCAAGGGCACAATCACCTTGGCAATGATTAAATTTATGACACTACGGAAATCCTCGAGCACACCTTTGAGGCGTGCGGCCGAGTGCCCCAACACGGCACAACCGAAGCCGAGCACAAAAGCGAGTACGAGCGACGAGGTGACACTCATCAGCGGCTCGATGGGGATTTGAAAATAAGGGGCAGGGGTCGCCCCTCCCGTTGCCGCAGCCGAGACAACAGTCTCGCCAATGAGCGAGGGAAAGGTGAGCGAGGCCGTAAAGTATGCCAGCATACCCGAGCCGAAGGTCATGAGATAGGCAATCGCCACCGTGACACCGAGCATCGCACCGGCGCGACGACCGATGTCGGCAATAGCCGGTGCCACGAAACCGACGATTAGCAAGGGTATGACGAAGTTGAGAAGACTGCTAAAGACGGCATTGAATGTCGCAAAGACCGATGCCAGCCATCCGGGGAACACAAATCCGGCCCCTATGCCGAGGGCTATGGCCACTAAAATACGCAATAACAACTTCATATCATGCCGGTACAAGTCGCGCACTGCCTTCCCAGAGCGCATAGATTGGTATAAAGACGAGGAATAGCGTGAACGGGTCGCCGGTGGGGGTAATTATGGCCGCCACGATTAGCAACACCACTATTGCATGGCGGCGGTAGCGGCTGAAAAATCCGCGTGTCAGCAGGCCCATCTTGCCCAAGAGCCACGCCACGAGGGGCAGCTCGAAAACGGCACCCATCATCAGCAAGAGGGTAAAGAAATTGTCCATATACGAGGTGAGTGTCACCATGGGCTCGATTACGTCGCTGAGCCTGTAGCCGGCCAGGAACTTGACAGCCAGGGGAAAGACGAGGAAATAGCCGGTGGCCACACCGAGATAGAACATCAGGTTGCCGAAGAGAAAAGCGGTGCGGATACCCTGCTTCTCGTGAGGATATAGGGCCGGAGAAACGAATCCCCACAGCAGATAGAGGATAATGGGAAAACCGACAATCAGCGCCGCCCAGCACGATGCCGAGAAGTGCATAAACAACTGCGAGGCAAGCTCGATGCTGACAATGCTGACATTCATATTACCGCCATAGTCATCGCCCATCAGCGATGCAATATGGTCGAAAAGGCGGTAGGTGGGGAAATCAGGCGAACATGGGGCCATGATTACGTTGTCGAAAATCCACGGCATGGCGACAAAAGCGGCCACACCGAGCACGACCATCACCCCGAAGACCTTGAACAGCACGCCCCGGAGCACATCGAGATGGTCCCAGAAGGTGACATTCCCGCCCGTCATTATTTCTTTGTTTCGGTCTTGTCGTCGGGTTCGTCGAGGGGTCGGTTCATCTCCTCGCGAGCTTCCTGCATGCCTTTTCG
Source organism: Muribaculaceae bacterium (assembly GCA_009775195.1). Lineage (GTDB taxonomy): Bacteria > Bacteroidota > Bacteroidia > Bacteroidales > Muribaculaceae > CAG-873. Next base: position 4,062 of record VSPF01000181.1, read on the forward strand.
GAACGAGTGTACGCCTTTACCGAGGCCGCGCATCAGCTCGGGTATCTTGCGGCCGCCAAACAAAAGCAAAATAACCAAGAAAATAATAACCCATTCCCAACCACGGAGATTTCCCAAAAACTGGGGCTGAAAATATGACGTAATCATAGTAATAATCGATTTATTGATTTTTGGAAATGTAAAATTACGAATTATTGGGCGAAAATCACTAACTTTGCCGTAAATTTTAAGACTTATTATTAACCAACTCAACGTAAGCAAGAAAAAGTTGGGGACCAAAGGGTTAAAAAGAGGTATTTATACGGCAATCATCCATAGGTTTGCCATGATTACCGCGCCGTAATTAAAAAAGGCTCAAGACCTTGCCCGGCCCCCACCCGAAACCTTGCAGGAATTTAATAAACCAGTCGCAATGAAAGCATACGTTTTCCCCGGCCAGGGCGCCCAGTTCGTAGGCATGGGTAAAGACCTCTACGAAACCAGCGCCGAGGCACGCGAACTCTTCGAAAAAGCCAACGAAATCCTTGGTTTCCGCATCACCGACCTCATGTTCGAGGGCACCGATGAAGACCTCCGCAAAACCGCCGTCACCCAGCCGGCCATATTTATCCACTCGGTACTCCTTGCAAAATCACTCGGAGCCGACTTTACCCCCGGCATGGTAGCCGGCCACTCGCTGGGCGAGTTTTCAGCACTGACCGCCGCCGGCGCACTGGCGTTTGAAGACGGCCTGCGTCTGGTTGCCGCCCGTGCAAACGCAATGCAGAAAGCCTGCGAGCTCAAAGAGTCGACCATGGCCGCCGTCATCGCCCTCCCCGACGAGAAGGTAGAGGAAATCTGCAACGACATCGACGGCGTGGTATGCGCCAACTATAACTGCCCCGGCCAGATTGTAATCTCGGGCGAAATCGAGGGCATAGAGAAAGCCTGCGAACTGCTCAAGGCCGCCGGTGCCAAACGTGCCATGCGCCTCAAGGTGGGTGGCGCCTTCCACTCGCCCTGCATGGAGCCGGCCCGCGCCGAGCTTGCCGCCGCCATCGAGGTCACCGATGTACACACACCCATCTGTCCGGTATTCCAGAATGTCGACGCGCTGCCCCACACCGACCCCGCCGAAATCAAGGCCAACCTCGTGGCACAGCTCACAGCCCCCGTGCGCTGGACAC
>VSPF01000182.1 GCA_009775195.1 Muribaculaceae bacterium
ATATTGCATCTGCGGTTTTCATACTGCAAATTTAACACTTTTCCCAAAATCCATGCACCGTACTTTCGGCTTGACCCCAAAAAACCATGAATCTTAGACCGTTCTAATTATTTACATTGCAAATTTACAGCGGCTTTGTCAGCTATCGGTCGCCATATAATCGGAATATAAATAATTTTAAGGCTTTTAAAATTGCAAAGTCTTTATATTTAGCGAGATATAAAAATTGTGTCCCTCTGCAATATAAAGATATATTTAGGCGTCGAAAGCGATAATTCTGATGTCGCGCTCGAAGTTGTCGCGGTCGCGGGCACGGCCTTTGAGTCGGTTGCGATAGGTATAGATAGTGTTGATTGACAAGCCCAATACCTGGGCAAGTTTTGCGCTGTCGTTTATGCCCAGCCGCATGAAGGCGGCGATTCTCAATTCGGGCGACATGCGACGGCCCGGCAGCAGCGAAAGTTCGCGCCCGGCGGCAAATAGCGAGTTGAGCTCGTCGACGAAGCCCGGGAAGCTGTCGAGAAAAAGCTCGTCGAACATTGAGAAGAACTTGTCGCTGAGCGACTGCACATATTCGCCCGACTGCACTTCCTGGTATAGGTCTTTTACCTGTCCGGCTTTTAACTTGCGATGTACGAACAGGTTGTATTCCTTTAACTGTTCGTCGGTAAACAGGGCCATAGACAGCAGGCTGGCACTGACCTTATACATGTCGGCCACGACTGCCTGGTGATGGTTTTCGTCTTCGGCTCGTGTGCGGCGCAATGTGCGTAGCTCGATACGGCGTTTATAAATTCGCACAAGTACCACGCACAGTGCCATTGCAAGCACCACGATTAATATCAGGCTCCAAAGCTGGGTCTTGACCGCGCCGTTGTGGAGCATCGTGCTATAGGCGGCGTGGTCGAGTCGCGAATAAGGGCCCAACTCGGTCTCGCTGGTTTGCAAGGCCAAGAGCAGCAGTTGTCTGCCAAGTTTTTCGTTGCCCTCGCTGTAGAGTGCTTCGCCTACCTCGCCTATTACGGTTGCCTTGACGATGCCGTTTTGCAGCTCGTTTACAGCTCGTTTATATAGGCTGTTGAGGTAGAGTGCCCTGTGGTCGGGCCGGTCGCGATAGAAGTTTATGACGTTCATGATTGCATAGTCATAAAGCTCGGGCCTGTTTTTCAGCGATGGTAACACTTCGATGAAGCTTGCCGTGGCAAGGCTGTTGTCGCCTCTGAGATGGTGTAGATACGAACCTATAAAGCCTGAGACAGGCGAATTGACCGGGTAGAATTTCGACAGCGAGTCGAGGGCTGCCGCTGCCTTGCTGCGGTAATAATTTTTGAGGTTGCCGGCCGGGTAGGGCTTTTGTATATTATAGTATATTTCAGAATTATTGAGCCAGTATATATGCTTCATTTCCTGGGAGAAATTCGAGGGGTCGATTTTTTCGAATTCTCTTAGGGCCTCTATCGAAATGCCCTGTAATGGCATGGCGGCGAGGATATTCATCTTTATGCGCAGGGCCAGGTTGGGCTGGTTGGTTTCTTCGGCTTCGCGAATGGCGAGGTGCCAGTACATCAGTGCCGAGTCAAGGTTTTGTGTCAGATAGCGGCGCCCGAGTGTCTCGCCAAGACGTACGCGCTGTTCGCCCGGAACCATATTCTGACGCAGCGATTTCATGCTGTCGAGAACGGCAGTCTTGTGCTTGAGAATGTTGTCGTAGTTTTTGGCCAGAGTTTCTATGCTGTCGACAAGTTGCGCGTTCTCATTTTCGACCGAGGCATGGGCGACAGCAGCCGTGAGAGAGAGAAAAATGACGATGAGCAGGTATTTATTCATGGCTTATGCTTATTTATGACCCTGCAAATTTAATGATATTCCATAATATAAACAAAATATATTTATATTATTATTAGGATTGGTGTTTGTATAATTTAATGAATTATAACAAATTAGTGTCCCAAAGTATTGATATTGCAGATAAATCAATTGTATTGTGGGTAAAAAGACGTATGAATGTGCTATCTTTGCATTGAAGTTATAATGGTTAGTAAAAATTAAACGAGCAATTTCTAAGGAGATTGTAAAAAGGTTAACCCGGATAGTTCCAAGTCCGGCGCAAAATAAAAGGGCACAGTCGTGAGACCGGGCCCTTTTATTTTGCCATCACTTACAATGGATGGATATGATTGTATAAAAAGTCGCGCAAGCTCATTAGGCCTTTTATGCTTTACGAGCTGATATATAGATAAAGATTTGACCAAGTTTTGTATATTGTTGAAAACAATCTCATGAAAAATCGTCGGAGACGATGCTTTTATGGTTAACCCCATGATTATTCATGGGGCGGTATGAACAATAAAGAAAAGAGTATCCTCGGAGAGGATGCCGTATATATACAAGGCGACCTCTCCGAGGTCATGTTGCTATGGGATTGCATATTACCCCACCAAATGATGGTGGGGTTAACCACAATTATGTCCTCTCCGAGGACTTGCGAAACTCGAATTGTATAAAAAAAGTCGCGCATATCACCGATATGCGCGACTTTTTTATGATGCGGCATAGGCCGCTATGGTTTAGTAGACGAGCTTGAAGTCGTCAACCCACATGGTAGAGCCGGTGCCACCGCAGTAGTAATCACCGTATTGGCTTGCTGAGCAGACTACCAATATATTCGATGGGGTTACGCCTTCGCGTTTGGTCTCGATGGGTATGGTGATTTCAACCATGCCGCTGCCTGGGGTGGCTTCGGCAAGAATGTGTTCGCCATAGCCAATGACGTTGGCTCCGTCTTTCTTGAAGCTATAGTTCTCGAGGTCTTTGGTGCGGACAATGACGGGGTAAGTGTTATTGTTATATGTTACCTTGCTGTCGTCGAGAAGGGCTATATAAATGATACCTTTGTCGGGGTCGCCGACGTTGAAATCACTGCCTTTGTAGTCTCCTTTTTTTGTGATATTTTGGGGAGAGTACTTCACCCATACTTTCATGGCTTTGGGCTGGCCCTGCGAGAAGTCGAACGGACGGCCCCAACCGAGAATACCTTTAGTCATGTTTTCAGTGCCAATAAATGAACCTACAAATAGGTTACCTGCCGCCATGACGCCAAAGAAACTATTTGTTTCAAGTTTGGCCGAGTAATTGCCACTATGTTTTACACTGCCATCGGGTGTGGTGATGTCACTGCCGGCGGTTTTTGAGCCGTGGTTACCAGAATCCCAGAACATCTCGCCGCCGTCGGCATAAATCAAACGTGGCTTGGTTTGAGAACTCCAGCCTTCCATATCGGCATTAGGCAGCTGCGGGCCGTCGAGGGTGGTAAAGGTCATTGTTGCACTTGTAAACTCGCCTCCTGTGGTGAGCTGACAAACTGATACGTACTCGTACTGGGTGTCTGCCTCGAGGCCGCTTACTTCGGCTGTAAATTCGGTATCTGCGGCGATTGAGCGGCTTGCGGCAACGGCGTCGACGCTTGTCCATTCGCTGCTCCCTACGGGGCGGTATTTGAAGCCTGCCGAGGCTACTTCCTTGCTTGTGCGGCCGCGAAGTGTGGCGGTGCGCATGGTGGTGCTCTCAGCCACTACCGGGAGAGTCTGGACGGGAGCATCGCTGACGATGAGATTGAGTGTGGCCGTAGATGTCTTGCCCTTATTGTCGGTTGCTGTGATTTCGACAGGGTATTCTCCGTCGGTCAGGGCGTCGATAAACGCGCTTGCAAATACAATCTTGAGCATGGCGTTGTCGGCTCCGCTATTGTCTTCGAGTGAGATACCTGCGGCTTTGACAGCGGCGTTACCCTCGGCGCTCTGGTTGAGGATGTCGAAGTCGTCGCCACCGATGGCTGTAATGCTCTCGAAGGCTTTGCTCTTGAGTATGACGCTTGTAACCTTCGTAGCCGATGTTACATATACCGAGCGTTGGCCAATCGTGCCCTGCGCGCCCATCACAGGCTGCGACATGTCGAAGCCGTAACCCTCGATTTTGGGGGCGGCTATGATTTCGCGTTCGTCGCGGATTGTGATTTCGGTCTTGTCGACGGTGATGGTGAAGACCGCGCCGCCTACCTCGTTAGATACAGGGGTGTATTTCACTGTCAGGGCATATTCGGTAGCCGGTTTGGCGTCGAGGATTTGGCCCGTGTGGGTAAACTCCTTGCCGTCGATTTGGGTGCCTTTGAGGGTGTAGGTGAGGTTTTTGTCGGTCGACGGCATCATGAAGTAGCCCTTGCGCTCGTCGCGGCCCTCGAAGGTCAGGCTGCCGCGGTCGTGGCCTACAGTCATGGTGAAGTCGGTAAGAACGTCCTCGAGGCCCTCGGCATAGTTGACAGATGCAACTACGTTGGCAACGGTGCATTTGATTGCGACCTCGGTATTCTGGCCCTTAGTGACGTCGAACTCGGTGCGGCCCTTGAACCAGCGTTTGTCGAACGATGCCGACACCGAGTCGCCGGCCCATGCCTCGGCCACATAGTGACCCGAGAGCAGCTTTATGCTCGACGGCACGTCGGCAACGCCGTCGTATTTGCGCACCAGGCCCTTAGAGCCTGAAATCCATATAAGGCAGTTGTCTTCGAGGCCGTCGGTGGCGCGTGACTCTACCTCTACGTCGGTGCATACCGAGGTGCGAATCGAGATTGAGCCCTCGCCGTCGGTGATAAGGTTCTCTTCTTGCGAACAGCTTGCCGCAAGAGCCAGCACTGCAAGACCGGCGAAACTATATAGTATCTTTTTCATTGTGGCAGTCGTTTATCGTACTACAAATTTGAGACTGAACTCTTTTTCGTTACCTTCGCTATCTACGGCGGTTACGATAAAGGAGTGGTTTGCAATGGTGTCATCTCCTGTCCCAAGATCGTTGAGCATGGGCACGAATATTGAGATGTCGAATTTGACATCGTTCTTACCTACAACGTCGCTACCCGAGGGGAAGTGTAGGTAGTTGACACCTTGTTGATATTCGCCCGGGGCGGCAAGGTCAAATTCGTCGTTCAGGCCGATATCGTTGAGGGCTGTCTTGTCGAGGATTTTCGAATCAATCTTGACGTAGAGGTGTGCAAGTCCTTTGTCGGAATGGATATCGACAACTGCGCTGCCAGGAGCACCGTTAAATTTGCTATCACCAGCCTCATTCACCTTTTCGAGTTTGAGAGTCGAGCTGGTAAATTTTATCGGG
>VSPF01000183.1 GCA_009775195.1 Muribaculaceae bacterium
GCAATCCCTCTCTCCTTGCTAAGAGATGTTGCAGATTATCTAGTCTAGTTTTGCACTTCGATTTAGAATCTGCAAAATATTTTTTCGCAAAAAAGCTTTGGCAAGCCGGAGGAGACACAAAGACAAAAAAAGTCATAAAGGACAAAAATTTATTTTCTGCGTTTTTTGTCCTTTATGACTTTATGTCGCCGCCTACAGCCTTGAGTTCAGGCGGCTCTTTCGCCTATGCGGGCGAAACCGGGAATTACTTTTCAGCGCATCATCACTTTCTTGCCGTTGACGATATATAGGCCGGGGGTGGAGACGCAGTCGAGGCGGATGCCCTGGAGGTTGTAGATTACATCGGGACCTTCATGGTCAGGTGTAATATCCTCGATGCCGTCGTAGTCGGCGCCAACGTCTTCCTGGAGTGCGCGGTTGGGGTTGCCGGCATATTTGACCGACGGGTCTGCCGACAGGTGGGGCGGCTGGTTGTAGCAGCAGTTCTGGTTTACGACCTGCACACGGTAGTTCGAGTCGTCCATCAGGTGGGGTATGCGGTACTCGGTGGGATAGCTTGTAGCGTTGATAACGAGGAAGGTACCATTGGTGCCACGTTCCCAAAGCACTATTTCCTCGCGCCAGTCACCCAGCAGGTCGCCGAGCACGCAGGGATTGTACTTTGTGTAATTGTTGAGCGTGCCGACCGTATAGTTTGTCTTGTTGACCTGTACACGGTCCCAACCGGCTCCGTTCCATTTTGCAATCACGCTCTTGTCGTAGTGCTCGTCGTAGAGGTCGCCGGTCCAGTAGATGCGGTTGTTCATCGAGCCGCCGCCCCCGGGGTTCCAGCCCTCGACTAAGAGCTCGCCAGTCAAGCAGTCATGCATGCCAGGTTCGGAACTATGCGAGAATTGCGAATGAGTCGACGAGGCATCGAAGTGCGCGGCTATGCCACGACCAGTATCGCCGCCGGGAGCCTGGCGCAACAGCAGTTCGCCGGTGGCGGCATCGCGGAGGTCGTACCCGCTCGACCCCTCGTGTACCATGAACAGTTCGAGGCCTTCGCGCTCGGGCAGAAGGTCGCCGAGGTGCATGGCGTCGCCGTGACCGAGGCCGGTACGGTAAAGCAGAGTGCCGTCGTGGTCGAGAGCTGCCGAACCGTATACGATTTCATGCCTGCCGTCGCCGTCGCAATCACCGCAGGCCATCCAGTGGGCACCTTCGCCCCAGAGGCCCTGACCTTTGGTAGTATTACGGCTCACCCAGCGTTCTTTGAGCTGCACGCCGTCCCAGTCGTACGCACCAACAAATGCGCCTGAATAGTAACCACGGGCAAAGATGGGACTGGGGTTGGCATCGGGGCCATCGAGGTATGCAAGACCAGCCAGATAGCGCTCCGAGCGATTTTGTTTGTCGTCGCCCCACACGGCCTCGCCTGCCTTATAGTTGGTATGATAGGGGATGGTAGAGAGTGCCGCGCCGGTAAGGCCGTCAAATACCGTGATATATTCGGGACCCTCTACCTGCTTTCCTCGGCCATTGAGCCAGTTGGCAGTGGGGTCGTCGTTGCCCATGACCACATAGTTGCCCTCGCCGTCGACAGTGCCGGGGCCGGTCTTCATCATAAATTCGCCATAACCGTCGCCGTCGAAGTCCCATGCTATAAACTGCATGGTGTGGGCGCTGGTAAAGAAGTTGGGGCCGGCGTTGATGCGCCACAACTGTGTGCCGTCGAGTTTGTAGCAGTCGAAGATCGCGGGCGAAGTAGTGCCTGAACTTGCAGCGTCTTTTTCGTTGCTCGGCGACCATTTGAGTATGATTTCGTACTCGCCGTCGCCGTCCATATCGCAGAAGCTGGCATCGTTGGGAGAATAGTCAGCACCTTCGGCGCTTTTTGCCGGGGCGTTGATGGGGATGCGGAAGGTCTGGTCATTCCAAGTCTTGCGGCTGACCTCGGTTTCGAGGAGCTTGCCGGTCTTGTCGTAGGTCTCGAGGCGGTAATAGCTGTCGGCAGTGCCGTCCTTGTCCTCATAGTTCGTGCGGTCGATGATATAGAGGCCGGCATTGAGCACCTCGTCCTGTGCATCTTCGGTGCCACGATAGAGTTTGTACTTCACTCCGTAGCCGTCGGCCTCGCGGTGACGCCACGACACAAGGTTGCCTGTGCCCATCTTGGCGCCGGTGAGGCTCAGCGCCATAAGGCCGCGATTGAGGGGCTTGGCCTCGGGCTTGGGCTGGCGGTTGGTAACGACGAAGCGTACGGCAAATTCCAAAATGCTCTCGTTGCCACGCTTGATGTTGACGTTCAATTCGTTCTGATTGAGGACGTAATCGGCAGTATAGCCTTCGGCCATCTCGAATTTGAAATCAGAGGGTTGGCCAAAGAGTTTCGAGCCGTAAGTGACCGACTGCCCGTGTTTGAGGCCCGCGATGAGGGTGGTCAAGTCGAGGGTCTCGGTCTTGTCGGGAGCGGTGGTACCGCTACACGTAAATCTCTTCACGAAATCGCCCACGGTAAAGATTTCCTCGTCTACAGTGCCGTCAATGACAACGTTGCGAAGACCGAGCTCTTTCCACTTGCTTTCTTCTTTGTCCTGACCATTGATGCCCATGAAATATATCGACACCGCGAAGGGCTTGCCGTCTACAATCACGTCGCTCAGAGTGAACTCATGATGGCTGAAAGCGTTGGGATTCGATGCGTTGACCTTATTGCGCAGGGGTGAGGCATTGCCTAATTTTGCTTCGGCAGCATCGCCGGCCTTGTACCAAACTTCCATGCCGCCGCCGTCGGTGCCGACTTTAATGGCATCGAAAGAAACAGTCTTGGGTTTGAATTTATGGCCGGTTTGAGGAGCCACGGCAACAGTCACGCAGTAGCCGGCAGTCTTGGCATTTACGGTTGTAACGGTGGTGTAGGCTGTAAAATTCGGTTCGTAAGTCACAGCCTGGAAGCCAGACTCGGCGCCCGAGTTGGCAATGGCGCGCACCCTGCCGATTTTGTCACCTTTGGTAAAAGAAGGCGTCACGAGGGCCTTCGCATCCTCGCCGCCCGTAACCGACACCTGCGCCAGGTTGTCGGGGTCGGAGAGCTGCCAGGTTGCCGTCACGCCCTTGGCATAGGCTCCCAGGCTAATGGCAAACGCTGCCAGCAGTAAAGTAGATTTTTTCATGTTATACTTGGGTATTTTGATTTAAGTTTACCGACAGCAAAATTAATCATTATTTTATAATGAGGCACCAGTGCGCCTGGCGCACGGCGTATATATTCCGACCAAAAATGGGGCATTTTTGCGCAAAAGACCCAAAACAGGGCAAAAAACCGCACCCAATACTGCCGACGGCAAGGTCGTAGCCTCGCTCACAGGGGGCGCCTACACAAGCATACCCCTCGCTCCCGGCTTCTACATCGTCAAAGCCGGCGACAAGGTTGCCAAGGTAGCAATCCCGTAAAAATGCCATAAGGCAAAAAAAACTCGGAGAGGCGCAAACGACATGCTTACTGTCGTTTGCTTCCTCTCCGAGGATTTTTTGTAGATTATCGTTTTGACCCAGCCTTGTTTGTTGCGCCCCGGCTAAAATTGAGATGTTAACAAGTACCCCGGGCCCTTGTCGAGCGTGCCGTTATCAAGGAGCTTGATATAAATCCTTGAGTGACCTTCGACTTCGCCCGAGTATTCACCATTGACCCATACAGTTATTTTCATCGTTCCTTGTGGGTCTTCGCAGTAGGCTGCTATATCATAGATAATGCCGTAATCAAAAATATGGTTAACCGTATAATCAAGCTCATGGGTGAAGAGTATATAACTCTTTTCCAAGCCATAAATACAAATCGGCTTCTGACTGTCGCACTCGGCAAGCACACGAATTTCGTATTGCGGCTCCGGCTCGTCCTCACACGAACACATCACCAATATCGGCAAGAACAAGAAGCCCAACCGGACTATAAGATTTCTGATTTTGCTATTCATTTTAAGTATATTTTATTTAAGTTTCGTAAGTCTATGACTTACTCACTGTTTATTGTTTATCGTTTATAGGTTAGCCTTAGGCAGCCAATTGTGGACACTAATAATAGTGTTGTTTGCATCTGTTAAACCATAACCTATAACCAAAATACAACAAACAGTGAGCAAGTAGCATACTTGCGAAACTTGAGTATGTTATAAATGTTACGAAAAATAAGAGGGTGAGTCAAATTGAGAAGTCGTCGGAGACGACGTTTTTATCGTTAACCCCGCCATCATTGGCGGGGACTCTGAAACACCTACGATAAAATGACCTCGGAGAGGTCGCTAACGGCATGTTCTCAATTCCTTTGCGTCCTCTCCGAGGACTTCCTTTATATTGGTTTCCATTTCCCCACGAATAATCGTGGGGTTAACTACTACATCGTCCTCATCGAGGACTCCTGCCTATATGATACACCACTTTGCATATAAGTCAGTCCAGCGACAACATCTTATTTTCAGAAGACATAGCCGATGTTTATAGAGTAAATATTGACGTTGTCGACTGATTTGTCGAGGCCGGGAATATGCAAGATGCTATATTCCGCCCCGATGCGGTAATGGTCGGCTATAGTGGCAGCAATGCGGAGATTGGCACCGTATTCGAAGCGCGACGTGGCATAACCGTACGGTACGTCCTTGAATATATTGCCGAGTTTGCCGTCGTATGTCACTACCGGTTTGCCCGGCTGTTCGGCTGTCACATACGACACCTGCTTGGCATGGCCCTTGCCCCATAGGCCAAGGCCGATTATCGGGCCGGCGGCTACCGACAGTTTCACATTCGACGACGCACCAAACGAATAACCCACACGCACCGGAAGCGTCAGATAATATGGAGTATAGTCGCGCTCCACATAATATTCGGGGGCACTATTCGGCGTGTCATAGTAGTTGCCACCCAGCCATGAGCGGTCACCACAAGGCTGCGACGACAGTTTGAGCGCCGCATCGGCAAACCAGTGCTTGGCAAAAGCATATTCTCCTGTCGCGCCCAGATTAAAACCGACCTTGGTCTCGGTGCGTTCAAAAGCATGCGACACATTGACACCTGCCTCGACTCCCCAGCGCAGTTGTGCCGTAGTCGAGAGAACAGTAAAGGCCAATACGCCCAATAATAGATAACGTAATTTCATTGTTTTGAATTTTGAGAACGGTAAAAGTCTG
>VSPF01000184.1 GCA_009775195.1 Muribaculaceae bacterium
AACATGCATTTGACATTTTTTAACGCGAAAATTTGCATAATTTTCTTGCATTACCGAGAGTAAACGGGACAAGCCTTTTTCGAGGCAATGCTTTTCATTTATACACAAGCGATTAAATGTAACGTCTGACCTATGGCTTGCCTCGGAGAGTCAAGCTCCTATCGTTGAAAACCCTCATCTCTTATATTTTTAATTATGCACCGACATTTCGGCTTGGGCCTATAAAACAATGATTAGCAGGGATGTAAAACCCACACCGGGCCACGCAACAGGATATATCAACCCCCGGGAGTCTGCGTGTGCGACTTACGGGGGTTGAAAGTATAGGTTTAGCTGTTATTTCTTGAGCTCTACGTATATGGCTCCGTCGGGATATTTATCGTCATTCTTGCGGACGGTGATTGACTCTATTTTATCAGGGCTTATGTCCTTGATATCGGCAACTTCTTTGCCGTCGACAAAGTACACGGGCTTTTTATCGCCGACTATGTCGCCGACAGTGCAGTCGGCTTTACCGTTTCTCACGACTACAGTCGTGCTGTTGGTATTAATCTCTACATTGTCTTTCTTTCGTGTGCCATAGCCGACAACGACAACCTGGTCGATGGTCTTGCCCTGCTTTACGTCCTTCTCCCCGGCATTGTATTCATCTACGGCAGCCTTGCCGCATTTGTCCGACTTTGTGAGCTTGAACTGCACCGGGAGGGCCATCTTGCAGCGGACGGCTTCGCCGTTCGAACGCGCCGGAATCCATGCCGGCATCGACGAAGCCACACGCACAGCCTCGGCATCGAGCTCGGGGCTGACCGAGCAAAGCACGTTCATGTTAGACAGCGAACCGTCTTTCTCGACCACGAACTCGACCACCACGCGCCCCTGGACGCCGGCTGTCATAGCTGCCTCGGGATAGTGCATGTTCATGGCGAGGTATTTAAACATCTCGCTCTCGCCGCCGGGATACTGTGGCAGCACGTCGGGAGTATCAGATTCGTTTTTCACGTCATTTACCGTTCCCTTGAGTTCGACGGTTTGGCCGTCTCCGGTTTTTTCACTAACTTTGTCAATGCCAAGTGACACAGACGCTGCCGAGCCGATAGCCGAGGCTACGACGGGCATGTTGACGATTGCCGATGCAACGAGCAGTGCAGGCACGATTGCCAGGGCGCGCATCCTGCGGCCCGGGCGGCTTGGTTGATTACACATCATAGTAATACGGTTTTTAAGTTTACTGTGGTTGAGGCTGTTGGCGAGCGACGGGAATCTCTGGCCTACAGCCTTTTTTATTAGCAATAATTGATATTGGCGCGCGTCGGCACCCGAGCGCAGCACGGCACTGTCGGCCTGATACTCGTGCACGTTGCGCAGTTCGGTGCGCATAAGCCACGAAGCAGGGTTATACCAAAGCACTATTACGACAAGTTGCGCGATTAGAAGGTCGACCCAGTGGCACAGGCGCAGATGCGACACCTCGTGGAGGACTATCATATCGTGCGCGGCGGCATAGTCGGCCTCGCTCATCACTATATATTTCATCCAGCTGAAGGGCGCAAGGGCGGTATGCGGCAACACGATTAGCGTATAGCCGCTCACACTCATACGGCGTCCGCGACGAAGTATGCCCAACAACCTTATGAAAGCCACAAGCAACATAAGGGTGGCCACGAGCATACCGGCGACATAGACCCATAGCAGTACGACCGGCCACGTCGGCACCGCTTCCTCGACTACAGCAGCACCAAGTTGCCCTATGTCAATCCCGCCGGCCGCCTCTTCGACCACGTGGCGCGCCGGCAGACGCATGGCCGGAGCAAGGGGCATAACGAAAGCCAGCACGTATAACGACAGCAATGCCATGCGGTTGAATGTCGGCTGGTTCTCGCTCGACAGCAACCATTTATACACAAGGTACGAGACAAGAAGAAATATGCCGGCACTAAAGGTATATGCTGCAAAAGCTCCCATGACTATTGTTTTTTACGTTCGACCATCTCGATAATCTGCCTTAGCTCGTCGACCGATATTTTCTCGTCTTCGACCAGGGCCGACACCGCCGAAGCATAAGAGTTGTTAAAATAGCTCTTGATTACCTGGGCCAGGCTGCGGCCGGCGAAATCGCCTGCCTGCGCGACGGCATAATATATGTACGGGCGCGACGAGTCGGGGTCGTGCGACACATAACCCTTGTCCTCGAGTATGCGCACCGTCGTCGACACGGTGTTGACATGCGGCTTGGGGTCCGGGTACGTTTCGAGCAACCGGCGCACCGTCATGGGGCCGTGCTCCCATAGCTGCTCCATCACTTCTGCCTCGCGTTCGGTAAGGTGTGGATATTTAGATTTTGTCCTCGGCATAACTAATTTTTTAGTTGATGAGGCAAAATTATAACTAAACTTTTAGTTGTGCAATAGTATATACATTTTTTAACACAACACTTATGTAATTTTCCCTACCTTTACCGCGTCAAAGTAAAAAAATGACAAAGGCAGCCGACAAAGAGAAAGAATTTCTTGCCGTGACCGACAAATACAAAGAGGTCATAGCCAAGGTTTGCTATCTCTACTCGAGCGCGTGGGCGAGTTTCGACGACCTATACCAGGAAGTACTAATCAACCTATGGCAGGGTCTCGAAAGCTTTCGCGGCGAAGCCAAGATGTCGACATGGATATACCGCACGGCAATCAACACGTGCATCACGTGGCACCGGCGCAATGCGCGCTACACGCCGCAGGGTACCGACCGACTCGACGACATGCTCTTCGAACCGGTCGAGCCGGGCGACAGCGGCACCACCATGGAGGAATACCGCGAACTCTACCGACTCATCTCGCAACTCGGCCCCGTCGACAAGGCACTCATAACCCTGTGGCTCGACGAACGCCCCTACGACGAGATTGCACATATCACAGGCCTGAGCCAGGCCAATGTAGCCGTGCGACTGCACAGGGCAAAAGAAAAACTAACCAAAATGGCGGCTGCCGAAAATTACTGACCTATGGACCTCGAACAACTAAGAAATAACTGGCAAAAAACCCGCATCAACAGCGAGCTCCTCGATGCCGACACGAACCGTCTGACCGAGCGTCTCGCCTCGGGACGCGCCCAGACGGCACGTGCAAAACTGGCCCGCTACTACCGCCGCTCGGCACTGTGCGCCATCTTGCTGCCCGCGCTGTCACCGATACTGGTCATATCGCTTGGCTTTCCCGAGTGGATAGCGGCAATCTATGCCTGGTTCGGCGTGGTGATGGGCGTGCTCAACCTATGTTTCTCGCGCTATATCAGCCGCTGCGACTATACCTCGCAGCCCATCGTCACCGCCCTTGCCAGTGCCGTAAAAATCGCGCGCATACAGCGTTACCTCAGGGCCTTCGGCATGTTTACGGGCGGCGCGCTGATTGTGACAATGTTTGTCGATGCCTTCGACCACTCGGAATACCATATAATAATAGCGTTTATCGTCGGGCTCGTGCTGGGCATTGTGCTGGGCATCATAAAATTTCGGCGCATGTCGGCCCTGGCGCAACAGATGCAGGACGAATTGAAGTCATTATTGCATGATAATGCATAAAATTTAATGCAAGTATAAGCGGCAATGCCGCAATAAATTCGTAATTTTGCATAAAATTGAAGAATTATGGATTTATTCATACCTCTTGCCATTACAGACTATCTCAACGCGGCATGGTTTTTTGACTGGTTTGTCAACAATGCCTCATATCTCTTTGTCTTCATCTTCATGGTGATAGAGAGCTCGTTTATACCCTTTCCGAGCGAAGTGGTGGTGCCACCGGCCGCCTATCTGGCCATGCAGCGCGGCGACATGAACATTTTTGCAGTCGTTGCCGTCGCCACTGCAGGCGCACTGGTTGGCGCGCTAATAAACTATGTACTGTCGCTGCTTATCGGCCGGCCGATAGTATATGCCTTTGCCAACTCGCGCCTGGGTCATGCCTGCCTCATCGACCAGGCCAAGGTAGAGAAAGCCGAGAAGTATTTCGACAAGCACGGCGCGGCCAGCACGTTTATCGGCCGCCTCATACCCGCCGTACGCCAGCTTATCTCTATCCCTGCCGGCATCGCACGCATGAATATATGGGTTTTCTGCCTCTATACCGCGCTCGGCGCACTGGTGTGGAATGCCATACTTGCCGGCCTGGGCTGGTGGCTGTCGATGCACGTAAGCCTCGACGAGCTCTACGCGGCTGTCGAAAAATATAACAGCTACCTCTCGCTGGGCGGACTCATATTGCTCTTAGCCTGCGTGGCATATATACTGTATAACGCATTTAAAAAGAAAGACACCAAGAAATGATAGTTGCCCCCTCGCTGTTGGCGGCCGATTTTGCACGTCTCGCCGACGATATCGACATGATAGAGCAAAGCCAGGCTCAGTGGATACACTGCGACGTGATGGACGGTGTCTTCGTGCCGAACATCTCGTTCGGCTTCCCGGTCATCAAAGCCATACGCTCAATCAGCGACATGCCCCTCGACGTGCACCTGATGATAGTCGACCCGGGCCGCTATGTCGGTGCCGTGCGCGACTGCGGCGCCACGATGATGAACGTGCACTACGAAGCCTGTACCCACCTGCACAAGGTAATACAGAGCATACACGGAGCGGGCATGAAAGCTGCCGTATCGCTCAACCCTGCCACACCGGTAAGCATGCTCCGCGATATAATCTACGACCTCGATATGGTGCTGCTGATGAGCGTCAACCCCGGCTTCGGCGGCCAACGTTTCATCGACCACACGCTCGTCAAGATTGCCGAGCTCAAAAGCATGATTGACGACGCCGGCAGCGACACGCTAATCGAGGTCGACGGCGGTATCAATGCCGACACGGGCGCACTCGCCGCACAGGCCGGCGTAGATGTCCTCGTCGCCGGCAGCGCGGTCTTCAATGCCAAAGACCCTATGGCCGAAATCGCCACGCTGGCAGCTCTTTGAGCCACTTAACTTTTAAAACACTCACTTCTCACTTAGAATATGCCCCACTCTACCCCCTCTCTCGACGAATTTGAAAATGACGCGGCTCTCGGCGGTATGCCCCGACGCCGCATCC
>VSPF01000185.1 GCA_009775195.1 Muribaculaceae bacterium
GCCCATACGGCAGGCTAAAAAACCTTTAAATGTATGAATACAAAACTCCAGACCACCGCTGCTAAAGCAATCTCAATCGAGCAAGAAGTCGAGAACATCTTCAAGCTCCTCACCTCAAACGCCGCAGAAAACACTGTGGTCGTGAAAGAGCGTGCGCCCATAGGCAAAGCCTGCAAGGCTTTCATCTACGCCTACAAACGTTCAGACCTCCTTCGTCAAAAACGCGAAGAGGCAGAATACCAGGAATACTTACGCCAAGGCTATGATAAAGCCTACATTGCAAAACCATTCTTGGCCAAGCCGACCATTATCTATGCTTTCTATCCAAGCATAGAAAATCCTTCGAAATTAGGCTCGATAGCCATATATGGCATCGATGTAGCTTCTATCTACCTTCTGATTAGCAAGCGCCGTTCGCTCTTCGGTCACGCTATTGCAAGAGTCAGCTTCGAGAAGGGAATACGTCCATTCGTAGATGTAAAACTCCGTCCACAAGCCACCACACAGGGATAGAAAACGGGAATTATGGCCCAAGCCGATTTTCTGGTGCAAATATTAAAATTTGGGAAATTTTAGAGGTATCTACTATAAGAGCTTGGACCTCGGGACAAGCCTTAGGTTAGACGTTGCATTTATATTTAATCACTTGCAAATAAATGATTAGCGTCGCTTCGTCAATGGCTTGTCCCAGAGGTCCAAGCTCCTATAATAGCCACAATTTTACCAAACTAATTATGCACTGTGGTTTCGGCTTGAGCCGATTTTTCTTCATTTTGGTGACGTATATAACGTCGTGCTGTGTAAGCTGCTCGAACTTCTCATAGTCGATATATTTTGTGTAACTCCGCCCAGGGATAAGACCCGATTAGTCAACTCTCCTCAGACATAAAGTAAACCTAAATCAGTAAACATACCAAATTGAGTCAACCTTTTTCAGGAACACACCGGTGATGCGGTTGCATTGTGTGAATTGTGTGAATTGTGTGAATCAATTAATATTTGCCTAATTGTGGAATAATTCGTAATTTTGCGGAAAATTTTACAACACCTTCCGATGGTAACATTTTTCGTACTGGGCGACACGGCAGCTTTTGCCGTCGATGCCGACCATTCATTCAACCCCTCTGAAAACGAACGCCTCGCGTGGCTCTTCGGCGGTGCCGAAGCTTGTAATGATGCCTCTTTGTCGGGCACATATGTAGGACCACGCAAAGAAATGATAACCCCTTGGAGCACAAATGCCGTTGAGATAACCCAGAACATGGGTCTCGGCGGCATTCTGCGTATCGAAGAGCTTCACAAGGTGCCCGACGGCGACAAACCCGTCTTCGACCCTATGCTCCAGGCTGTGTATGCCAATCCCGGTGCAGACATGTTTGCATCGACGGCGACACCAGCCGCACCCGAAGAAATAGATGATATCACCGAATACAACCAGCGCGAGGGCCTTGCCCTTAGTACTGAAGAAGAAGAGTACCTGCGTGACCTGTCGAAAAGACTGGGCCGCAAGCTCACCGACAGCGAAGTGTTCGGCTTCTCGCAAGTCAACTCGGAGCATTGCCGTCACAAGATTTTCGGCGGTACATTCATAATCGACGGCGAAGAAAAGCCGTCGTCGCTATTCAACCTCATCAAGCGTACGAGCAAGACCAATCCGGGCCGACTCGTATCGGCATACAAAGACAATGTGGCCTTCGTAACCGGACCCGACATTTTGCAATTCGCACCCGAGAAGGCCGACGTGCCCTCTGATTTCACTCTCCGCAAAATCAGCACCGTGCTGTCGCTCAAGGCAGAGACCCACAACTTCCCCACCACAGTCGAGCCTTTCAACGGCGCAGCCACAGGTAGCGGCGGCGAAATCCGCGACCGCCTTGGCGGCGGACGGGCCAGCCTGCCACTTGCCGGCACAGCTGTGTATATGACATCGTATCCGAGGCTCGAAAACGAACTCGCCAAGACTTGGAACACCAAAGTCGACGAGCGTCGCTGGCTCTACCATACCCCTGCCGACATCCTGGTCAAGGCTTCGAATGGAGCCTCTGACTTCGGCAATAAATTCGGACAACCGCTGATTTGCGGTTCGCTACTGACATTCGAGCATGCCGAAGACGGCCATACATGGGGCTACGACAAAGTGATAATGCTTGCCGGAGGCGTGGGCTATGCCAATGCCGACCATGCCATCAAGGGCGACCCCCAACCGGGTCAGTCTGTAGCCTTGTCGGGCGGCGACAACTATCGCATCGGCATGGGTGGTGGCGCGGTATCGTCGGTCGATACAGGCCGCTATGCCGGGGCTATCGAGCTAAATGCCGTGCAGCGTGCCAACCCCGAGATGCAGAAGCGCGTCGCCAACCTTATCCGCGCCCTTGCCGAGAGTGCCTTCAACCCCATCGTGTCGATTCATGACCACGGTGCCGGGGGCCACCTCAACGCCCTTAGCGAACTTATAGAAAGTACTGGCGGCTGCATCGATATCAATGCCCTGCCTGTCGGCGACCCCACGCTCTCTGACCGAGAGATTATCGGTAACGAGAGTCAGGAACGTATGGGTTTTGTAATCAACCCCGACGATATACCGCTGGTAGAGCGTATCGCACAACGCGAACGCGCACCCCTTTATATAGTTGGCAAAACCACTGATGACCACCGCCTCAGTTTTGGCCGTAAGGGCGAAAAACCGGCCATCGACCTCGCCGTGACCGACATGCTTGGCAATCCGCCCAAGACGGTGATGCACGACAGCAATGTCGAGACACATTTTGCCGAAGGTCAATATGACGTGGCCAAGCTCGACGAGTATATACGCAGCGTGCTTTCGCTCGAGGCCGTGGCTTGCAAGGACTGGTTGACCAACAAAGTTGACCGTTCGGTAACCGGCCGCATTGCCCGCCAGCAGTGCGACGGCCCCCTACAGCTACCCCTCAACGACTGCGGCATAGTGGCACTCGACTACCAGGGCCGACGTGGTATCGCAACATCTATCGGCCATGCACCGACGGTTGCGCTGAGTAATCCCGAGGCCGGTTCGCGACTCGCTGTAGCAGAGGCGCTGACCAACATTGCCGGAGCAAGTCTCGACAAAGGCTTGTCGGCAATCTCGCTGAGTGCAAACTGGATGTGGCCGTGCAAGAATGCAGGCGAAGATGCCGCCCTCTACCGCGCCGTAGAGGCTTGCAGCGACTTTGTATGCCAGCTCGGCATCAATATTCCGACGGGTAAGGATAGCTTGTCGATGACACAAAAATATAGCGACGGCACCAGCGTAAAGGCCCCCGGCACGGTGATTATCTCGGCTGCCGGAGAAGTCGACGACATTCGCAACTTCGTACCTGTCACCCTGACCACTACTACCCAGTCGACACTCTATTATATCGACCTTAGCGGTACTCCCCTCGCCCTCGGCGGCTCGGCACTTGCCCAGACTCAGGGTGTGGTCGGTGGTACCGTTCCCGATATCAAATCGGCAGAGTTCTTTGCCAATGCCTTTGGCGCCGTTCAAGACCTTGTGCATGCCGGCGTGGTTGCCGCGCAACACGATGTAAGTGCCGGCGGCCTCATCACCACCATGCTCGAGATGTGCTTTGCCAACACCTACGGCGGTCTCAACTTCTTTACCGAAGGGTTTAAGGGTGCCGGAGAAACCGACCTGACCAAAATCCTGTTTGCCGAAAATCCGGCCATAGTAATACAAGTGCTCGACCGCAACCGCACCAAGGCCGAAACAATGCTCGACAATGCCGGAGTAAGGTACTTCCCGATAGCCTCGCCGTCGCGCCGTAGCGAGAAGGTGATAACCATCAGCCACGGTAAGGACGTGTACTTCGTGTCGATACCGGCCATGCGCCGCGTGTGGTTCGAACCGTCATATCTGCTCGACAGTCTGCAGACCAAACCTGAATGTGCCGCCGAGCGCCGCAACAATCTCGGCCTGCAGCCGGTCAACTACCGCCTGCGCCCCAACTTCAACGGCAGCTTCGAGAGCCGCAACCTGCGAGTTCGCCGCCGCACCGCCTCGGGCATCCGTGCCGCAATCATACGTGAAAAAGGTGTCAACGGCGACCGCGAGATGGCCTACTCGCTCTTTATGGCCGGCTTCGACGTACGCGATGTACACATGACCGACCTTGCCAGCGGACGCGAAACCCTCGACGACATAAACATGATAGTCTTCTGCGGTGGTTTCTCTAACAGCGACGTTCTTGGTTCTGCCAAGGGCTGGGCTGCGGGCTTCAAATGGAACGAGCGTGCAGCCGAAACATTGCGACGCTTCTATGCCCGCCATGACACGCTGAGTCTCGGTGTATGCAATGGCTGCCAATTGATGATAGAGCTCAACTTGCTCGGAGCCAAGACGACAAAAGACGGTCGTCCGGCCGTAGAGATGAAGCATAACATCTCGGGCAAATTCGAATCAACCTTCCTCGGAATGCAGGTCGAGAGCAACGACAGCGTTATGTTCGGCAGTCTCTCGCACCTCTGCTCCGGCATCTGGGTGGCACACGGCGAAGGCCGTTTCCATTTCAACATGCCCGTCGCACAATCTGGCATCAAGGTAGCCGCACGCTATGCCTACAACAGCTATCCCGGCAACCCCAACGGTAGCGAAGGCGCAATTGCCGCGCTTGCCAGT
Organism: Muribaculaceae bacterium; assembly: GCA_009775195.1. GTDB lineage: Bacteria > Bacteroidota > Bacteroidia > Bacteroidales > Muribaculaceae > CAG-873. The sequence continues at coordinate 4,637 of VSPF01000185.1, forward strand.
GCCGACGGCCGTCACCTGGCATTGATGCCGCACCTCGAGCGCGCTATCTTCCCGTGGCAGTGCCCAACCTACCCTGCCGACCGCCGCAAGGATGACGCGACCATTTGGCTCGATGCGTTTATCAACGCACGCAAATGGATTGCGCTGCAACTCCGCCGCAACAGTCGCAAAGCTTAATAAAGCAACCATATACACAAGAGCCGGGAAATGACTTTCCCGGCTCTTGTTTTTTATTGTGTAAACTCCACATTCTGGGTAGTTGGATTTTTTGACATATTATCGTATCCGTCCGAAAAAAGCCGACTTGATTTTTGATTTTCAGGTCGGCTTTAAGTTTTGTAGTTGTAAGGCAGGA
>VSPF01000186.1 GCA_009775195.1 Muribaculaceae bacterium
CGGCAAGGCTGATCGTCGCTGATTTTTTGCATGTAGGCCAAGAACAGCTTCTGAAACGCATATTGGTTTCGCTGCCGATATTTGCCTGTACGTTCGCTCTGATGTTGCTCGACTTCAATGTGCTGTGGCGCTATTTTGCATGGACTAACCAGTTGCTGGCAGCGTTTACCCTTTGGGCTTCGACGGTATATCTTGCCCGTCATGGCCGCGCCTACGTCATAACCATGGTCCCGGCCCTGTTTATGACCACGGTGGTCGTTTCATATCTGTTTACCGCGCCGTCGCCCGAAGGGTTCGGTCTCGGTGTCGACAATTCGCTGCTAATAGCCGTGGTGGCCGACGCTGTTTGTCTTTTGGCTTTTGCGAGATACCGCATACTTGTGGCCAAGGGCAAGCTCATACACGATGTATCTTACTAATTTTCCTCAGTTGTTTAGCTTAAATTTATTACGATGAAACTAAAGAATGTAATCCTGTCGTTGGCTGCGGTCTTTGCTGTGCCCGCCATTCAGGCACAGGCTATGCTGCCCGACGATGTGCCTTTGGCCAATATCACCCACGACGCGGGCTTGTCGAGCATATTCCGCACGTGGGGCTTTATCGGCGACTCGCTGTCGAGTGGCGAACACGAATACCATAAAGAGGACGGCAGCACAGGCTATGCCGACCTCTATGACTATTCGTGGGGTCAGTATATGTGCCGTGCCATGGGCGCGACCGGCGAGAACTATTCGCAAGGCGGCGAGACTGCCGTGGGGTGGCTCGAGCATTTCTGGGACCGGCCCAACAACTTCAACAACAACATAGATGCCAAGCAGTCGCCTAAGCAGGCTTATATCATTGCATTAGGTGTCAACGACTGTACCCGTGGCGACGCCGTGGGCGATGTAAAGACCGATATCGTAGCCGGTGACTACTCCAAGAACGCCAATACATTTGCCGGTAACTATGGCGGGATTATACAGCGTATCAAGAGTATACAGCCGGAAGCCAAGATATTTGTTGTCACCACTCCTCGCGACGACGTGCCACGCCCCGCTTACAACAACGTAATCCGCTCGATGGCCGATGTATTCGACAATGTATATGTGATAGACCTCGAACGCTACGCGCCGCTCTACAACCAGGGGTCTAACATACGCGAGAACTACTATATGGGCGGTCACATGACCCCGGCCGGGTATCAGTTTACCGCATGGCTGATGATGGACTATATCGATTGGATTATCCGCCATAATATGGATGACTTCCGTCAGGTAGCCTTTATCGGTACTGGCAAACATTATTGATGCCGCCCGCGTAAAAATTTTTTATGGATTTCGAGAGTATAATTTCACAGACACGACAATATAATTTTCATAGCCATACCCAGTTTTGCGACGGACATGCGTCGATGGAGCTTATGGCACGCGCGGCCGTAGGCGCCGGTATGCGGCATTATGGTTTTTCACCGCACAGCCCTATACCGGTGTCTTCGCCTTGCAATATGTTGCGGGCCGATGTCGACGTATATCTGGCCGAGGTGCAACGCATCAAGGCCATGCCCGAATTGCAGTCATGCCGCTTTTATGCCGCCATGGAGGTCGATTACCTCGGCGACGACTGGGGCCCGGTAAATGAATATTTCAAGTCTTTGCCGCTCGACTATATTATAGGGTCGGTGCATTTCATACCTTCGCAGTCGGGCGAATATGTCGATATCGACGGGCACTTCGACAGCTTTGCCAAGCGCATGAAGGCTTATTTTCGCGGTGATATCGACTATGTTGTCGATACATTTTACCGCCAGTCACGCGCCATGGTCGAGGCCGGCGGTTTCGACATTCTCGGCCATTTCGACAAGGTAGGGCAGAATGCGTCGTATTATGCACCGGGCATTGAGGATGGCAGCCACTATCGCCAATGTGTAGAGTCGCTGATTGGCATGATAATAGACCGCAGATGTGTTATCGAACTCAATACCAAGGCTCGTGAGCAACATGGTCGCTTCTTCCCCGGCGAACGCTATCTGCCCGTATTGGCCGACGCCGGCATAACCATACTCGTCAATAGCGACGCGCACCAGCCCGACCGCATAGACGCCTCGCGCGGCGAGGCTTTTAATCTACTTGACCGCATACGCCATGTCGCATCGCTGTCTTGAACTCCTTGCCCCGGCGCGTAATGCCGAGGTTGGCCGCGTGGCCATACTCGCCGGGGCTGATGCAGTATATATCGGTGCCCCGGCTTTCGGCGCGAGGGCCGCTGCCGGCAACTCGGTGGCCGACATTGCCGCCTTGTGTGATTTTGCACACGTATACCGTGCGAGGGTATATGTGACCATGAATACCATACTCTATGACTCGGAGCTCGACGAGGCACGAAGCCTTGTCTGGCAGTTGTATGCTGCCGGTGTCGATGCGCTGATAGTGCAGGATATGGCCTATCTCATGATGGATTTGCCGCCAATCGCCCTTCATGCAAGCACGCAGTGCGATATACGCACGCCCGAGAAGGCCCGCTGGCTTGCCCGGGCCGGGTTTGCGCAACTGGTGCTGCCGCGCGAGTTTACGCTCGATGAAATCAGGGCGTGTGCCGAGAGTGCCGGGGTGCCGGTCGAGGTCTTTGTCCACGGTGCCTTGTGCGTGAGCTATAGCGGCGACTGCCAGGCCGGCTTTGTCGCCACAGGCCGCAGCGCAAATCGCGGCACCTGCCCGCAGATGTGCCGCCTGCCATACGAGCTTGTCGACGCACAGGGACGCGAGGTGGCCCCAAGGAAACACTACCTGTCTCTACGCGACATGAACCAGAGCGCCGCGTTGGCGCAGCTTGTCGCTGCGGGGGCTTCTTCGTTCAAAATCGAGGGGCGGCTTAAGGACGCGCGTTATGTGGCCAACGTGACTCGCATGTATAGCGGCCTGCTCGATGAAATCTGCCGCGACTCAGACGGGCAGTACACTCGGGCGAGCCGTGGCACGTCCGAGGCCTCATTTACCCCTGACTTGCAACGCACATTTAACCGTGGTTATACGTCGTATTTCCTTGCCAGGCCGGCGCGCATGGCCTCGCTCGACACACCCAAATGGGCTGGGCAGCAAATTGGCACGGTGAGGTCGGCCTACGACAACCGCCGCCGCTCGTTCAGGGCTTCGCTTACCCACGAACTTGCCAATGGCGACGGACTCGGCTATTATGACCGGGGTGGCGTCTACCGTGGCTTCAGGCTCAACAGGGTAGAGGGCGATATACTTTTCCCGGCCACGCCCCAGGCCGACCTCGAGCCCGGCATGAAGCTATACCGTAACACTGACAAGGCTTTTTTTGATATACTCGATGCCAAAGATGCCTCGTGCAGCCGTACCATCAACGCCACGATTAGCCTCAATCCCGTAGATGATACAAGGCTGTCGCTCGATATAAGCGACGAGCGCGGTTGCCGTGCGACCCTCGTTGTCGACAGCCCTGCCCAGCAGGCACGGTCGCCACAGGCTGCCCAGCGGCAGCGAGTGCTCGAGAAAACCGGCGACACCGTTTACCGTATCGCCGAAATCGACGATAATCTCGGCGACCGCTTTGTGGCCGCCTCGGTGCTGTCGCAGGCGCGGCGCGACCTCTTGTCGCTTCTCGACCATGTGGCGGAAGCTACCTACACTTACGACCGCCGCAGGGCTTGCGAGCTGTCCGACGATGCCTTCGAGGGCATGGTGCTGACATATCACGATAATGTCGCCAACCGACTTTCACGGCAGTTTTATCTCGGGCACGGTGCCGAAATATCGCAGTCGGCCATTGAGGTAGAGAGGCCCGGCGGCGAAGTGCGCGTGATGCAGACCCGCTATTGCATACGCCGCGAACTCGGGGCATGTCTTCGCGAGAAAGACGGTGCCAAGTTGCCGTTGCCATTGTTCCTCAGAAACGAATCGGGCCTCTATCGCCTCGACTTCGACTGTGCCCGCTGCGGCATGAATGTTATCAAGACATGTTGACGGTCAGCATCGTAACATATCACACTCCTGTCGACGAGCTCGAAACGTGCCTGGCCTCGCTGACGTCGCGCTGCATCAGTCAGATTTACATCGTCGACAACGGCAGCGAGGACAAGTTGCGCCGCTGGGCCGGGCAGCACGACAGGGTAGTGTATATCGCCGCCGACAATCCGGGTTTCGGCGCGGGGCACAATTTAGCCATACGCCGCGCCCTCGATGCCGGTGCCGACTACCACCTGGTCCTCAATAGCGACGTATATTTCGACCCTGCCGTTGTCGACAATATCTATTCGTTTATGGAGGCGAACCCCGGGGTCGGTATGCTCCAGCCGAGGATTACGAACCCCGACGGTACGATGCAGTACACTTGCCGCCGCCTGCCCACGCCGCTCGATGTTTTCGGTCGCCGCTTTTTGCCAAAATTTCTAATACGTCGTCGCAACGACCGCTATTTGCTAAAGCATCTTGATTTTAGTGTGCCGCATAATATACCATACCATCAGGGTAGCTTTATGTTTATCAGAACTTCGGCACTGCGACAGGCCGGTCTCTTCGACGAACGTTTCTTCATGTACCCCGAGGATATAGACCTGACGCGCCGCATACATCGACATTACAAGACGCTCTATTACCCCGGCGTGAGCATAGTTCATGCCCACCGTGCCGCGTCGTATCACAATCTGCGCATGACTGTCATTCATGCTGTCAACTTGGCGCGCTATTTTTGCAAATGGGGTTGGTTCTACGACCCCGAGCGCCGCCGCTTCAACAGTGCCATACGCTAAGGGCTGGCCTATCCTTGTTGTGCCGACTCGTATTGCCGGTGGTGGGTCATTACGGCTCAAGCCGAATTTGCGGTGTATCCGATGCAGGTGTGTGGCGAAATGAAAATAACAAGCCCCGGCAATTTGAATTGTCGGGGCTGACGGTGTGGGCGCTGAGGGATTCGAACCCCCGACCCTCTGCTTGTAAGGCAGACGCTCTGAACCAGCTGAGCTAAGCGCCC
>VSPF01000187.1 GCA_009775195.1 Muribaculaceae bacterium
ACATTGTCTCTGAATTTACGTATATGCCTATGTATGCGCACATTGGGCTGAATGAGCAAAATTGTCATGTGCTATGACATACTATCAAATCAGACATGTTTCCGGCAGTGATGTCGGAAACACTGTTTATCCGCCCGCTTGCATAAAAGCGCCATAATTGCTAAATTTGCATAAAAATATTAGCGACATGGAACATATACAAGCCCTCTATGACTCGTGGGACCGCGAGCATTTATGGCATCCCTATACTTCTACCATAGACCCATTGCCGACATATAAAGTGGCATCGGCTTCAGGCGCTGAGATTTGCCTTGCCGACGGCACCAGGCTTATCGACGGCATGTCGTCGTGGTGGTGTATGATACACGGCTACAACAATCCCCGGCTCAACGATGCTGCCAAGCGACAGCTCGACAAGATGAGTCATGTGATGTTCGGCGGTCTTACACACCAGTCGGCCATTGATTTGGGCAAGGCTTTGCTCGAGGTCGCACCGCCCTCGATGCACAATATATTTTATGCTGACTCAGGGTCGGTCGCTGTCGAAGTGGCCATGAAGATGGCCGTACAGGCTGCCATATCCAAGTCCGGGAGCCATGACAAAACCAACTTTGTGACAATACGGCGCGGATATCATGGCGACACATGGAATGCGATGAGCGTGTGCGACCCCGTTACCGGCATGCATAGTGCTTTCGGGTCGGCATTACCCGTGAGGTTCTTCGTGCCGCAGCCTTCGTCGCGCTTCGACGGTGAATGGAACCAGGCCGATATTGAACCACTATCCAATATACTCGAAGAGAACCACGATACTATCGCCGCATTAATTCTCGAACCAATCGTGCAAGGGGCTGGCGGCATGTGGTTCTACCACCCCGAATACCTGCGCCAAGCCCGGGCATTGTGCGATAAGTACGACGTGTTGTTGATTTTCGACGAGATTGCCACCGGTTTTTGGCGCACCGGTAAATTCTTTGCGTGGCAGCACGCCGGTGTCGAGCCCGACATAATGACAATCGGCAAAGGGCTGACTGCCGGCTACCTGACCATGAGTGCAGTACTTACGACACAGGCTGTAGCCGACACCATATCGCGCGGAGAGGCCGGCGTACTTATGCACGGCCCTACTTTCATGGCCAACCCTCTCAGTTGCGCCATCGCCGTCGAGTCGCTCAAGATGTTGAGCGAGAAAGACATGGCCAAGACGGTGGCAAATATCGAACAAGTAATGAAGCAAGAACTCGCACAAGCGAAAGAGCTTGAGCAGGTAGCAGACGTGCGCGTGCTTGGTTCAATCGGCGTGATAGAGACAAAGGGATGCGTCGACGTAGGCCGTTTCCAGCGTAAATGTGTCGACAAGGGCGTATGGATTAGGCCATTCGGGCATAATTGCTATATCATGCCACCATATATTATAAGCGAAGACCAACTGCGTTGTCTTTGTCGTGCGTTGATAGAACTCGTGAGTGATGCAGACAATTATTGAACAAACTCTTGGCGACCTTGCCGCCAGTGGCAACCTAAGGCTGATACCAGACGATGCTACCACATCGGGGCGTATCGACTTCAGCAGCAACGACTACCTCGGCATAGCGACAAGGGCAGACCTGCGCCAGGAATTTTTCTCGGCGCACGACCCTCGCGACTTACTTATGTCGGCGTCGGCAAGCCGTCTGCTTGCACGCACGCAGACGGCTTTCGATGACTTCGAAAATAGTCTGCGCGATGCATATGGCCGCTCTGCCCTAATATTCAATAGCGGTTATCATGCCAATGCCGGCCTGGTGTCGGCACTGGCAACCAAAGACTATACCATCCTTGCCGACAAACTCGTGCATGCAAGTATAATCGACGGTATCAAATTATCGGGAGCCCCGTTCGAGCGTTTCCGACATAACGATATGCGGCATCTCGCTTTGTTGGCTGAAAAAATATCAAGTCAGGGGCGAAAGCTGCTTATCATCGTTGAAAGCGTATATAGTATGGACGGCGACCGGGCCCCCCTCCGTGAAATTGCTGAAATCAAGCGAAAGCACGACGGTGCCCTGCTCTACGTCGACGAGGCCCATGCTGTCGGTGTCGAAGGTCCTGGCGGACTCGGTCTGGTGATGGCGATGGGCGACCAGGCTGCCGATGTCGACGTAATCGTCGGCACTCTCGGTAAGGCTCTCGGCTCGACAGGCGCGTTCGCTATTATGGACGATACATTTAGGAGCTGGGCGATAAACCGTGCCCGCAGTTTTATTTTTTCTACCGCCCTACCCCCTGTCACTGCGCAGTGGAGCAAGTTCGTTTTCGAAAAATCGCTCGGCATGGATAGCGAACGCAGCCATCTCAAAGCCTTGGGAAATGCTCTTGGGCGCACCTTGTGCAATGGCAGTAACAGTCATATTCAGCCCTACATGCTCGGAGACCCTCATGCGGCTGTCGAAATGTCGAAGGCTCTCGCAGCCGACGGTTTCGATGTTTTGCCTATCCGCACTCCGACAGTTCCACCCGGGACAGACAGGCTCCGGCTGAGTCTCTCGGCGGCCATGAGTATTGATGATGTTGAAGCTCTCGGTCGTGCTATTAAAACTTATGCAGATGAACAACTCTGAGACATACCGCCGCAGACGTGCACAGCGTCCACGAAGACCGTCGCAGTTGACCAAAGGCGTCAGCCTTACCGTCCTATTGGTAATCGTGGCTTTCGGGGTTATGTTTTGGTTGTCGAAGGCGTTGGGCGAGGAACCAGCCACTATTGGTGGCGAAGTGACTGCCGACTGCCTGACCACCGTTGAGCTACCTGACGAGACGAACGAGATAATAATCAACTATACGGGCTTCAAGGTTTCTTTCAACCCCGTCCATCATCAGCCCAACTATGTGGCATGGGAATTGACCGGGGCCGAAACCGAAGGTACGGAACCACGAGAGTCGAAATTCAAGGCCGATAGCGACGTCTACGGTTGTGCGACACTCGACGACTATCGGCGTTCGGGCTACGACCGTGGACACATGGCCCCGGCAGGCGACATGAAATGGAGTGCGCAAGCCATGGAAGATTCACACTATTTGACAAATATATGCCCCCAAGACCATAGCATCAACAGCGGCCGCTGGTCTACGCTCGAGAAGAAATGCCGTCAGTGGGCAGTGCGCGACAGTGCGATAATCATAATTTGCGGCCCGGTGTTGACCGACATCATACCCAATACTATAGGCAGAAGCCAGGTTTCCGTACCCGAGCGCTTCTTTAAAATCGTGCTTGCGCCCTATGCCGAGCCGCCTCGTGCTATCGGCTTCATAATGCCTAACCACCCGACGCCCGACGGTCTCGAATCTATGGCCACAAGCGTGGATAATATAGAGCAGATAACGGGTTTCGACTTTTTCAAGTGCCTTCCCTACGACATAGAAAATGAGGTCGAGAGTAAGAGTAATTACCGATTGTGGGATAAAAAAAGACGATAAAAATGCAAAACGCGCTTATATATAATCCTGACGATACAATTTGCGCCATCTCTACAGCCCCTGGTGTCGGCGGCATCGCGGTAGCCAGGGTCAGTGGTCGAGAAGCCTTAGTAAAAGTCTCGGCAATATGGAAGGGTAAAGACCTTGCCGTCGTGCCGACGCATACTGCCCATCTCGGCAAAATCATTGGTCCAGACGGCGAAATACTCGACGAGGCCGTGGCTACGGTCTTTCGTAACCCGGCATCGTTTACCGGCGAAGACGTTGTTGAGATAAGCGTGCATGGTTCACGGTGGATTCAGGCGCAGCTCATCCAGGCACTCATTTCGGCCGGCTGCCGCCTCGCGCTACCCGGCGAATTTACTCGCCGTGCTTTTGCTGCCGGGCGTCTCGACCTTGCCCAAGCCGAAGCCGTTGCCGATGTCATAGCCTCTACCTCGAAGGCATCGCATAGATTGGCAATGTCGCAGATGAGGGGAAACTATTCTAAAAAAATCGATGCAATGCGTGCCGAACTGGTTCAACTTGCGTCGCTTCTCGAACTCGAGCTTGATTTTTCTGAAGAAGAAGTCGAATTTGCATCGCGCAGCCGCCTGCTTGAGCTATCCGACGGCTTGTCGGAACATCTTGCGCGTGCAGCAGCCAGTTTCAAAGCGGGGCAAGCCATCAAGGCCGGAGTTCCTGTCGCAATTATAGGAAATACCAATGCCGGCAAATCATCGTTGCTCAATGCACTCGTTGCCGATGACCGAGCAATCGTGTCTGATATCCATGGTACGACTCGCGATGTGGTCGAAGACACTGTCGAAATTGGCGAATACCTTGTCCGTTTCCAAGATACCGCCGGTCTGAGAGACACCGACGACCCTGTAGAACGCATGGGTATAGAGCGGTCTCGTAATGCAGCCGATGCAGCCCGTATCATTATCTACGTCGTCGATGCCTCCGCTGGTGTAACTCCATCTTCGGCAGCATTAGATTTTTCTTGCGGAGACTCGTCGCTTATCATAGTTGCCAATAAATGCGACCTCGCTAATGACTTCGACGATGCCGCATGGCATGAGGCATACCCCCACGCCGAGATACTGCACTGCTCTGCCCTGCATGGTTCGGGAATTGAAGACCTGCGCGAAACGATAACAAGAATACTTGCCGCCGATACCGCTACCGCCGACATCATAGTGGCCAACGCTCGTCACGCCGAAGCCCTCGGCCTCGCCGCCGACAGCCTTCGCGCTCTATCATCCTCTCTACGCGAAGGCATCCCCACCGACCTCGCCGCCCAAGACCTCCGACAAGCCATCCACCACCTCTCTTCAATCACCGGCACCATCACCACCCCCGAAATCCTCCAAAACATTTTTATGAACTTTTGCATCGGCAAGTGAACGGCAGTTAAAGACAGGCAACTATAAGTATAGATAAGTATTAAGGCGTTCAGTTTGAGCGC
>VSPF01000188.1 GCA_009775195.1 Muribaculaceae bacterium
TAAACATAGCGTTTTTGATTGCAAAGTTCGCAACCCAAGACGCTATGTACAAGCCGGCCTATTTCGGACGGATACTGTCATTCCTTTGCTGGGGAAAGGAAACATAAAGACAAAAGGGCAAAAGGAACAAATATTTTTTTGTGATTTATGGTCTTTATGTCCTTATGTTTTTCTAATTATCAAAGCGCAATTAGTGTTTCATGAACGGGTCGAGGGCGACTGTCGGCGCGTCGTTGTCGAAACAGCCGAGCTGGTAGCCGCCGTTATATCCCGACGGGGCCTGTGGCTCCCAATAAAATATGCCTTCTACATCGGCCGTCATCATTTCGCTGAGCAGGGCTTTGCAATTCTCGGCCTGGTCCCAGGGCATGCCGATTTCGCACAGCATCACAGGCTTGCCGTATTTGGCCTTTACGTGGTCGATATTTGCCTTGCAGTCGGCAGCCACTTTGCGCCAGCCGCCGGTCTCGCCGTTCTGCTCGGCCCAATATGGATAGAGCGACATGCCTATCATATCGTAGCGTCCACCGTTGTCTCGAAGGATGTCGAACATGCGGTCGTAGCGCCACTGGTCCTGGCCCGAGTCGAGATGCACTATCACCTTGGCGTCAGGGAAAACGGCTTTTACGGCATCGTAACCTGCATTGTTAAGAGCGGTAAGCTGCTTGGGATTGTCAACCGAACCGGCAGGCAGCATCATGCCGGGCGTGGTTTCATTGCCGACCTGCACCCATTCGGGCGTCACACCGGCAGCTTTAAGGGCTTTAAGCGTCTCGACCACATGTGCGGCTACGGCCTTGCATAAATCGTCGAACGCGAGGCCCTTCCACGCAGCCGGCATCTCCTGATGGCCCGGGTCGGCCCAGGTGTCGGAAAAGTGAAAATCTATCATCGTACGCAATCCCAATCGCTCGGCCCTTACGGCCTTGGCCACTACATCGTCGATACTGTTCCACCTGTCGGCAGGGTTGACCCATACGCGCAGACGTATGGCATTGACGCCGCAAACGTCGCGCAGCAGTTGCATACACTCCTTCTGCACACGCGGAGTGCCGGGCGTATAAAATTTACGTCCCTCGGCCTCCATCTGGGTCAGCCAACTCACGTCGGCACCACGGGCAAAACCGGTTTCTTTGACAGGAGTCGGCACCTCAATCTCCCCCGGGCCTGACTTTTCATCGCCGCAAGCCCATAGCGAAAACGTGGCTGCAAACGCCACGACAGGTAACAAATTCTTAAGTTTCATATAACAATTTAACGCTCGGACTATCAATTTATTGCTCAAATACAAGAGAAGGGTTGCGCCAAAGTGCAACCCTTCTTTTGTCTACTATGTATATCTAAGATTTACTCCAGGGCGGTGCGCACCTGGGTGTAGATGTTGGCGGCGGTGAAGCCGAACTTCTCGTCGAGTACCTTGTAGGGAGCCGAAGCACCGAAGCGTTCCATGCCGAACACCTTGCCGTGGAAGCCCTTAATCATCTCAATAGTGATGGGCAGGCCGGCGGTGAGGCCGAACTGGGGCACACCTGCAGGCAGCACCGACTCGCGGTAAGCCTCGTCCTGGCGGTTGAAGAGACCGATTGAGGGCATCGATACCACAGCAGCCTTTACGCCGTCGGCTTCGAGCAGCACGGCAACCTCGCACAGCAGCGACACCTCGGAGCCGTTTGCTACGAGCACTACATCGGGAGCACCGGCGGGCTTGACAATAGTGTAGCCGCCACGCATTGCGCCATTGGCAGCCTCGGAGCGGGTCATGCCTTCGGGAGCGGGAAGGTCTTTGATATCCTGGCGCGACAAGATGAGGGCTGTCGGAGCATGACGGTTCTCCATGGCCATCTGGTAGGCAATCGAAGTCTCGGCAGCATCGGCAGGGCGAAGCACGAGCATGGCCTGCTTGCCGGCGAAGTTGTTAATCATCTCCATCAAACGGATTTGGGCCTCCTGTTCAATCGGCTCGTGGGTCGGGCCATCCTCGCCTACGCGGAAGGCGTCGTGCGTCCAGATATATTTTACGGGCTGCTCCATCAGGGCCGCCATGCGCACTGCGGGCTTCATATAGTCGGAGAAGACGAAGAATGTGCCGCAACCACACCACACGCCGCCGTGAAGGGCGATACCGTTCATGATGCAGGCCATGGTCAACTCGCTCACGCCGGCCTGGAGGAAGGCACCGGTAAAGTCGCCCTTGGCAAAGGCATGGGTCTTTTTGAGGAAGCCGTCGGTCTTGTCGCTGTTGGCGAGGTCGGCCGACGAGATAATCATGTTGCCAACTTTCTCGGCCAGCACACCGAGCACGTCGGCCGATGCCTGACGGGTCGAGATGTCGGCCTTATGCACTATTGCAGTATAGTCAATCTGCGGCAGCACGCCGTCGAGATACGATTTGAGTTCGGCAGCCTTTTCGGGATATGCCTTTGCCCAAGTGTCGAATTCGGCGCGACGGGCAGCGACAATCTCACGCAAGTCGGCAGCACGACGGGCATAGAGTTCTTTTACATCGTCGAAAATCACAAAGGGGTTCTCGGGGTCGCCGCCGAGGTTCTTGATTGTAGCGGCATAGTCGGCACCGCTCTTGCTCAGAGGCTGGCCGTGGGTCGAGCACTGGCCTTCGAACGATGCGCCGTCTGCCTTGACTGCGCCCTTGCCCATGGTGGTATGACCGATAATGATGGTGGGACGCTCCTCTTCGGCCTCGGCCTTGACGAGTGCGTCGGCGATGGCGGCAGGGTCGTTGCCGTCGATTTCAATCACGTTCCAATGCCAGGCACGGTATTTTGCGGCATAATCCTCGGTATCGACAGCGTCGACCATGGTCGATAGCTGCACCTTGTTGCAGTCATAGAACATAATCAGGTTCGACAGGCCGAGGTAGCCGGCGATACGGCCCGCACCCTGCGAAATTTCTTCCTGTATGCCGCCGTCGCTGATAAAGGCATAAGTCTTATGACTTACGATGCCGCCGAAACGGGCCTCGAGGAAACGCTCGGCAATAGCGCAGCCGACAGCCATGGTGTGTCCCTGACCGAGGGGGCCCGACGTATTCTCTACGCCACGCTCGGGGTCAAGCTCGGGGTGGCCGGGAGTTACCGAACCCCACTGGCGGAACTGGGCAAGTTCGTCGACGGTATATTTACCTGTCAGAGCCAGGGCCGAATAGAGCATGGGCGACATGTGGCCCGGGTCAAGGAAAAACCTGTCGCGGGCAAACCATGTGGGGTCGTCGGGGTCGGTGATAAGAAACGACGAATAGAGTACATTTACGAAGTCGGCACCACCCATGGCACCGCCGGGATGACCGGATTTGGCCTTTTCGACCATCGACGCAGCCAGAATACGGATATTGTCGGCTGCCTTTGTCATAAGTTTTGAGTCCATTATCTAAGGTTATTGTGTTCCATGTGTTATAAGGCGAAGTTACAACAAAAGTTTAAATCTCGCAAAAAATTTGATTAATTTAAGGTCTGACAACGACATCTTACAATCGTTTAGAACGGATATCCGACGGCGAAGTGGAAGTTTGCATCGCGGCCCCAGCGTGGGTGGACGATGGGCCAGCGTTCCTGGTTCATGGCCGGGTTATACGCCTTGAAGCCCAGGTCGAGGCGCAGCAGGAAGTAGGTAAAGTCCATGCGCAGGCCAAGACCGTAGGCTGCCGCTATCTGCTTGTAGAATTTGTCGAACTTGAATTGTCCCCCCGGTTGGTTGGGATAGTCTTTGATGGTCCATATATTGCCGGCATCGACAAACAATGCCCCCTCGAGCACCCAGAAGAGCTTTGCACGGTACTCTATGCTCAGGTCGAGGCGTATGTCGCCGCACTGGTTGATAAAGTCGGTAACCGAATTTTTGGCATCGTAAGCACCGGGGCCGAGCGTCCTCACACCCCAGCCTCGCACGCCATTGGCACCGCCGGCATAGAAACGCTTCTCGAATGGTACCATCGACGAGTTGCCATAGGGGTAGGCTATGCCGGCACCCACGTGCATAGCCAGCGAGTTGCGCGTGTTGAAATTGCGCGTGTAGGTAAAGTCGGCCTCGCCCTTGACATATTGGGCGTACTGTATGCCGAAAATCTTATATACCCCGGACGACTTCTTCTGCCCTATCATATTTGAAATTCCGTAGAGCAGGTTGCCGGCCATCTCTACCGAGAGCCGCAGGCTCGTCACATGCGGTTGCACGGCCAGGGCATTGAGCGTGGCCGAGGGCAGACGGCGGTTGGTACGCGAGTAAGTATAGCCCATGCGCATGATAAAGTGGTCTTCGTAGCTGTAGCGCAGCAGCGGGTTTGACGGCGCTATCTCGTCGATAAAATTGATGGTAGAGCGCGGCAGGCGCACATAGTTGATATCGATGAGGTCGTAGGTCTGGCGGCGCAGATAGTCGGCCCTCTGCTGCTGCCACTTCCATTTCCACGCTGTGCCGAGGATGATGCGCGTATACTCGGGACGTTCCTGGTAGTTTGCCGAGAACGTAAATTCGGTCGATGCCAGTCGCCGCTGTTTGAACGACTTCGACAGGAAGGGGCACTCAAATCGCGGCAGGGTGATGCCAACCTCGCCGGCAAACTCGGTGTAGCGGTTGTTGATAAGTCCGTCGAAATTACCCGAAAGGCTCTCGTAAGAGCCGCGTAACTTTGTAGTCAGCAACTCGGAACCGTGGTTGAGGTTGCGGTGCTGGTATGTAAGCCCGAGACCGAAACCGAGGTCGCCCTCTGAGTTCGTGCCCTCGAGTTCGACCGAGGCAGTCATCTTCTTGTTCCTTGCCAGGTATATGGTTGCGTCGATCATGACCACGTCGCCTTCGGCACCGACAGGCCGCATGTCGATATTGATATAGCG
>VSPF01000189.1 GCA_009775195.1 Muribaculaceae bacterium
CTACCCTTGTCGGCCGACGGTAAAATCGCTCTGATAGGTCCTCTGGCCGATGCCGCCACCCATATGCAGGGTATGTGGAGTGTAGCTGCCGTTCCTGGCCGCAACCGTAGCCTCCGCACGGCATTTGCCGAAGCCATGGCCGACAGCAGCAGGCTTTTCTATGCCAAAGGCGCCAATCTCTACGGCGATGCTGAGATGGAGGCAGGTGCAAGCATGGCCAACTGCATCCGCGACCCGCGTCCGGCCGGCGAGCTTGTGGCCGAGGCTCTGGCGGTGGCCGAAAAGGCCGATGTGATTGTGGCTGCACTTGGCGAAGGAGCCGAGAGCAGTGGCGAAAGCGCCTCGCGTGCGTTTCTCCAGCTTCCCGGGAACCAGATGGAGCTTCTCAAGGCTCTGGTGGCCACCGGAAAGCCCGTGGTGCTGCTGAACTTCTCCGGTCGCCCCACGGTGATGACCTATGAGGCCGAGAACGTTCCTGCCGTGATGAACGTGTGGTATGCCGGCAGCGAAGGTGCCGATGCTATTGCCGATGTGGTTTTCGGCAAGGTGTCGCCTTCGGGCAAACTCACCGCGTCGATGCCACGAAGTGTGGGGCAGATTCCGCTGTACTACAACCATCTCAATACCGGACGGCCACGTTCCGACGGCCCTGCCGTGTTCGAAAAATACCGTAGCAACTATCTCGACAGTCCGGTGACTCCTCTTTTCCCGTTCGGATACGGCCTGAGCTACACGACTTTCGCCTATGGTCCGATGAAACTGTCGTCGGCGGCAATGGCTCCCGATGGCAGCGTGGTGGTGAGTGTGCCTGTTGCCAATACCGGCAGCAGGGCGGCCGCCGAGGTGGTGCAGCTCTATGTCCGCGACCTTGTGGCATCCATGTCCCGACCGGTGAAAGAACTAAAGCATTTCGAGAGGGTGGAGCTGCAGCCGGGGGAGACGAAGACAGTATCGTTCACCATCACACCCGCCGACCTCAGCTTCTACAATTCCAATCTTGAGTTTGTGCTCGAGCCCGGAGAGTTCGACATAATGGTCGGCCCGTCGAGTGCTGAAGTGCAGACGGCAAGACTCACCGTGCGATAGCACCGGGACTCGTAATATATAGTCGGTCCCGCTCCACACCGGCAGCGCAGGCACAGGAGGTTCGCATATCAGCCAGCGCAGCAAGTGTGGAGCGGGATTGATTTTACATCTGCAATAATCACATAATCAGAAGTATATGCCGATGACGAAATTTTTTTTGAAATTTTGTTTGCACGGCTGAAGTTTTGTTAGTAATTTTGCACCTGCAAACGGCGGGATAGCTCAGTTGGTTAGAGCGTCGGATTCATAACCCGGAGGTCACGAGTTCAATTCTCGTTCCCGCCACTTCTTAATAAACCAATCTCATCATAGAGCCGATAGCAGTGATTTGCCATCGGCTTTTTCGTACTTTCTTATGAAGAAATATGAAATGACTTTGCGCCTGGCCGCTATCGAGCATCTTCCTTCGGGGTGGGTGGCGCTTTATCTTGTGCGCCCCGATGCCGGGATTATGCCGGCGATGCTGCCCGGACAGTTTGTCGAGGTGGGTGTCGACCGTTCGAGGGTGTTACTCAACCGCCCGATTTCGATTTTAAACCGTACAGACGACGCTCTCGAGCTCCTTGTAGCCCCTATCGGACGTGCCACAAAAGTTTTGGCTGGCTATAATGTTGGTGATGACGTGCGCATTATCGCACCTCTCGGCCAGGGGTTTTCAACCGATTTTGCTGCCGGTAGCCGCGTGCTGCTCGTTGGCGGTGGCGTAGGCATTGCGCCGCTTTACTATCAGGCCCGAACGCTTGCCCGGTCGGGTTGCCATGTAGAGGTGATTTTCGGTATGCGTTCGACTCCCGATGCCGAGATTGTGAAGCGTTTCGGCAGCGTCGCCGACTTGCATATATGTACCGACGACGGCTCTGCCGGCTTCCACGGACTCGTAACCGGGCATCCTGCTTTTGCCGGCGAATGGGACTTCGTGCAAGTGTGCGGCCCGAAGCCGATGATGAGGGCTTGCCGCCAACTGGCAATGTCGCGCGATATCCCGGGCGAGGTGTCGCTCGAGAATATGATGGCTTGCGGCTTGGGTGCATGCCTGTGCTGTGTTGAAAAAACTGTCAAGGGCAATGTCTGCGTATGCAAGGAAGGCCCGGTATTTAAATTTGATATGCTCACATGGTAGACCTTTCGACGAAGCTCAAAGACCTTGAGCTTAAAAACCCGGTGCTGACGGCATCTGGTACTTTTGGTTATGGCGACGAATATGCCGACTTTATCAATCTCGAGGCTCTTGGAGGTTTTGTGGTCAAAGGCACGACTTTCGAACCACGTCAAGGCAACGACTATCCACGTATGGCCGAGACGCCTATGGGCATGCTCAACTGTGTCGGCCTCCAGAATGGCGGAGTGGAGCTCTTTGTGGCCGAGAAATGGCCGGCACTCCGCAATCTCGACACGGTTCCTATTGTGAATGTTTCGGGTGCGCGTGTCGAAGACTATGTGGCATGTGCCGAACGCCTTGCCTCGCTCGACGGACTTAAAGCTATCGAACTCAACATCTCATGCCCCAATGTGAAGCAGGGCGGTATGGCCTTCGGAACGACAACCGACGGAGCCGCGTCCGTCGTAGAGGCGGTGCGTCGCGTGTGGCCGCGCCACCTTATGGTGAAGCTGTCGCCCAACGTTACCTCGATAGTCGATATAGCCCGTGCGGTCGAGGATGCCGGAGCTGACTCCGTGTCGCTGATTAACACACTCCTCGGCATGGCTGTTGATGTGGAGCGTCGTCGTCCTGTCCTGTCGACTGTCACCGGCGGTTTGTCGGGCCCGGCTGTCAAACCGGTCGCAGTGCGTATGGTGTGGCAGGTTGCGCATGCCGTAAATATTCCCGTAGTTGGCCTTGGCGGTATATCGAGCGCCAGCGATGCCCTCGAGTTTATAATGGCGGGTGCGAGTGCCATACAGGTCGGTACGGCCAATTTCGTCAATCCTCGTGTGACTATCGAGATTATCGAGGGCCTCGGGGACTATTGTCGTCGTCACGGCGTAGGGCGCCTGATGGACTTGAAGGGCATAATCTAAGTGCCCGTTTAGTCGAAATGATGAAATAATAACGAGTATATTTACGATTTTATCAAATTTTTGAGGCAATTTATGTAATTTTTTTTGCAGATTGCAGAAAATTTAGTATGTTTGCCGAATAAAACCTAAGTGTGGCAATGCTTTTGGCCCATGCTTAGACAAGAATTAAGGATTGTTAATCACTATGTCTCGTCAAAAAGAAGAATTGTCAACATGTACTCTTCTGGGGTCTGCCGGTACGAAATATCCTACCGATTATGCCCCCGAGATGCTTGAGACGTTTAAAAACAAACATCCCGAGCACGACTACCTTGTCACCCTCGACTGCCCCGAGTTTACGTCGCTGTGCCCCAAGACCGGCCAGCCCGACTTCGGACATATCATCATCAATTATATCCCCGATGAGGACATGGTCGAAAGCAAGAGCCTCAAGCTATATCTCTTCAGCTTTCGCAACCATGGCGATTTCCATGAAGACTGCGTCAATATCATTATGAAAGACCTTGTGTCGTTGATGCATCCGCGCTATATCGAAGTTCGCGGTGTCTTCATGCCTCGTGGCGGGATTTCGATTGTGCCTTTTGCCAACTATGGCGATGCCGGCCATCAGGAGATGGTGCGCCAGCGCCTGCTTGCAGTTTTCCCCGAAAAAATCTGACATTATGAGCAAACCAGTAAAAAATGCATTGATGGTACTTTCGGGCGGCATGGACTCTGTTACCATGCTGCATGAATATGCGCCCGAAATCGAACTCGCGGTAAACTTTACCTACGGTTCGAATCATAATGCCCGAGAACTCGAGTGCGCCCGCTATCATTGCAGACTGCTCGGTATAGAATTGGTAGAAATCGACCTCTCCTTTATTGGCCGCAACTTCCACAGCTCGTTGCTCGAGGGGCCTGACGCCATACCCGAGGGCGACTATGATTTCGATAATATGAAGTCGACAGTGGTGCCTTTCCGCAACGGCATCATGCTTGCCGCCGCTGCCGGCCTTGCCGAGAGCCGTGGCCTGTCGGTACTAATGATAGCCAATCACGCCGGTGACCATGCCCTCTATCCCGACTGCCGCGAGGCTTTTATCAAAGCTATGTCAGAGGCAATCAAGGCCGGTACGTACGAGGGGATAACTGTCCGTGCCCCCTATACCTTGCTGTCGAAGACCGATATTGCCATCCGTGGCAAGCGCCTCGGCATCGACTATTCTACCACATATTCTTGCTATCGCGGCCTCGAAAAGCACTGCGGACGCTGTGGCACGTGCCGAGAACGCCGCCAGGCACTCGCCGAGGCGGGTATAGTAGATACCACAGAGTACGAAGACGAATAAACGTGAACATCAACATATTTCCAACTCTTTAAAAATCAGTCCATGGAATCATTACTCCAACAGATTAAAGAGGCTTACGAAGCCTTTATCGCAGATGCAGCCCTCCAGCAGGAAAAAGGCAACAAAGCTGCCGGCACCCGCGCACGCAAAGCATCTCTCCAGCTCGAGAAACTCATGAAAGAGTTCCGTAAAGCCTCTCTTGAAGCTGCAAAATAATCAGTAGCTGATAGTATAACGCCGTGTGACAGGGGCAGCTCCCTGTTGCACGGCGTTTTTTATGCAGATTCTAAATCGAAGTGCAAAACTAGACTAGATAATCTGCAACATCTCTTAGCAAGGAGAGAGGGATTGCCC
>VSPF01000019.1 GCA_009775195.1 Muribaculaceae bacterium
AATTAGGCTTTTCAAATCCAAAAGTTGAATTCTTCCGAAGATTACACTAATTTTGCACTTGCCAGTTGACTCTGCAGATTCTATTTTTTGAGCCTCGCGGGGTCGTGATTTGTCATTTTCGCAAAAAATTATTAAATTTGTCGGAAATTGCCCGTAAACCGCGATGACAGAAAATCAAGACCCTATAGAAGAACAAGACATAGACCTCGACGCTGATACCACTGAAAGCATGGCCGAAGACGATGCCGCAGAAGTGCACGGCCCCAAACGACCGTATACTTCGCCCGAAGACGTGGTGAGGCACCATCTGCGCGGCATGTACCAGACATGGTTTCTGGAATATGCCTCGTATGTAATCCTCGAACGCGCCGTGCCCAATATCGAAGACGGCCTCAAACCCGTGCAGAGGCGCATACTCTACGCCATGAAGACTATTGATGACGGCCACTTCAACAAGGTCGCCAACATTGTCGGCACTGCCATGCAGTATCACCCCCACGGCGACGCCTCGATTAAGGACGCGCTGGTGCAGTTGGGCCAGAAGGATTTGCTTGTCGAGACGCAGGGTAACTGGGGAAATATACTCACAGGGTCGAAGGCCGCTGCCGCACGTTATATCGAGGCGCGCCTGTCGCTGTTTGCCTCGGAGGTCTTATATAACGACAAGGTCACCGAGTGGACGCGCAGTTACGACGGACGCAAGCCCGAACCTGTCACGCTGCCGACCAAGTTCCCTCTACTCCTGGCCCAGGGTGCCGAGGGCATAGCCGTGGGACTGTCGTCGAAAATATTGCCGCACAATTTCAACGAGCTGCTTGATGCCGCCATAGCATGTGTGCGCGGCGAGAACTTCGAGCTATATCCCGACTTCATAACCGGCGGCTTCATCGACGTGGGCCGCTATAACGACGGGCGCCGTGGCGGCGCGGTAAAGGTGCGCGCCAAGATTGAAAAAATCGACTCGCGCACACTAAATATCACCGAGCTGCCTTTCGGACAGACATCCGAAGACCTGATAGATTCAATCCTGAAGGCCTTCGAACGCGGGCAAATCAAAATACGCAAGGTCGAAAACAACACTGCCGCCGAGGCTTCAATCTTGGTACACCTCATACCGGGCACGTCGTCCGACAAGACCATCGACGCCCTCTATGCCTTTACCAACTGCGAGGTCAACATCTCGCCCAACTGCTGCGTCATCCGCGACAAAAAGCCCGTATTCCTCGGCGTGAGCGACGTGCTGCGCCACAGCGTCGACACGACGCGCAACATCATCTCGGCCGAGTTGAACGTGGTGCTTGGCGAAGACCGCGAGAAACTGCTCAAGGCGTCGCTCGAAAAGATTTTTATCGAAGAGCGCATATATAAAGACCGCGAATACGAGCAGGCCGGCAGCACCGATGCCGCCGTAGAGCACATCGACCGCCGCCTCGAGCCGTTCAAGCCCGACTTCTTGCGCGAGATTACGCGCGACGACATACTTGCCCTGCTCGAAATAAAGATGAAGCGCATACTTCGTTTCAACAGCGACGAGGCCGATGCCGTGATAGCCAACCTCAAGGCGCGGATTGCCGACACCCTCGACCGCCTAAGCCGACTCGACGAGGTGACAATCGAGTGGTACGAATATCTCAAAAAGAAATACGGCTCGGTTTATCCGCGCCGTACACAGATACGCAGTTTCGACAATATCCAGGCCGCCAACGTGGCCGAGGCCAACGAAAAACTATATTTTAACCGCGAGGAAGGTTTTGTAGGCACCGGCCTGAAAAAAGACGAGTTTATATGCAACTGCTCGTCAATCGACGATATCATAATCTTCTATCGCGACGGCCGCTACAAGATTACCAAGGTTCAGGACAAACTATTTGTCGGCAAGGGCGTAATCTATATCAATGTATATAAGCGCAACGACCAGCGCACAATCTATAATGTAATCTATCAGAACGGACGTGGCGGCATATATTATATGAAGCGTTTTGCCGCCACCGGCATGAGCCGAGATAAAGAATATAGCCTCATCCCCGGCGACCCTGTGGCCCCCGGGGCGAAGATTGTGTGGTTCTCGGCCAACCCCAATGGCGAGGCCGAGGTGGTAAAGGTGACGCTCAAACCCAAGCTGCGCCTCAAAAACCTGACCTTCGACGTCGATTTCGCCAAGTTGGCCATAAAGGGCCGTGCGGCGCAGGGCAACCTCGTGACCAAGAACGAGGTGGCGCGTTTCTCGCTCAAAGAGCGCGGTGCATCGACACTGGGAGGTCGCAAGGTGTGGTTCGATACCGACGTGCTGCGTATCAACTACGACGGCCGTGGCACATACTTGGGCGAATTTGGCGGCACCGACCGCATATTGGTCGTCTATGAAAATGGCGAGTTCCAGACAACGGGCTTCGAGACCACCAACCATTACGACGACGGAATATTGCGCATAGAGAAATACAACCCCAAGACAGTGTGGACCGCCGTGCTCGACGATGCGCGGCAGGGGTACCCCTATATCAAGCGTTTTACCTTCGAGGATACGGCTCGTCGCCAGCGCTTTGTCGGAGACGATGCGTCGTCGAAGCTGCTCTTGCTCACCGACCAGCCGGCCCCTAAATTCGTGCTGCATTTTGCCGATGAGAACCGCGTAGACCAGGAACTCGACGGTGCCGAATATATTGGAGTGAAATCGTTTGCCGCCCGTGGTAAACGCCTCACCACCTTCGACCTCGCGTCGGTCGAACTGCTGCCTCCGCCCGAGGAGCCGGTTGAAGAAACAGCCGATGAGGAAGCCTCAGAAACCGAGGCCGAAGATGTTGTCGAAACAACTATTTATGCCGAGGAGTCTGAGGATATCCCCGTAACCCCGTCTCTATTTGATGATGAAGAAGATAATTAGCCTGCTTGCGGGCGCTGCAATAAGTCTCGGATTGACGGTAACAGCCGCCGAGTCAGAAGATACAGTCGCTATCGAGCGGCCCGTGGTTTCGGCCTATACCTTAGAGGCCGGTACGGCGCATATCGCCCAGACCTATCTGTCGCCCCTGCGTTATTCGGGCCCGATGATTGCCTTGAGTTACGAACGTATGCAGGCCATGCGTTTCGACCCCGAGCGTTGGGTGATGCGCCTGTCGGGACGTCTCGACGGTGCGCGGACGCGCAACAACCCGGCCCGCAACGCGACCATGTGGGACCTCGGCCTCAACCTCGGCTGGGGCATGATGCGACGCTGGAATATCGGCCCGTGGAGCCTCTATGGTGGTGGTTATACGTCGGTCGAAGGCGGTGTGCTATATGTGCCGCGCAACAGCAACAACCCGGTGGCGGCAAAGGCTGCGTGGACTGTGGGTGTCGAGGCCTCGGCTGTCTACCACACCTCGCTATGGGGTAAAAATCTGACTCTCAGGTACCTTGGCGAGATGCCGCTGGCCGGTGTGTTTTTCTCGCCCGAGTACGGCGAGTTGTACTACGAAATCTATCTCGGCAACCACAAGGGCCTTGTGCGTGGCGCGTGGCCGGGCAATTTCTTCCGTGTCAACAATTTGCTGACAGCCGACATTGCCCTTGGCCGCACAATCTTGCGCCTTGGCTATCGCTGCAATATCATGTCGACAAAGACTCACGACATCGTCAACCGCCAGATTGAGCATACAGCCGTGATTGGTGTTGCCTCGGAGTGGCTCTCGCTCAGCCCGTCGCGGCGCCCCGATGCCCATGCCCGTTACATTAGTGCCCTGTACTGATTATGAAAATCCTTCGAAAACTCATAGCCCTTGTGGCCATAGCCATGCCGCTGACACTGGGTCTGCCGGGTTGTCATTCGCTCGATAGCTACGACAACGATTATTATGGCAATTTTGATGCTCTTTGGACTATTCTCGACGAGCATTACTGTTTCTTCGAGCAAAAAGATGTAGACTGGGCCGCTGTCCGCGACCGTTATCGCAGCGAGATTAAGCCCGACATGGAGCTTAAGGCATTTTTCGGGCTTTGTGCCGACATGCTTGCCGAATTGCGCGACGGGCATACCAACCTTAGCAGTTGGTTCGACGTGTCATATTATCGCGAATGGTGGACGGCATATCCCCAAAACTTCAACTGGCGGCTCATACAGGAGCATTACCTCAATTTCGACTATTCGACCTCGGGCGGCATGTCGTATAAGCTGCTCACGGAGTCGAATGTTGCCTATGTGCGCTATTCGTCATTTTCCTACGGTATCAATCACAGCTTTGTCAACGATATGATGCTGAGCGTCAAGGAGGCCGATGGCATGATACTCGACATCCGCGACAATGGTGGCGGCGACATGACTGCTGTCGAAGACCTTGTGTCGCACTTTATCGACGAGCGCATACTTGCCGGTTACATACAGCATAAGACAGGGCCCGGGCATAATGATTTTTCCGACCCTTATGCCTATTATTGCGACCCGGTAATCGGTGTGCGCTGGCTCAAGCCGGTAATCATACTCACTAACCGCTCGACCTTTAGCGCGGCCAATAATTTCGTGCAGGTGATGAAGCCACTGCGCCATGTGGTCGTTGTCGGCGACACCACCGGCGGAGGCTCCGGCATGCCCTTTTCGTCAGAAATACCTATCGGGTGGAGTGTGCGTTTCTCGGCATCGCCTGTCTATGATGCCGACATGCAGCTTACCGAGTACGGCATACCACCCACCGAGAACGGCCAGATGAATATGGACCCCGAAGCCGCCCTCGACGGCCACGACACAATACTCGATTTCGCTATTTCGGTAATCGTGAAATACGCCGAAGACAATAAGAAAGAAAACACCTCGCGTGCTCTCCGCGAGGTGCTGTGAGGAAGTGTATGTCGGCGAGTCGTGATTACTTCTCGCGCATGAAGACGTTGATGGGGGTGCCGGTAAAGTCCCAGTGTTCGCGTATCTTGTTTTCGAGATAGCGGCGGTATGGCTCTTTGACCCATTGCGGCAGGTTGCAGAAGAATATGAACGTCGGCACCTGGGCGCCCTTGAGCATGGTGATATATTTGATTTTTATAAACTTGCCCTTGTTGCTTGGCGGCGGATATGCCGCGATGTCCTCTTGCAGCGTGGTGTTGAGCTGCGATGTGGGCACCGTGCGACGGCGGTTGCCATAGACCTCTACGGCCTCTTCGAGCACCTTGTAGATGCGCTGCTTGGTGATGGCCGAGGTGAAGATGATGGGGAAGTCGGTAAAGGGGGCGAAGCGTTCGCGTATGGCGGCTTCGTAGTGCCTGATTGCAGCCGTGCTCTTGTCTTCGACCAGGTCCCATTTGTTTACGACCACCACGAGGCCCTTTTTATTGCGCTGTATGATAGAGAAGATATTGACATCTTGCGACTCTATGCCGCGAGTGCCGTCGAGCATGAGTATGCACACGTCGCTGGCCTCAATCGCGCGAATCGACCTTATGACCGAGTAGTACTCGATATCTTCGTTTACCTTGTTTTTCTTGCGTATGCCTGCAGTGTCGACAAGATAGAAGTCGAAGCCGAATTTGCTATAGCGGGTGTAAATCGAGTCGCGAGTGGTGCCGGCAATGTCTGTCACGATATGTCGCTCTGCGCCGATAAAGGCATTGATTATCGACGACTTGCCGGCATTGGGCCTGCCTACGATGGCAAACTTGGGTATGTCGTCGAGGGCTTCTTTGTCTTCGTCGGGCTCGGGCAGGTCTTTGACCACCTCGTCGAGGAGGTCGCCGGTGCCGTAGCCGTTGACGGCAGATACTGGGTATGGGTCGCCAAGGCCGAGGCTGTAGAACTCGGGCACATTGTAGACCCACTCGTTCGAATCGACCTTGTTGGCCACTAATATTACCGGTTTGCGTGAGCGGCGGAGTATCTCTGCCACGTGGTCGTCGAGGTCGGTGACTCCGTTCATGGCGTCGACGACAAACAGGATTACGTCGGACTGCTCGATGGCGAGTTCGACCTGTTTGTTGATTTCAGACTCGAAGACGTCTTCAGAGTTTACCACCCAACCGCCGGTATCGACTATCGAGAACTCGTGGCCGGTCCAGTCAACCTTGCCGTACTGCCTGTCGCGGGTTGTGCCGGCGGTGGGGTCGGTGATGGCGGTGCGTGACTGTGTCAGTCGGTTGAAGAGCGTGGATTTGCCTACATTGGGGCGTCCTACGATTGCTACTAATTGTCCCATGTGATGTTTGGTGTGGGGTTTGGAGTTTGGGCTTCAAACTTATTCGATATATCCGAATTCTCGGAGCTTGTTTTCTTTGTTTCGCCAGTTGGGTTCGACCTTGACAAATAGCTCGAGGTATACGCTCTTGCCAAAGAATTTTTCTATGTCGGCGCGTGCCTGGGTGCCGACTTTCTTGAGCATCGAGCCGCCCTTGCCGATGAGTATTCCCTTCTGGCTGTCGCGCTCTACATAGATAACGGCCATGATGTGGATGGCGTTGTCTTTCTCGTCGAATTTTTCGACTATGACCTCGGTCGAGTAGGGCACTTCTTTTTCGTAATCGAGCAAGATTTTTTCGCGTATTATTTCGGTGACGAAGAAACGGGCCGGTTTGTCGGTGAGGGCGTCTTTGCCGAAGTAAGGTTCGCCGGCAGGCAGCAGTTCGACGATGCGCTGCATCAGGTTGTCGACGTTGAAATGCTCTTTTGCCGAGGTGGGGAATATCTCGGCCTGAGGTAGGCGGACACGCCACTTTTCGACGATGGCATCGAGTTCGCTGTTGCCTTTGAGCAAGTCGATTTTGTTGATTACCAGCAGTACGGGTACTTTTTCTTTAGCTACCTTTGCGAGGAAGTCGGCATTTTTCTCGGGGTCTTCGATAACGTCGGTCACGTAGAGGAGTATGTCGGCGTCGGTGAGCGCGCTCTCGCTGAAGGCAAGCATGCTTTCCTGCATCTTGTATTTTGGTTTGAGCACGCCGGGGGTGTCGGAGAATACTATCTGGTAGTCGGGCGTGTTGACGATGCCCATGATGCGGTGGCGCGTGGTCTGGGCCTTTTGGGTGATGATGCTGACGCGCTCGACCACGAGGTCGTTCATCAGCGTGGATTTGCCTACGTTGGGGTTGCCGACAATGTTGACAAAGCCTGATTTATGTATAGGTGCCGTGGGCAGGTTTTTTTCGTCGGCAGGAGTAAGGCCGTTAGTGGTGGTAGTAGTGTCCATGTCAGTTATGTGTTTTTTTGTTATTTCAACAGTTGGATTATCTATATACTCCTTATATAACAAAAATAGCACTCAAAAAGTGCTACTTTCGTTATAAAAACTGTCCATATAGGCAGGAATGAGCGTTTAGTCGAGGTCCCATACGAGGTACATCGCACCCCATGTGAAGCCGGCGCCGAAGGCGGTGAGGACGAGGCGGTCACCTTTCTTGAGGGTCGACTTGAACTCGTCGAGGCACAGGGGGATTGATGCTGCCGACGTGTTGCCGGTGTGCTCGATATTGACCAGCACCTTCTCCATGGGGAACTTGGCTCGCTGGGCAACTGCCTCGATGATGCGCAGGTTGGCCTGGTGGGGCACCAGGTAGTCGACGTCGTCAACGCCGAGCTTGTTGCGCTCCATGATGTCGAGCGACGATGTGAGCATGTCGGTAACGGCATGTTTGTAGACTGCACGGCCGTCTTGGAAGAGGAAGTTCTCGCCGGCATCGACTGTGGCGTGGGTGGTGGGTTTGGCCGAGCCACCGGCAACCATGAGCAGGTGGTCGTGGCCGACACCGTCGACGTGGAACAGGGCATCGATAATGCCGGTGTTTTCCTCGGTCGGTTCTACCAATACTGCGGCGGCACCGTCGCCGAAGAGGGCGCATGTAGAGCGGTCGGCATAGTTTACCATCGACGACATTTTTTCGGCAGCTACTACGACGACCTTGCGGTAAATACCCGAGCATATATATGCACGAGCTTCCTGCAGGGCCACCAGGAAGCCGGCACAGGCAGCTTCCATATCGTAGGAATAGGCATTTTTAAGCCTGGCCCCGTAGCATATCATAGAGCCGGTAGATGGAAAACGATGGTCGGGGTTCGATGTGGCGCAAATGAGGACTTCGACTTCGTCGGGCTGAGTGCCTGTTTCGGCGAGAAGTTTCTCTACGGCTTGGATACCCATGTACGACGAGCCCTTGTCGGGGTCGCGGAGTATGTGGCGCTTTTTGATGCCGACACGGGTGGTAATCCATTCGTCGTTGGTGTCGACCATCTTAGAGAGCATTTCGTTATCGAGGATGCCGTCGGGAACGTAAGAGGCAATGCCTGATATGCGGGCGTTCATTATATCTTTAGTTTTAGTTACCTTTCACCACGGGGCGGGTGTCCGTTGAAAGTTGAGTCATGTAGATTAAGCCGTGTAGATGCGGCGTATTTTGGGGCGGCATATTGAAGCCGCAGTCTGATATTAGGGCGATTGCCGACACATAGTCGGCAAAAATGGCTGCCGTACAGCTACACCAAAAGCGTCCCCTCGCCGGAGACGGCAACCTCTAAAGAGGCACCGCCGGCGCAAGGACGGCGCTTGGCGACACAGCTGTGGCTGTCGATAGAGAGCGTTCCGTCAGACGTAGGCTTGCTCTTAGACGGCTTCGTCTTTTACGATAGCCTGTTTGCCGCGATAGTAGCCACATTCGCCGCATACGGTGTGGTAGATGTGCCAGGCGCCGCAGTTGGGGCAAAGTGCAAGTGTGGGGGCTACTGCCTTGTCGTGTGTGCGACGTTTGGCGGTACGGGTCTTTGATTGCTTGCGTTTAGGATGTGCCATTGTTTTGGATATTGTATGGTTACTTTATGCTGTTTATTTATCGTCGTTGTCCGATAGCTTGCGCAGGGCGTCCCACCGGGGGTCTGTGGGAGCGTCGTCGCTGCTGTCGGGCAGCGTGTCGATTTCGTCGATAAGTTCGTTTTCGAGTTCGGCATCTTCGTCGCCTGCGGTGGCACGGTGCTTTTTGAGCAGCGCGCTCATCTGGCGGTTGCACTTGCCCAGGGGGTGTACGTGCTTGATGGGGATGGCGAGTTCTACGGTGTCGTAGAGCATGTAGGCGACATTGAGGGTGTTGTCGCTCTCGGGTATCTCGAGTATCTCGTCGCTGTCATCGTTGTAGTCCTCGCCATATTTCACTATGATGTGATAGGTGGTGTCGATGGGGTAGTGGAGGTCGTCGAGGCAACGGTCGCATATCAGCACTACTTCGCCGCTGACATGGAAGTCGAGGTCGTAGAAGTCGCCGTTATACTTCACGGTAAGGTGTACCGCGAGGTCGGCGTCGTGGACGTCGCTGCTTTCCATATTGGCAAAGAACTGTTTGTCGAGATGATACTCAAATTCATGAGTACCTGTCCCGAGGCTCTTTAGCGGCAATTTGTATGCTGAAAATTTTCCCATTGTTGTATGGTGTCGAAAAAACTTTGCAAAGGTATGATTTTTCCTCCAACTTTCAAAATATTATAGGTTAAATATTTCGGTCTGCGAGAAAATTGTATAAGAGAGAAGTCAGAAGTTGATGCCTTCGGGGGGCCTTCTGACTTCTTGTCTCTAACTTAGAACGGTCGGCCACCGCCGCCTGCTCCGCGAGGCGGACGGGGCGCACCCGGGGGTGGTCCGAACTCGCCGTGACTGTTGCGGTCGGCCGGCTGCTGGCCTTTGCCGAAGGTGTTGAAGCGGTACGACACAGTCACCATCACATAGCGAGTGAGCGAGTTGTAGCGGCTGTCGTCGATATAGTTCGCGGTCACACTGCGGCGCACGTTGCTGCGCTGGCCGAGTATGTCGTAGGCTTTGAGGCTGACCGTTGCGGCGCGGTTGCGCAGAAACTCGTATGACAGCGAGGCGTTCCACATCCACGTCTTGGTGTCGTAGCCCTGCGAGTAACCGCTTGTGGCCGAGTAGTTGAGGTCGGTGCCCAGGGTGAGGCCGAAGGGCAGCGTGTACGAGCCGTAGAAGCTGCCGCCATAGGTGTGGGTGGTGCGGTCGCTCTGGCGTGAGAAGCTGTTGTGAACTGTCGATATGCGGTAGTTGGGGCGTAGCTCGAGTTCGAGGTTTTCGGGTCGCCATGCCAGGCCGAAGCTCTCGCCGGCTGTGAAGGTGCCCGAGCTGTTGCGCTCGCCGTTGTTGAAGCCTTCGGTGTTGCTATACGACAGCATGATGTGGTTGTTGAACGTGAAGGCCTTGTTGCGGAAGGGGAACGACACCATGTTCATGGCGCGCACGTTCCATACGCCGTTGACGTTGGTGTAGGTCGTGGTCTGGCCGCCGGTGGTGGGGTCGAATGTCGTTTTCGACACGATTGAGTTTTGCTGGAACTGGGCGTCGAACATCGCCATTACCGACCGCTGGGCCTCGCTGTTGAAGTTGTGGTAGCGCAGCATGGCGCTGTGGGTAAAGGTAGGCTTAAGGTCGGGGTTACCGATGACTATGCGCAGGGGGTCGGACATGTCGGCAACGGGCTGCAACTGGCTCATCGACGGTTGCGACGACCGGCCGTTGTAGCGGAGCATGATGCTCGATGCCTTGCTGAACTTATAGCGGTAGCGCAGGAAGGGGGCGAAGTTGAGCACGTTGCGGCGCGGTATGTCTTTGTCGTGGTTGAGCAGGTTGATAGACTTCGACATCTGGGGCACGAGCGATATACCGGCGTTGAGGTTGCCTTTCTTGCTCACGTGGCGGTAGCCGAGGCGTATGTCCTGGTTCATGTAGTCGTTGCGGAAGCTATTAGACAGCTCTGGGTTGAATACGAGTTCCTCGGCGATGAGCGGGTCGCCTTCCCATCCGTCAGGGAATGTGACGGGGTGGTCGTAGGTCATCTTGTCGGCATTGTTCCAGCGGTAGCTGAAGCGGTAGGCGAGGGTGAGGAAGTTGCCCTTGGCGGGGTCGCCGAGTGGCTCGGTCCAGGTCAGGCGCGCTGCCACGCTGTTGCTCCAGGTGTGGTTGTTGGCAAACTGGTCGTAGAGGTCGACCGAGTCGTTGAGCAAGAAGAATTTGTTGAACGAATATGTCTCGGCATTCTCGCGCACGTTGCTCAGTTGGTATTGAGCCCAGACTGAGAACGAGCGGCCACGGCGCTGGCGGAAGTTGTGGTTATACGTCAGCGTGCCTCCGAACTCAAACGAGTGTCCGTCGCTGTTGCTGCGGTTGAGGCTGCGCGTTACCTGGCGCCCGGCCGACCGTCCGCCGGCAAAGGTCGACGACGAGTCGGTGCTCCACGAGTCGTTATAGTTTAGCGAGAAGTTGGGGCGGAACTCGAAGGTATTGAAGCTGTCGGGCTTCCACTGCATACGGAAGTCGCCGCGTATATTGTGACCAAGGTCTTTGGCGTGTTTGTTGCTGCGCTGGGTCGACGTGGAGTCGGTAAAGAGGTACTGGCGGTCTGACGAGGTAATGGTATTGCGGTCGGTGTGGCTGTAGAGCACGTCACCTCCGACGCGGAATATCTCGCCGTTGCCTACGTTGAAGTTGAGGCCGAGAGACTGCGACGATGTGATGCCGTTGCTGCCGCCGAAACGGCGGAAGCGGCCCGACGCACCGTCGGCAAAGCCCGGGTCGTTGACATTGTTTGCGCCGCCGAGTATGGTGAGCTGGTTGCCGTTCCAGAAGCGGTTGACGATAAAGGTGCCTTTGTAGCGGTCGTCGGTGCCATATCCGGCTTCGGCGTTGCCAAACCAGCCATTGTTCATACCTTTCTTGACGGTAAGGTTTATGACGGTTTCGTCGTCGCCATCGTCGACACCCGTCAGGCGTGCCAGGTCGCTCTTGCGGTCGACGACTTGCAGCTTGTCGACCATGTTTACGGGCAGGTTACGCGAGGCCACGGTGGGGTCGTCGCTGAAGAAGTCTTTGCCGTCGACGAGGATTTTCTTGATTTCCTTACCGTTTATTGTGATTTTGCCTTCGCTATCGACTTCTGCGCCGGGGAGACGTTTCACGAGGTCCTCGACAACGGCGTTGGGCTGAGTCTTATAAGAGTCGGCGTTAAACTCCACGGTGTCCTCCATCACCTTGATTGGCGTCTTGATGCCGGTGACGACGGCCTCCTTTAGGGCAATCGCCCCTTCGCTGAGAGCAAATGGCTTGAGATGTATGTCTTTATCGCCGACAGTCACGGGGCGCATCTGGGCCTCGAAGCCTACGTATGATGCCTCGACGATATATTTGCCTTTCTTTATGCCGCTGACTGTGAACCGTCCGTTACTGCCGGTAACGACGGCTTTGACAAGTGATGAATCGCGGGCGGCAAGCACGCGCACCGAGGCTTGAGGAAGGCTTTCACCCGTGGCGTCGGTGACACTCCCAAAGAGAGTGGCGGCCGTCACGGTCGCCACGCCCAGGAATGCAAAAACCATCAAAACAATAAAGTGTCTCAATTCTCTCATTTTCATGTTGCAAAGTTAACACCAATCTGCCGAAGCGGCAAGCGTGTTTCTACTTTGGTACTTGAAATATCGAAAAAATGCCAAATTTTATCGATGAAGCCCCTTTAGGTCGTTTCCTGCCGGGGTCTGGAATATCCGTAGGCCGAAGCGGCCTATGATGGCGTAGACATGGTCGAAGATGTCGCCCTGCGCCTTCTCGTAGGCCTCCCACTGGGTAGTGTGAGTGAAGAAGTAGAGCTGGAGGGGCAGCCCCGAGGGCGTGGGGTCGAGCTGGCGGACCATATGGGTTAGCTCGCTGTTTACCAAGTCGCACGTTACGAGGTAGTGCTCGAGGTAGTTGCGCAGCAGTCCCATGTTGACAGTCCGTGCGGCCATGTTGATGTCGAGGCCGTCGAGCCAGCCTTCGTCGGCGAGGGCCGATAATTCTTCACGTGTGCAGAAGCGCACGGTGTTGACGTCGATGTATATGGCGCGGTCGACGCGGCGTCCGCCCGACACGCGCATCGGTTCGTAGTTCTTAAACGATTCCGACACCAGCGAGTAGGGCGGCACGGTGGTGATGGTGTTGTCCCAGTTGCGCACCTTGACAGTTGTCAGCGACACGTCTACCACCTCGCCGTTGGCTCCGTGCTTTTCGGCCACAATCCAGTCGCCACGGTGCAGCATGTTGTTGGCCGTAAGCTGCACCGAGGCTACCAGGCCCAGGATGGTGTCTTTGAACACCAGCATCAGTATAGCAGCCGAGGCGCCGAGAGCCGTTATGATTGCCACGGGCGAACGCCCGATGAGTATGCTGATGCCAATAATTACACCCAGGCCGATAACTATCAGCTTGACCATCTGGAAAATCCCCTTGATGGCGTAGAATTTATATCGCTGTCGGTGGGCCAGGGCGTTGTAAAGATTGCCGATAAGTATGGTGACAATGCGTACGGCGGCCCAGACGATATAGAGCGACGTGACAGCCGAAAGCCAGTGGAATGTCGTGGGGTCGCTGCTGAAAAAGCCGGGAAGTACCCAGCGTACCACGATGGCCGGCGCGAGTTGCGACACGGCCTTGAGCAGACGCATGTCGACCAAGTCGTCGTCCCAGTCGGTAGGACTGCGTAGGACGAGATGCTCAACGAGTTCGAGCAGCCGCTTTGCTATATGATATGCTGCGACAGCCATCGCGGCCGTCACCACGAGCAGTATGCCCGCGATGATGGTCGTGGCGCCGTAGCATGTGATGTGGACGGCTAAAAACTCGCGTATGGCTTCAAACATGGCTTATTTTAGTGTAGCGATATGGTGACGATTGATTTTGCCGGAAGAGTAAGACGCAATACGTCTTTGCTCACCTTGGCTTTGTCGAAAGGTTTGAGTGTCACCTTTTCGGGTGCGCCGAAGTCATTGTAATCGTGTATGTCGGCAGCGGTAAGGATTTCACCGCTCACTTTCGAGAACTTTATGTCCTTCAAGGGTATTTCTACTTCGCAAGGTTTGGTAAGGTCGATATTTGTAAGCGAGATGGTGACAATTCCGTCTTTCTGAGAAGCAGTCGCGCTGATGGTCGGTACAAGGCGGTTGGCACGCACCATGCGGTAGGGCGTGTTGAGCGTCAGGGGTATCAATGTGGCATCTTGGTGCGGCACATACATCTTGAACACATAGTAAGTCGGGGTAAGCACCATCTGCTTGTCTTTTGTGAGCACCATCGACTGTAGCACGTTGGCAATCTGGGCGATATTCGCCATCTTCACACGCTCGGTGAGGTTGTGGAAGATGTTGAGCGACAGTGCGGCCACCATGGCGTCGCGCATCGTATTCTGCTGATAGAGGTGTCCCTTGATAGTGCCGGGTTCTTCGTCCCACCATGTACCCCATTCGTCGACCATCAGGCCGACGCGCTTCTTTGAGTCGTACTTGTCCATGATGCGCATGTGTTCTTTGATTACGCTCTCGATTTCAAGGCACTTTCCAAGAGTCCAGTAATAATCTTCGTCTGAAAATTTTGTGGCAGCGCCTTTCGACCCGCTCCATCCTGCAACGGTGTAGTAGTGAAGCGAAATACCGTCCATGCGGTTGGCGGCCTTCTTCATCAGGACCTCTGTCCAGTTGTAGTCGTAGTCGCTTGCTCCGGATGCAATCTTATAGAGCTTGTTGCCATTGAAGTTGCGGCAGTAGGTCTGATAGCGGCGGTATACATCGGCATAATATTCGGGAGTAAAGGAGCCGCCGCAGCCCCAGCTCTCATTGCCTACGCCGAGATATTTGAGATGCCACGGTTTTTCGCGCCCGTTTTGTTTGCGGAGTTGTGCCTGGGGGCCATCTTCGGCGGTAATATATTCAATCCAGTTGGCAAGTTCTTCTACAGTGCCGCTGCCTACGTTGCCGCTCAGGTAGGGCTCTATCCCGAGCATTTCGCACAGGTTGAAGAACTCATGCGTGCCAAAGCTGTTGTCTTCGACTGTGCCTCCCCAGTTGTTGTTTACCATGCGCGGACGATTTTCTTTTGGGCCTATGCCGTCTTCCCAGTGATATTCATCGGCAAAGCAACCGCCGGGCCAGCGGAGAACGGGAATATGCAGGGCGCGGAATGCCTCGAGCACGTCGTTGCGATAACCGTTAGTGTTGGGTATGGGGGAATTCTCGCCCACCCATATGCCGCCATAGATGCAGGTGCCGAGGTGTTCGGCAAACTGGCCGTAGATTTCCTTATTGATTGTAGGCGCATCCTTGCTCGGGTACAGGTTTACCGTCACACCTTCTTCGGCAGTGACCGAAATTGCCGTTAGCAGGGTGGCTCCGAGGACCAGAAACTTTAGATTCATACAGTACAAGAGGATTTTTATTATTTGATTATGACTTTTTCGTTCTTGTAATTACCGTTGTTATAGGTGGTGCGTCGGATGATAAGGCCCCGTGCCTGGGACTTGGGTAGCTTTTGCCCCGTCAGGTTGAAATATTCTATAGCCACAGGTTCTTCGCTGTCTGCGGCGATAATTTTGTCTATCGAGCTTGTGCCCTGTGGCGAGAAACTTATCTTTACCGATTTGATGAATTCAAAATAGCTGCGGTTGGAGTTTAGGGTGACATAGCCGTTGTCAGCATTTCCAGCCCATATTGCCATAGGCTCGATTTGAAGTGTGCCGTTTTCGATATCGATATTGCCTTTTACAAAGCCCTCGGAGCGAGTGCCGGCATCGGTGACTTCTATGGGTTTGTTTTCGTTATCGTCGTATAAGCATCCGGCAAGCACTTTATAGGTGTAGTCGTTGGCCTGCCCTATGACTGCCGGGGCAAAACTGGCGCGACCATCGGTGGTAAAAGTCCCGGTGAAGCTGCATCCGTAGCCGAATTGGTCTTTTTGGAGCATATTGTAGACGGTGATGCGGTTGTTAGTGATTTCGACATACGATGGGCGTGATTCCATATATATTTCTTGTTCTCCGCCCCAGCCTACGTATGACACGTTTTCTGTCGTGGCGTTAGCCCGGCGTATTACGGTGCCGTTAGAAAAGTAGTAGGGTGTGAGACTTCCGCCTTCAACGCCTGACATCAACACGATTGCATCGTCGATTTTCCAACTGCCGTCGGATTGGTATAGTAACTTTATCGGGGTAGTCTTGACAGCCTCGTTATCCTGGTCCCAAAGATATATGTATTGCTCGAAGCCCGATTCGCCGCCAAGGAGTTGCGTGCCGGCCTCGATGCTTATTGTGCCGTCTGTGGGGTCGTAGGCTGCGGTGAAATCTTCCGAGCCTGTCATGTAGAATCCTGAAAGCGTCAGCGTCGCGCGTTCAGATGTCATTCTCATATTCTTCATGTCGGCAAGCAGTTTCACGCCTTCGTACTCTTTGTAGTTCATTATCACATAGTCGCCTGTAAGTTCCTCGAGAGAAGGTGGCTCCATGGTGTTGCTGTTTTGTGCTACGGCATAGATGCTTGTCAATGCCAATAAGTAGCTTATTGTCTGCCTTATCATGTATTTACTATGTTTTTCGTTATTATTTTATTAATATTTTAATTGCAAAGGTATTTGCTGTTGCATCGGTAAAACGCAGCAGGTATATTCCGGTTGGTATTCCTCCAGTACAAATTATGTGCTCACTACCAGCATCCAAGTGTCCTAATTGGCGGCTAAATACTTCGGCACCTGTCATAGAATAAATCTTCACTGTGGCCGAATGTGATTCGGAGGTCGCGAGTAGGACTATCTGCCCGTCGGGGAGGACACGGACTTCCGGACGGCGATTTTCTTGTCCCGGGAGTGATACTCCGTCTTGGCTCAGGACATACTTTAGGCCGTTCCAAGCGTCGAATTTGCCGTGGCCCCAAACGTTGTCGCCGTCAGTCTCGATATTGCCGGTTATTTTGTCGGTGCTTGCGGTATGGCGTATGGCATCGAGTGCCTGCTCGGGCGAGAGGTCGGGCCGGGCCTGCAGCCAGCAAGCCAACGCACCACTGACCATCGGGGCCGCCATAGAGCTGCCCTGCATGAAACCGAAGGGATATTTTACGCCATTCCATGTCACGTTGGCGGCTTTGGCCATTTCGCCAGTATATGCCGACGACATAGACGACACGATATAGGAGCCGGGGGCTGATACGTCTGGTTTGATGCGGCCATCGGCCGTAGGCCCATGGCTCGAGAACGATGCTATGTGGCCCTCTTCCTCGCCCGAAGGATAGTATATCCCGAAGCGGGTGAAGTGGTCGCGTGTCACGTATGCTCCGACCGAGATGATGCGCTTGCCCGTACCGCCGATTTCGCCGGCAGAACAGTTGTCGTCGCCGTTTATGAAGCCTTCGCAACCGAAGTTGCTCAGCCCCGAGTAATAATCGTCGGTCCACATGTGTACCGTGCCGGCCTGGTCTGATGAAACATAGAAGCCTATGCGGTATTTGTCGGAGGAGAAGAAGTTGAATACAGCTATGGCATGTCCCTTTTTGTTGGCAGGGTTGATTTCGGAGAGTAAACGTATACTGCCCGTAATGCCGTCATTGGCATTGTTGAATGTGTATTCGCCTGTCTCTTGTGAGGTCGCCCCGATAGTTATGGGGTCATAGATTTTCGCAACTTTTTCTCCTGCCAAATCATATACGAAAGGCAGAAATTGATATTTCATTCCGGCATCGCCCCACATCTCGACCATGGAGTACTCGGAGTAGATATACTTGAAATCGATGAATGTTCCTACCTTTTGAGGCGTAGTGCCCCCGTCGAAGTGTGCGGCAGCATGGAATTTGTGTCCTCCCTCGTTGCCGACAGAGCCTACAAGGAGCCGTCCGGGACCCTGTAGCTGGTCGGTCATACGGTCGAATGCGGATGTGCCGTCATGTGGGCCTATATGGCTGCCGAGGCTAAGGTTTATAACGCATGGCTTGCCGACTGACTCGGCATAGTCGAAGATATATTTTATGCCGTCGACTACGGTTGTGTTGTCGCCATAGACCATCTCCTCGCTGTTGAGCGATACCAAAACCAAGTCGGCATCCGGGGCGATGCCTGTATAGTCGTGACCGGTATGGTCTGCACCGGCGGCTATGCCGAGTACGTGGGTGCCGTGGGTTGTGGTATTGCTGTCGTAAGCAGCGGCGAGGATTTCTTCTTCGGTATCGTATTCGGTGCCGTAAGAAAAGCTCGATGGCGGAGTGCCCTCGCGGTTTTGGTCCCACACGCGCTTTATACGGAGATGCGTTTTTTCCTCATCATAGAAATTGGGATGTCCGTATTCAAATCCATTGTCGATAAGTCCGATGACCACGCCTGCTCCCCTGTATGCCGACGGCAGTGCTTCGCCGTTTGTTAAGCAGTCGGCTGCTATAGCGGGCCTGGCCAGGTCGAGGCGCGGTGATACCGGGGCAGCCTTCTCGATGTAGCTTACGCAACCGAGGGCTGCGATATCGCCTACTTTTGAGGCCGGTATACGAGCGGTGGCAAGGTTGCCTGCAATAGTGCCTATTTCGGCTCCGGCAGCTTCGAGTTGGTCGCGACAGTCGTCGCCCTCGAGGGTTAGGAATACCTGGATTATTTCGGCACCTGTTGGTTTTGCAGGCAAGGTCTTGTGTGGCCGGATATCGGCCTTGACAGCGGTAGTGTCGAGATATAGGCTCATCGATGGTGACAATTTTGACTGTCCCCATGCCAGGGATTGGGCCAATATCATGCATGAAATCACAAAGCTTCTCATAGCCCTAAGTCTTAAAATACGGCGACCTTGCGTACATATTTCCCTGTGTGGACGATATATATGCCCGGCTGCATGTCAATCTCGGCATTGGTGGCGGCACTGCGTGCAACGAGACTTCCGTTGACATCGTAGATGCAGACTTCGTTCCCTGTCGGATTGCTGATAAATATTGTGCAGCGTCCGGCCTTTACGGTCACTGGGTCGCAGTCGGCACCACTTACATTTATTATCGAGCTCGAGGTGCTGCGGTCAATCTTTATGTCGAAGATAAAGAGGAATTCGTGGTAACGTTCGGTATTGGCATGAAAGCCGTAGTAATAGACACCGTCGGTGTCTACCGTAAATGGTACCTCGTATTGTGTTACGGGATGGTCTTCGTCTACAGCAGGCACTACGGGTATGTCGAGCAGCAGTCTGTCTTGACCAACGGCTGTGCGGTCGGCGCCGAATGTAACCCTCATAGACTCGGGATAGCTCTCGAGTGAGGAATACGCCTTGAATTTCAGGAGATATTCCTGCCCACCCTTATAATTGATAGGCGGCGAAATGAGCCAGTCGTCGGCGTCACGGTACATGCTGTAGCCGTAATAGGCACTGGCCGTATTGCGGTCGTAGCTCCATGTTATACGGTCGTTGTTCTCGTCGAGGATGGTATAATAGTTATACATGTCGTTATAGGTCTTGAAGATGCCGCCGTAGGGAAGGTCGAGCGGGAGGCCTACGACAATTTGGTTTGAGGATGCCCTCTTACCCTCGCGGCTACCATCGACAGCAAATACGGAATATGCATAACGAGTCATTTCGGCCGGATGTGTTTCTTTATACACACGTTCTTTGATACCTTCGGCCACAATGGTTTCGTCGGGCCAGCGCACTACGTTGTAGGTGAGAGCCTCGCTGTTGATAGGGGCACCGTTCTGGCCTGCGTCGGGTGCATCCCAAGTCAGTGTGGTGGTCAGACCGTCGGCCGACAGCGAAATGTTACGGCAGATGTCGGGCAGGTCGTAGCCTACATAGAACGAGCGTTTTACAACAGGCCCGGCCCCGTCGGCGTTTTCGACGTGTATGCCCACGGTATGGTTTTCATTGGTTAGTGTGATGTAGTCGCTAAGGAACTCGCTGCCCGGGGCTCCGTGTCCTCGCACCAGTTCTTTGCCGTTCTCTTCGACTATCACGGTCAGCTCATCTTTGCCGAGGGGCTTGCCCTGATAGTCGGTCGACGGCAGGGTGAAACGCAGTTTCACGTTGGTCGAACCGACGCTTTCGGGTTCGCAAGAGAAGTCAGAGATTACGGCAGGGGCTGTTGATGCCGGTTCTTTTAGGAAGGCTCCGCTTATGTGGTAGAGTTTCCTGAGGTATGCTACAAGTGTTGCCTGGGCGTTGAGTGGGTTGATTTCAAGTATTGCAGTGTATTCGTTGTCGAGAGCCATGCTTGAGCTGGGTAAAATCCAGTAGAGCTTATTTTGCGAGTTGTCAAAGAACATGGCCTGCTTGTACTTCATGTTGAGCAGTTGGTCGCCGGGCAGCAGGTTCTTGGCTTTGATGGCCCCGATGAGAGCCATGCGTCCGGTGCTTTTCTGTACTTTGGCAAGATAATGCGTCTGGTCGCCTGTGGCGCTGTCTTCGCCCAGGTAGAGGCAGTATAGTATGCCGTTGCGGTTGCAGGCAAGGCTATAAAACTTCATCTTGGGGTCGAGTTTGTCGCCGATGCGCCGCATTGCTCCGGTGGCCGGGTCTATCTCTACAAGGTAAGTCTCGGTATAGGTATAGTTGAGGCCGTATATCTTGTCGCTTACGGGGTCGTAGGCCAGTGAGCGGGTGGTGGCATCGCAGTTGTCGGGAAGTTCGGTCGACGAAATAACCTCGAACGTATTGGCATCATAGACAGTCCATTTAGGCTTGGCCATCTGCACATAGCCGTCGTCGTTGAAGACGTTGGCATATATTTTACCATTGTGGTACGTGCAGCCGCCAGCGATGTCGTCATTGATGAAGGCGTGCGAGGTTTCGACTGCGTAGTTGTTGTCTGCGTCGAGGCGGTAGAGCCCGGACGGAAGTATGGTAAACTCGTCGATATGGCCGAA
The DNA here is from genome assembly GCA_009775195.1 of Muribaculaceae bacterium. GTDB lineage: Bacteria > Bacteroidota > Bacteroidia > Bacteroidales > Muribaculaceae > CAG-873. Next base: position 20,595 of record VSPF01000019.1, read on the forward strand.
AGTGAGAGAACTGTAGAGCTCCACACCCTCCATGCTCAGCGGGGCGAAATATTCTTGTGCCTCGGCCTTGGGGACGGTAACGGCCGACGCGGCAATAATAAGCATCGTACCGATTATGTGAATGATATTGCGGGTATGCATAATAATCTTAATTAGTTACTTCACAAATTTGGTCGTGGTTGTGTGGCCGAGGCTGTCGGTTGTGCGGACGATGTAAAGCCCGCTGTCGAAAGCCGACATGTCGACATTCGCTCCCTTTGCGTGTGCTACAATGCGGCCCGAGGCATCAAAGACAGTGACTTCGGCGATAGTGTTGCCTGTGATTGTTTCGTATATACCGCTAACCGGTTCGATATAGTAGATGCTGATATCGGAAATTGAGATAGAGTGTGCCACATTGAGGACGTGGAAGCCGATATAGTATTTGCCTTCGCTGTCGACGACGAACTGGTTCGTGTGGAAGTGGGCGAAGCCGTTTTGCTGCAAATCCTCTTGTTTCTGGAGTATGCGTGTCTGTGCTTCTACAGTGTTCTTGTTGCCGATTGTGACATCGAATGTTGCCGGGCCAGTAGCGTGCGTGGCAAGGTTGTAGTCAACGATGTAACGTTTTGAGGGCTCAAGGTCGAACGACGGGCTTATTGCCCAGTCGTCCTCGACGGTAGGCTTGCTGAGTTCGTGCTTGAAATAGAGTCCCATGTCGTAAATCCACTTGCCGTATTTGGGCGTGCCGTTGTTATTGTTGTCGACGATGTTCCAATTGGCGAACGAACTTGATGAAATGCCGATGGTCTTGACTAAAATTTTCTCGCCCTGTATGTCGTCGAGGCATATTGATGTAGTAGCTGCTTCTGATTCTACTCCGTCGATGGCTGCTTTGACCGTGTATGTTACCACACCGGTGAATTCTGCAGGAGTATAGGTATATGTATCTTCGGCCCCTGCCGTGCAGCCAGCCATGGTGTGTATCAGTGTCTCGTTTTCATATATCAGTATGTCGACGGTCTGTATGTTGGCACCGGCGGTGTCTTTGTCAGGGTTAGTCCATGTCAGTGTGACAGTGTGGGCCTTTGAATCGGATACCGATTTAAGGTTGGTTATAGCCTTCGGAACGGTTTTTTCTACAGCTTTGACATGAATGCTCTGGAGACTTACTATGCCGTTGGGTTCGGCGGTAGCGACGTGGAAGCCTATGCAGTACATGCCGGTGGCGTGGCCGCTTATGCGCTGCGTGCCGGTTATTTTGCCGTTGCCGTTGGCAAATTCGAGGGTTTCGTTTGCCAGTACGGTGGTCATGGCATCTGGTGTAGCCTCGGTTCCCATGCATACATCTATGCGGTCGGCACTGAAGGCACCTGCTTGTGCCAGGGTGTAGTTGACAAGGTAGTCTTGCCCCTCGGTGAGTTGCATTAGTGGTGAAATCAACCAGTCGGACGAAGAAGCAGCGTTTTCGCTATTGTAGGCCACGCCGTTTATGCCGTCGATGAATCCCCAGGTGTTCTTATCGGCATTGGTGTCGAGCACGGTCCAGCCGTCAAGAGGATTTTCGCTGCTGAAGTCGGTCGATATAAGGGCTCCTTCGACCGGGGCTGTATTTTCGGATATAGAGAAGCTGCTCACTCCGACTATCAGGGTCGGTAGTGACGAGCTCCGTTCGGTTGTATTGCGTATTGCGAAGTAGTATTCGCCGTCAGCTTCCGGGGTATAATTCGTTATATCGGTGTTTGCTCCCTGATTTGCCACGGTCAGTTTTTTTAACTCGGTCATTGCTGCCTTGTCGGTGCCGCACATGAGGGTGAGTATATCTTCACCCGATGGACGCAGAAGCTCAATAACAGTCGAAATATTGTAGGTCTTGCCTTTGGCAAGTTTGAATTTCGGGGAGATTAAATCGTCATTGTGGGGTGCGTTGGCACCTTCCATATATACGCCGTAGGCATCGAGTGCGTTTGCACGCCATGAATATCGGTCTCTATTGTTGTCTGCTGCGGTCCAGCCGTCGCAGTTATCCTTGAAGTCGATTGTGTAGGGTACTTCGACTGCGGGTATTGTCACAACCGGGTCGGCGGTCTTTTCGATTGAGAAGTTTAATACGCCGATGATTCCGAAATATGCACTTTCTGAGATGTCTCGAATGGCGAAACAATAAGAGCCGTCGGTCTCGGGGATAAAGTCTATGACATTGGCGTTCTCTCCCGCCGATGTGACAGAAATCGGGGCTACTTCCTTGAACTTGTCTTTGGTTGTTCCGGCCATAAGTACAAGTTTTTCACTACCGTTAGGATAGGAATTGATTATTGTTGTCGAAATCTTGTAGGTTGCGCCTTTGACAAGGGAAAACTCTGGAGATATCAGGTCGTCTTCGTTTGGCGAGTTAAAGCCATAATGTGAGTATCCATAGTCCTGGTATGACATATCGTTCCATGTGGTGCCGTTGCCGTCGTTATCTGAAACTGCCCATCCATCGATACATTCAGTGAAATTGATTGAGTAGGGAAGTTCGGCAGTCTGCGCTGTGGTGTGCATTGTGATGCCTGCCAGTATTGACAGTGATACAGCGGTAAGAGTCCTTAGTTGTTTCATAAGCATGGATGGTCTATAATTTATAATCTTTGTTTTTTTTATCAACAGCTTTGTGATGAGATGCTTTTCCTAATTATTGGTTTGTATTGTATTTGAATTTAGTTTGGTTACTTAATAAAATACGCTCCAAAGGTACTTTAAAAATTTTATATAATCAAATTTTTGAGCAAAAATTCAAGGTAATCGTATCAGAATGCATATTTTTTAGGTAGTGT
>VSPF01000190.1 GCA_009775195.1 Muribaculaceae bacterium
CCGCTCCCACCGGCCAGTTCGACACCCCGGCTGCAACCCCGACCCCCACAGTCGAGGCCACCGAGGCTCCTGCAGCCCCCGCCGAGCAGCAATAAGCGCACACATCATACAACGAGTCATCTCCTGTCGTCACAGGAGATGATTTGTCGTATCTACTACTAAATCAAATTCTCATAGGGGTGCGGCGTGCCGCAATCTCGCTGACTTAACGGATAAAAATCATTTTATCAAACCACCTTCCAGTAGGGACGCGGCATGCCGCGTCCGGGCGTCAAAAGCATTTATCCATGATTGTCAAGGAAATGTATTCGCCTACCCGGTCGAGGCGTGCCGCGACCCTACAGGATGATATGGGAATAACCATTTAGTATACGGCTTTAAAAACTCAACTCATTAGTTGTCTTTATGCAAAGGAAAGATTTTGAAATAATGGCCCCGGTGGGGAGCTATGAGTCTCTGGCAGCGGCTATCGAGGCCGGCGCCGACGCAGTATACTTCGGCGTAGAGGGCCTGAACATGCGCTCGCGGTCGAGCGCGAACTTCACCCTCGACGACCTCGCCGAAATCGTGCGCCGATGCCACCAGGAACAGGTCAAGACATACCTGACGGTCAACACCGTAATCTACGATACCGACCTCGACTATCTCGACAAAATCATCGCCGCAGCCAAGACTGCCGGCGTGACAGCGATTATCGCCTCCGACATCGCAGTCTTCAATGCCTGCCGCCGTCATGGTGTAGAGATACATATCTCCACGCAATGCAACATAACCAATATCGAGGCCGTGCGCTTCTATGCCGGCATTGCCGACGTGATGGTGCTTGCACGCGAACTCAACCTCGACCAGGTACGCGCCATCTACGATACCATCGAGGCCGAGGACATACGCGGGCCGCACGGCCAACGAGTGCGCCTCGAGATGTTCTGCCACGGCGCGCTGTGCATGGCCGTGTCGGGCAAATGCTACCTGAGCCTGCACCAGATGAACTCGAGCGCCAACCGTGGGGCATGCACACAAATCTGCCGGCGAGGCTACGAGGTGACCGACCTCGAGACGGGCGACAAACTCAATGTCGACAACAAATATATCATGTCGCCCAAAGACCTAAAGACCATCCATTTCCTCGACCGTCTCGTCGATGCCGGCGTGCGTGTGCTCAAAATCGAAGGCCGCGCCCGTGGCCCCGAATACGTCTACACCGCCGTCAAATGCTACTCCGAGGCCCTCGAAGCCATCTGCGACGGCACATACAATGCCGAGGCCGTGGCACGCTGGGACGAGGAACTTGCCAAAATCTTCAACCGAGGCTTTTGGGACGGCTACTACCTGGGGCAACGTCTTGGCGAGTGGTCGGCAAAATACGGCTCGTCGGCCACAAGGACGAAGCAATATGTGGCCAAGGGCGTGAAATGGTTCTCTAAGCTCGGCGTAGGCGAGTTCCTGATGGAAGGGGCCGAGCTGTGTGTCGGCGACGAAGTCGTAATCACAGGCCCGACCACCGGCGCACTCATCATCACCGTTGAGGATATCCGTGTCGACGGCAAGAGCGTAGACCGCGCCATCAAAGGCGACAGCTTCTCAATCGCAGTCCCGGCCAAAATCCGCCCCGCCGACCGCCTCTACCGTTGGATTAAAAACTAAAAGACACTGAGTATTATGCTTTTTGGGAAAAGCTAATGATAGGAGCATGGCGCTCCGCGACATACCATAACATAGACGATGCTAATATTAAAAACAAGCCGAATAGCACAAATCCTCAAAGAGGAGGTATGAAAAAAGAGTCCTCGAAGAGGACTATGTCGTGGTTAACCCCACGATTATTCGTGGGGGTAGTCATGAAATCAATACAATAATAATCCTCGGAGAGGATGCAATCGGCTTGGAATATACCGTTTGCGACCTCTCCGAGGTCTTTTATCTTAGAGATTTTAGTCAGTCCACACCAATAATGGTGGGGTTAACCACAAAAATGTCGTCTCCGACGACTTCATATTTTACACACCCACTTACTTTTGATTATGCAGGATATTGAGAGTACGATTATCTCGTCGTCCGTTGAAATATTTCTCAAGGACACGAGCGAATACGTCGTTGGGAGACACGGCGTCGAATAGCGTCATTGAAGAGCGGAGTTTCAGACTATCGATACCACCAAATACCTCTATTGCATTATTAGTGGGCAAGTTAAGAATAACTTCCGAAATTTCTCTCAATCGTTGACCCAACGTCGGGTTATCAAGATAAGCTTTGGCTTCCTGGGCGCCAGATATGCCATAGAATTTTGAATTATATGAATGTCCAAGGCACTCTAATTGAGGAAATATATACCATATCCAGTGAGAACGTTTCCGACCTTCCTGTAATTCCCTCAGAGCCATAGCATAGACAAGGCGCTGAGCATCTATAAAACGACTCAAATTATAATTGACATCCATCACTTAGCGGATTTATAATTCCAATTTGTTGCCGTGGCAGATTAGCATAAAGGGCTTGGTGTCCTCGTCGGCGATGTGGCTCTTCATTACGTCGGTAATCCAATCGTGTTCGCCCGAGGGTATTGACTGAAGCTCCTCGACGGCCTCATCGAAACGGCCATTCTCCCTCAACAATTCCACATGAAACAAGGGGTCTATCATATCGACAAGTCGAGGCGACAGAAGTTCGTCTACAATTGAATTGTAAATATCGGTCTGCCCCTGTGTCGGTGTTTGGCCAAAGTATCTTGAGAGGTCGTTGTAAGCCCAAACCAACATCATATCGAGCGTAACCAGTCGCCCTTTATCCAAGCCGGGAACATCGAGTTGATGTTTAGCCTCGCACAGCTCATCGAAGTTCAAATTGCCAAGTTCACCGCTATAGCCATCTTCGGCATATTCCGGTTTAGAATCGTTGAAGAAATAATATTTCCCACAATGGGGGCATTTTTGGATTTGTGACACACGGGGCAACATCGGGTTGTCGACACGCGCATCGCTCCACAGGGTGAGCTGGAAAGTGTTGCCGCTGATAAGGCTCATCACTTCCTTATGTCCACCGCAGAAGGGACAGGTCAAGATTTGAGGAGGTCCGGGTAGCATATTAAACTTTTTCTATTTAAATTTCTAAATTTAATCTCTTCTGCCAAAGACGTTTGCGAAGGCCTGATAGAGGCCGACGGGGTTGCGGGGCGTGGTCTTGCCATTGTCGAGGACGGCAAAGGTGACGAGGCGGAATTTATTCTTAAACTCAGCTTCGTCGAAGACTTGCCGGAAGAGTTGGGCCATCTGCGTGGCCGGGTTGTCATAAACCCCGCAGCCGAAAGCCCCGAGCACGAGCGAGTCGTGACCGGCGCGCAGTGCGAGGCGCAGCACCGTGCGGAGCTTGTTGAGAGTACCCTGCACGCAGTCGGGGGTCATGTGCGTGGGGTCGACGCACTGTGGATGATTGATAGCAGCCACAGTGACGAGTCCGACCTTGAAGGGCTCGGCAAGCAGCCCGTAGCCCTTGGCCTCGTTCTGACGAAAGACAGTGACACCGGGCGTATAAATACCGCCGAAGTCGCGCTCCATAGGGTAACGCTCGGGGCGCGAACCGACTATGCCGTCCTGGCCCGACGGGGCGAGGAGCTGGCGCAGACTGTCGCGGTCGACAAACTGATATAGCGACCTGAACGCATCCGTGCGCCTGAATATGCTCTCCTCCTGAGCCCCGGAACCTTTAGTCACGCCCCCACCGGGGTTCTGACGACTTGCAAAATTGAGCACGGCTGGCAGGTAGCCCTCGCGCACATGACGGGCGGCAACGTCGAGACAGTCCTCGTTGACGACATTGAAACTCGTAGGCATCGACCGCGCGGGCACGGCGGTAACCGAAAAAGGCTTGTCGACAAACACCGTGTCGGCCATCATTGCGGCATCGTCGTCGAGGCGCACCGGGCACGTGTCGGGCAGTTCGCCGCCAACATAGCGGCCCCGGCCGACAATGGCTATAGTATTGACATAAACCTCTTTTCGTAATTCTTTAAGGAAGTCAAAAGCCTCACGCGAGCCTGCCGCCATGCCGTAGCGGCAATGTGCCATACGGTTGCAGAACGACTGCACATCCCACGTCGGCATAGGCGGACACACCGGTCCGAGAATGTCGACAAAGCTTCGCGGGAGCACCACATTGGGCAGCAAACGCGCGTCGCGGAAAAATGGCGCAATATCGGCCGGCCGCCACCCGGCAATACCGCAACCGATGGGCGTAACAAGAAACAGCAACTCGCCGTGGTCACGGGCAAAGTCGGTAAATTTATCGACATAAGGCTTAATGTCTTCTGCCGTGGCAAACATGGTGGGTATGGCATAGCTCTGCCCCCTCAGGCCCTCGCCTACGCCCCACTCGGCTCCGAAATGGCGGTGAGCATAATTGGCGGCACCTCCGCCGTGATGACCGGCAAGATTACTGCCGAAGACAAATACCTCGCCTGGGCCGAGGGTAGTGATATTGTCGGGGGTAAATTGTGGCTTATCAATCATTGTTGTCGACTGTGTACATTTATGTTTTACTAACCTACGCTGTTTCATATAAATTTTCGTTTTACATCAATATTTTTTAACATCTCGTGATATATAATAGTGAATGTTAATCGTTAATTTTGCCAAGCAAATACGAAGCCCTATGACAGCAGCCCCACAGCGCAGCGATGCTGCCGTAATCATACCGATGTATAACGAGTGCGAGAACGCGGCCGCAATCATCGATGCCGT
>VSPF01000191.1 GCA_009775195.1 Muribaculaceae bacterium
GTCTGTATCGGGGCATATATCGCATCCTCGGCCCATTTCACAACCTCAATTTTACGCCATTTACTGAATATCCCTAAATATGGATATGCACAATTACTCAGCTGCACGTTCATATTGTAATGATGCAGCCTCTCTTGCAAGAACTTTTCTTGAAACAGTTGAACAAAGTAAAACAGCGGAAATATCTATGTACACATTCATGGGACAAAAAATGCGAGTAATGCAACTCGCCTTATTCTTCAACGAGTCTCTCCAAAGTGCAAATGCAATCATCACTAGAAACGGACACTGATATGGGAGTATTCAATTTCGGTAAAAAATATACCAAAACCGATTTACAAAAAGAAATAAATTCCCTTGCGGAATTATATCGTCAAGCAATAGGACTTGACGCATCGAATAAATCAAAAGCTCAATTAAAACTTGAGCTTGCTAGACAACTTTATACTGTTCTTAGCATCTGTAAGAAAGGGAACTTTACAGGAGGAGAGCTAGTAGAGTGGAATCCAGGACTTCCAAGAAGTGGAAATTATACCTCGTTGCATAGCGTAACTCCGATGGTTCAAGTTCTAATTGAGATGATGTAAACACCTCAATCAGATAGCCTCTTCATTTATCTACCAAAATTTGGCCAAGCCTTATATTCCTATACCTTCTCCCAGGGCCTTTTATAAAGACATAAAATATCATTTGTAACTTTTGATTTTGTGGCTTTTAATATCTCCGGGTGGCAATATGGGCATAAAAAACTCCCCGCATCGGTGTGATGCAGGGAGTTTTTTATTGGTGGTAAAGTGTTGATTATTTAAGTTTCACAGGTCTGTGACTTGGAAACTGTTAATAGTTTCTCGGTTAGTGATTAGCCTTAGCTCGCTAATTGTGAATGCTAATAATATTGATTTGCATTTATCAAACCATAATCTATAGCCAAAAGACTACTAACAGTGAGCAAGTTGCATACTTGCTAAACTTAATTGATTACTCTTCTTCTGCTGCTACGGCGGCGCCGCTGGCGTTGTTGAGGGTGTCGACAAGTGCGCGGAACTCGTCGAGGCTGATGGTCTTCTCGTTGAGCTTAATCGCGTTGTGGATGGTGTTGATGAGCTTGCCGTTGAAAGCCTGGCGCACGATGCGCTGACGCTGTTCCTTGTCCTTAAGAAGGTTCTCGGCGAGGTAGTCGGCCATCTGGTCGGCCATGTGTGCCATGCCGTAGTTCTGGAGCTGCTGTATAGCCAGGGCGTGGGCAAATGCCTTCACGTCGTCCTCGGTTACCTTGACCTCGAGGGTCTCGGCGGCCTTGTTCTCGATGATTTCCCACTTGATGCCGGGGATGGCGCGCTCGAGTTCGCCGGCCACGTCTTCGGGCTTGAGCTCGCTATTTGTGCGGGCCATGAATTTCTTGAGGAACTCGGTGGGGAGCTGCATGTTGGCACCGTAGGTCTCCATCAGGTAGTCCTCGGCCATACGGGCGAAGAGCTGACGGCTGTTGGGCTGCAGGGCCTGGGCAATCATCTCGCTCACACGTGCGCGATACTCCTCTTCGTTGTGCACGGTGTCGGCACCGAATACCTTGTCGTAGAACTCCTGGCCGAGCTCGGCAGGTTTGTGCACTACAAACTCGGCAATCGTCATCTGGAAGTTGCCACGAGCCTCTTCTACCTTGTCGCGGTCGATGTGGAGCATCGAGGCGATTTCGGCCTCGTTGCCGTCGCATGTTGCGAAGGGGTCGAATACGACAACGTCGCCAACCTTTGTGCCTTCAAATTTGGCAGCCTCGTCTTTCGATGTGAAGTGGAAGGGTGCAAGAATGCCGTCTTCTACCTCGATGCCGCCTTCTATCACGTTGCCGTCGGCATCGAGCTGCTTGATGGCACCCTTTACGAGGGCACGCTCGGCATACTCCTGTGCGGGCACCTGTTCGCCGGCCTGGTTGCGCAGGGCGGTATCCTGCTCGTTAATCATGTCGTCGCTCACGGCGATGTTGTAGTAGTCGAGTTCGACGCTCTGGTCAAACTTCATGTCGAGGGCCGGGGCGAGACCGATTTCGTATTTGAATACAAATTCGGTGTTGTTGAGGTCGAATTCTTCCTCTACCAAGGGTAGTGGCTGGCCGAGGAGGTCGAGCTTGTTGTCTTCGATATATTTGAATACGGCATCCGATGCCACTTCGTTGAGCACGTGGGCCTTGACTTCTTTGCCAAAACGTTTTTGGAGCTGGGCCATGTCGATGTGGCCGGGGCGGAAGCCGGGGATTTGGCGTTTTTGTCCGATTTCTTTGAGCTCGTTCTTTACGCGGGTCTTGTAGTCATCCTCTACGAGTTTGACCACGATGACGCCTTCGAGCTCGCCATTCTTTTCGAGTGTTACGTCCATTATTTTGTATTTCTTTATAGGTTATTCTGATAGCTGAAACGAATTTTGAGCAATTCAAGTTGCAAAATTAATACTTAAATTTTTATAAATCAATTTTCGGCCAAGTTTTTGGCATTTTTTTGCGATTATCCCGGCCCTACGCAAGTGATAAATCGAGAATAACCAATGTGACAAAACCGAGCAGCAGGGCGTAGGTGGCCTGCTTCTGATAGCCGTGAGCGTGAGTTTCTGGTATCATCTCGTCGGAGGTGACATAGAGCATGGCGCCCCCGGCAAAAGCCAACAGCAGCGGCAACAGGGGCGCGCACAACCGCCCCAGGCCGTAACCGGTCAGCACGCCGGCAGCCTCGAGCGACGCTATGACAAGGGCGATGGCTGCAGTGCGCAGCCTCGACACCCCGGCAAGCAGCAGGGGCGCGATAATCACCATGCCCTCGGGCACATTTTGCACCGCTATCGCCGCCGACACCATCCAGTCGGCACCCACATCGGCAGTGTCGGTCATGCTCACGCCGGCCGCCATGCCCTCGGGAAATTTATGCAGGGCAATAGCCATGACGAAGAGCATCACGCGGCCGAGCGACGTGTCGCGGTGATGCTCCTCGGGGTCGAGGCCGGTGATATGGTGCAGGTGCGGCGTGGCAAGGTCGAGGATGTTGAGAAACGCCGCACCGCCGACAACGGCTATGGTCACGAGCCACCATAGCGACGACACCGAAGCCTCGAAAGCCGGCACTATCAGGCCCATAGCCGAGGCGGCAAGCATCACGCCAGCGCAATAGCCGAGCAAGGCGTCATTCCACTTGTGAGGCAGCGACTTGACAAAGAAGCCTAAGGCCGAGCCGAGCACCGAGGCCCCGAAGATGCCTATGACGCTAATCCAGATGGCACTCAATGCTGCGAGTCGAGATAGCCGATAATCTGCTCGGCATGGATTTTCGTCTTGATATCCTTGGGTCCGAAGATATGCGTGATTACGCCGTTCTCATCAACAAGGTAGGTGGTGCGTATGATGCCGACAGTCCTACGGCCGCAGGCAACCTTCTCGCCCCAGCAGCCGAGCTCTTGCAGCAGCTTCGTGTCGGTGTCGGCTATCAGGGGGAATGTCAGCCCGTGGGCATCGGCAAACTTTTTCTGCGTCTCGACCTTGTCCTTGCTCACACCTACAATCTCGTAACCGAGGGCTGCGAGGTCGGCCTTGTGTGCCTCGAGCGAACAAGCCTCTGCAGTGCAGCCGCTCGTATTAGCCTTCGGGTAGCTGTATAGCACAAGTTTATGTCCGGCAAAGTCAGACGCCTTAATTTCGCGACCATCCTGGTCTACCCCGAGAACTTCGGGTATCTTGTCTCCTACGTTCATTTCTTTATATTTTAGTTAGGTTAGGTTTCAGCCATAGAAACACAAACCTGACAACAATAGTTTGCGCCCGGCCGAAACATGTAGCAAAAATAATCATTAAAATCAAATCTACCAACCGGGGGTCGGGAAAATAAAAATATTTGCCGGACGATAAGATTTTTTTGCATAATCAGAAATTATGTCGTAATTTTGCGGCCGTAAAAGAGCCAACAGGTATGAATTTCGTGCGCAACTCCTTTACGGAATTTAAAATTCCGGCTTTTGCCCCTTTTACGATGGGCAAGAGTTGTTGCCGACACTCCTGCCGCCTCTTCTACCCCTTCCGCGCCACGGCGCGACAATATATACGCTGCCCGAATGACACACCGAGTGCCTTCGGGTCTTTTTCTTTTAATGAGGGGTTATAACATTAATTAGGTAGTAACAATAGATTTCACAAAAGACACCACATAACAAACTATATTATATGTCTTCAAGTCTACGATTCAAAATGGTTGAGGAGGCTTTCGACCGCAAGGCCGTAAATGTAGCCACCCCTACCGAACGCCCCGAGAAGTATTATGGCGAGTTGGTGTTCGACAGCCGCAAGATGTTCGAATACCTCCCCAAGGAAGCCTACGAGGCCCTGCAGAATGCCATAGTCAACAAGCAGCCAATCAGCCGCAAACTCGCCGACGTTGTCGCCGAAGGTATGCGCCGCTGGGCTATCGACAACGGAGCCCGACACTACACGCACTGGTTTGCGCCACTCACCGGCGGCACAGCCGAAAAACACGATGCCTTTATCGAGCACGACGGCAAAGGCGGCGTGGTCGAGGAGTTCTCGGGCAAGTTGTTGGTGCAGCAGGAGCCCGATGCCTCGTCGTTCCCCAACGGCGGCATCCGCAACACCTACGAGGCTCGCGGTTACTCGGCTTCGGATATCTCGTCGCCGGCGTTTATCCTCGACAAGACCCTGTGTATCCCCACCATCTTCATCTCGTATACGGGCGAG
>VSPF01000192.1 GCA_009775195.1 Muribaculaceae bacterium
GGGCTGTTTTTTTTTCATCTCCCATTTTTTTTTTGTTTCTATATTTTTTTTTTTTGTGTGGGGGGGGGGGTGTTGATATACCGCCGACGGCCGTTGTTTGGTTATGCTTTTGTTACGACTGCGCCGAGTTTGAAGTCGTCGATGTCGAGTATTACTACGTCGGCGTCGTCGGCCGGTTCGCCGACTTTGACACTGTCGGCAAGCAACTGGCCCGAGATGTAGTCGCCGTACTGGTCTACGACCTCGGCCACGTTTTCACCCGGCAGCAGGAGCAGGTTGATGTGGTCGGTGATGTCGTAGCCACGGTCTTTGCGCAGGCGCTGTATGCGGTTTATGATGTCGCGTGCCAGGCCTTCGCGAGCCAGCGAGGGGTTGATTTCGATGTCGAGTGCCACGGTGAGGTTGCCGTCGTTGGCGACGAGCCAGCCTTCCATGTCCTCGCTTATAATCTTGACGTCGCCGAGTTCGATGCGCGTGGTGGCACCGTCGAAGTCGAGGTCGAGGTAGCCGTCGTGCTCGAGCTGGCTTATCTCCTTGGCATCGAGACCCTTGATGCATTCGGCGGCAGCTTTCATAAGTTTGCCGAATTTCGGGCCGAGTTTCTTGAAGTCGGGTTGTACGCGCTTGACAAATACCTCGTTGTCGGCACTTACTATCTCGAGGTCTTTGACGTTGACCTCGGTCTTGACAGTTTCGGCCACGGCGCGGAGGGCTGTCTCGAGTTCGGGGTCATTGGCCGGTACGAGCATCTTGACAAGCGGCTGGCGCACCTTGATATTGGCTTTCTTGCGCAGCGATAGCACGAGCGAGGTGAGGCGCTGGGCAACATCCATGCGCATTTCGAGTTCTTTGTCGATGGCGCCGTCGTCGCTGACGGGGAAACGGGTCAGGTGGACAGACTCTTCGCCCTGGGTGAGGTCGCGGTAGAGGCGGTCGGCATAGAAGGGCGCGATGGGTGCCATGAGCTTGGCCACGGTCACGAGGCAGGTGTAGAGTGTTTGGTATGCGGCCAGTTTGTCCTGGTCGAGGTTGCCGCCCCAGAAACGCTTGCGGTTGAGGCGCACGTACCAGTTCGACAGGTTGTCGAGTACGAAGACCGATATGGCGCGCGCCGCACGTGTGGGCTCGTAGCTGTCGAACTCGTCGGTTACGGTCTTGACGAGCGTGTTGAGCAGCGACAGTATCCAACGGTCGATTTCGGGACGCTCGGCAAGGGGTACCTGTGCCGCCGAGGGGTCGAAGCCGTCGACGTTGGCATACATCGCGAAGAAATTGTAGGTATTTGTGAGGGTAGAGAAGAACTTACGCGAAGTCTCCTGCACGCCTTCGGGGTCGTATTTGAGGTTGTCCCATGGCGACGAGGTCGATATCATGTACCAGCGCAGTGGGTCGGCTCCCGATTCTTCGATGGTCTTGAATGGGTCGACGGTGTTGCCCTTGCGCTTCGACATCTTCTCGCCTTTCTTGTCGAGCACGAGGCCGTTTGATATGACGGCCTTGAATGCCGGGTGGTCAAAGACCATGGTACCTATGGCATGGAGGGTGAAGAACCAGCCGCGTGTCTGGTCGACGCCCTCGGCGATGAAGTCGGCAGGGAATAGTCGGCCGCTGTCGAGGCCTTCCTTGTTCTCGAAGGGGTAGTGGATTTGGGCGTAGGGCATAGAGCCGGAGTCGAACCACACGTCGATGAGGTCGGTCTCGCGTCGCATCGGTTTGCCTGTGGGCGAGACGAGCACTATGTCGTCGACATAGGGGCGGTGCAGGTCGATTTTGTCGTAGTTCTCCTTGCTGTAGTCACCGGGCACGAAGCCTTTGTCGCGCAGGGGATTGGTGGGCATTATGCCGGCAGCGACGGCCTTGTCGATTTCGTTGTAGAGGGTTTCGACACTGTCGATGCATATTTCCTCGGTGCCGTCTTCGTTGCGCCAGATAGGTAGTGGTGTGCCCCAGTAGCGGCTGCGGCTGAGGTTCCAGTCCTGGAGGTTTTCGAGCCACTTGCCGAAACGTCCGCTGCCGGTCGAGGCCGGTTTCCACAGTATGGTGTCGTTGAGCTCCATCATGCGTTCGCGGGCGGCAGTAGAGCGGATAAACCAACTGTCGAGGGGATAGTAGATTACGGGCTTGTCGGTACGCCAGCAGTGGGGATAGTTGTGCACGTGTTTCTCGGTGCGGAAAGCGAGGCCGGCGGCTTTGAGTTCGACGCAGAGGCGCACGTTGAGGTCTTCGTCCTTGGTGGCGGCAGTCTCGTCGTAGTGGCCTTTTTCGTCGGTGTAGCGGGGGTCGTAGGCGTTCTTGACATATTCGCCGGCGTGGGCAGAGTAGAGGGCCGTGTCGACGCACATGCTTATAAACTCGGGTGCAAGTTCGTCGAGCGGGTAGAACCTGCCTCGCAGGTCGACCATAGGCCTTGTCTCGCCACGCATGTTGACCATGAAGAGCGAGGGTATGTCGGCCGCCTTGGCAACCTTGGCGTCGTCGGCACCGAAAGTCGGCGCGATATGCACGATGCCGGTACCGTCGTCGGTGGTAACGTAGTCGCCCGAGATTACACGGAAGGCTGCGTCGGCGATTTCGACGAAGCTGTCCATGCCGACGGTGAATACTTTTTCGGGATGCTCGGCGGCATATTTTGTCGCGTATTCAGGGGCGAGGTCTCCGAGCTTGCAGCACGGTTTTACCCACGGCATGAGCTGCTCGTAGCGCATACCGACCAGTTCGGGGCCGGTGTAGTGGCCCACGATGCGGTAGGGCACGACTTTGTCGCCTACTTTGTAGTCTTCGAATGGTGCCGTTTCGCCTTCTTTCTTGAAATATGATGCCACAAGGGCCTCGGCAAGCACTACGGTGAGCTTTTCGCCATTGTAGGGGTTGAATGTGCGCACGGCCACATAGTCAATCTTGGGGCCTACGCATAGGGCTGTGTTGCTTGGCAGAGTCCACGGGGTGGTTGTCCATGCCATGAAGCAGGGGCGCCCCCATCCGGTCATCTCGTGTCTGGGCTCGGTGATGGTAAATAGCACCGTGGCTGTGAGGTCTTTGACGTCGCGGTAGCAGCCGGGCTGGTTGAGCTCGTGCGAACTAAGTCCGGTGCCTGCTGCGGGCGAATATGGCTGGATAGTGTAGCCTTTATAGAGGAGGCCTTTGCTGTAAAGACGCGACAGAAGCCACCATACGCTTTCGATATAGCGGTTGTCGTAGGTGATATAAGGGTCGGTAGTGTCGACCCAATAGCCCATGATGTTTGTCAGGGTCTCCCACTCGCGGGTGTACTTCATGACCTCGCGGCGGCATGCGGCATTATAGTCCTCGACAGATATCTTTACGCCGATGTCTTCCTTATTTATATGTAGCGATTTCTCCACGCCCAATTCTACGGGAAGGCCGTGGGTGTCCCATCCGGCCTTGCGGTGTACCTGGAAACCCTGCATGGTCTTGTAGCGGCAGAAGAGGTCTTTGATGGTGCGGGCCATCACGTGGTGGATGCCGGGCATACCGTTTGCCGAAGGGGGACCTTCGTAAAAGACGAATGATGGCGCGCCTTCACGCAGGGCCACGCTTTGCTCAAAGAGGTTCTCGGCCTCCCATGTGCTGAGCATTTCTTTATTTAGTTCCGACAGGTTTTGCCGGGAGCGTTCGTTGAATTTCTTCATAATCTCTTAATGGCCTAAAGTTGAGATTTTTAGATTGTTCTGATTAGCTCTTAAAAAAGGGTGTGCCGACGGGGAAACGCAGACACACCCTTTAGAGTATCGTAGGAATCTCGGCTACGGCTTATTCGGCAGCAGCTTCGGTCTCTTCGGCGGGAGCTTCGGAAGCTTCGGCATTGGCGGCTGCGGCAGCAGCGGCAGCTTCGGCTTTCTTCTTGGCTACGAGCTCGGCCTTGGCCTTGTTCTTAGCCGTTTCGGCTTCGAGACGCTGTTTGGCGGTCAGCTCGCGCTGCTGGGCCATAGTGGCCTTGGCGTTGGCTGTCTTGGCGTCTTTCTTAGCCTTCCATTCGTTGAAACGACGCTCGGCCTCGGCCTGGTCGAATGCGCCTTTGGCTACGCCGCCGAGCAGGTGGTGCATCAGCAGTACGCCTTCGTGCGAAAGAATGGAACGTACGGTATCGGTGGGTTCGGCACCGACAGTCACCCAATACAAAGCACGCTCGAAATTGAGTGTAATTGTAGCAGGATTAGTGTTCGGATTATAAGAACCTATCCTTTCAATAAATCTACCATCTCGTGGTGCCCTGCTATCGGCGATGACAATAGGATAGAACGCATAGTTCTTGCGACCATGGCGTTGCAGTCTAATTTTTGTTGCCATTTAGAGTGTTGTTTGTATTTGGTTTGTTTGTTTTGCGGGGGCAAAGGTACGAATTTTTTTTTGCCTCGGCAACACTTTGCATTCCAAAATTTGAAAAAATTGTAATGCTTAAAACTATTGTATAATGTGTCCTGGTCAAAATAGTCTGAAAAACAGCTTGATAGCAGAGTCATGGAAAACAACCGTGAAAAATTTTTAGAAAAAATATCAAAAAAATTTGGTGGGTTCAAAAATAAGCACTAATTTTGCAGTGCTTTTGAGAAGGACACCCCCCTCAGGGCGACAAAGGAGATTCGCTAGCTCAGCTGGTAGAGCACAACACTTTTAATGTTGGGGTCCTGGGTTCGAGCCCCAGGCGGATCAC
>VSPF01000193.1 GCA_009775195.1 Muribaculaceae bacterium
ATTTATACACAAGTAGTTAAATTGTAAATGCAACGCCTATGCAATGGCTCGCCCCGGAGGTTCGAGCTCCTATCGTTGATAATTCCTAAACATGCACCATGATTTGGTTTGAGTCAAAAAATCGATACAATCGCCCGAGCCTTTTGACTAATCGAAATTTATCGTAACTTTGCGAGGTTAAAAAATCACAATAACGTTATGAAGTGTAGCCATTGCGGATTTGAGATGCCCGACACGGCAAAGTTTTGTGGTAATTGCGGCAGCCCGTTGGTAGTGCCGGAGCCGCAGCAACAGCCCGACGATGATTTGCCCGACCGTGCGCTTTGGTTTCAAACCAAGGCCCCGATGAAGTTTATCATCAATAATCCTAACGGTGATTGTTGGAACCTGCCACAGGGGAACTCGTATATCGACCTCCGGGACAGGGGCGCGTCGCCCATATTGATGTGTGAAAATGCTTTCAGGTTCGAAGACGGTCAAAATCTGCTGTCGGCAAATCTTGACGAGCTGATTGGCGCAATTTATTACCGGATGGACGGCATGTTTGCCGGTTGCTCGTCGTTGACCGAGCTCGACTTGTCGAATATCGATACCGACCTTGTGACAAGCGTCGACTCGATGTTCGAGGGCTGCTCGTCGCTCTTCCGGCTCGACCTTTCCGCCTGGGACTTCGAGCATCTCAAGAGCTGCAAGCGCATGTTTTGGGGTTGCGACAGCCTCAGGCATGTCACCGTCAACGGCTGCGACGCACGAACGGTCGATATCGTGGCCAAGGCCCTGGCTATGGCCGACTTGCACAACCAGGTGATGCTCCACCGCGAGTGAACCGGCGGCGCGTTTCCTTTGTTATTTAAGTATCGCAAGTCCTCGGAGAGGACGTGATTGTGGTTAACCCCACCATAATTTGGTGGGGTAAATGCACTATGATGCAACAAGATGACCTCGGAGAGGTCGCCATGTATATATACGGCATCCTCTCCGAGGATACTCTTTTCTTTATTGTTTCATACCACCCCATGAATTATCATGGGGTTAACCACAAAAGCATCGTCTCCGACGATTTTTTCATGAGATTATTTTCGACAATATACAAAACTTGGTTAAATCTTTACTTGTTTACAACTTGTAAAGCATAGAAAAACTAATGAGTTTGCGAAACTTAAATTATTTACTTAAAAACACTAATAACAAAGGAAGACATGAAACTACGCACTATCGCCCTCATGCTGGGAACAGCCATGATTTTGGCCGTGCCCGGATGCGTCAGCAAAAAGAAATATGCAGAACTGCAGGCCGAGCACCAGGCCCTGCAGCAGAATTATACCACCTTGCAGTCAGACTACGGCAAGGCGCAGACCCGCGCGCAGACCATCGACGCCCTGCTGCAAGAGGCCAGGGCCAACAATGCCGAGCTAAAGGACCAATACGCCAAATTGCAGGAGTCGCTCGACAAGAGTATATCGCAAAACACCCAGGGTAATGTGAACATATCGAAGCTCGTCGATGAAATCAATGCCAGCAACAAGTATATCAAGCAGTTGGTGTCGGCCAAGAGCAAGAGCGACTCGCTCAACCTGGTGCTCGCCACCAACCTGACCCGTTCGCTCACGGGCGCCGACCAGGACGAGGTCAACGTGCGCGTGCTCAAGGGCGTGGTCTACATCTCGCTTGCCGACAACATGCTCTTCAAGTCGGGCAGCTACGAGGTCAACAGCCGCGCCATGACCACCCTTGGCAAGATTGCGAAAATAATCAAGGATTATAGCGACTACGACATCCTCGTAGAGGGCAACACCGACACGGTGCCCATTTCGCGCACCAACATACGCAACAACTGGGATTTGTCGACGCTTCGCGCCTCGTCAATCGTGCAGGTTCTCCAAAACGATTTCGGGGTCAGCCCGTCGCGCCTCACCGCCGCCGGTCGCGGCGAGTACAACCCCATCGCCGACAACTCAACCGAGGTAGGGCGCCAGCGCAACCGCCGCACCGAAATCATCATCACGCCCAAGCTCGACCAGTTCCTCGACCTCATCGACAAGGCCCCCTCGACCGACAACTAATGTAGATTATGCAAGAGGTATAGGATGGAGTCCTCGAAGAGGACGCTCTTGTTGTTAGCCCCACGATTATTCGTGGGGTAAAATGGAAACCAATATAAAGAAAGTCCTCGGAGAGGACGCAAAGGAGTTGATAACACGCCGTTTGCGACCTCTCCGAGGTCATTTTATCGTGGGGGCCTCAGAGTCCCCACCAATAATGGCGGGGTTAACGACAAAAGCGTCGTCTCCGACGACTTTTTATTTCGATGCATCCTCCTAACCGCAAGAGCGTTCTCTTCGAGGACTCCAGTCTATATCCTTTGACATACCATCAAGGATATGGTCGGCGATGTCCTGGCTGCCGGTGAGCGAGAATGGCGGTTCGCGCACGTCGATAAAATGCAGCTCGGTCACGTAGGGAATGAGGCTGTCGGCATACAGGCGCCACGTGGCCACCATGTCGGCATCGGGTAGCACCACCAGCCGCCGTCCGCGCAGGAATGTGCCGCGATAGTATTGGCTCTCCATCATCGCGGGGTCGACACGTAGCATCGATGCACCCCCGGTGGCCACGCATACGTAGTCGGCACTGCGGCCGCAGCGCATTAGCTCGAGGTTGACCACCAGGGCCGTCTTTTCGCTCTCGACCAAAATCAGCTTTGCGTCGGCATGGAGCCTGTCGCAAGCTGCCGCCTCGCCAAAGTAACAGGCACGGTAGTTGAAGTCGGGCAGGCGCATCAATGCGTGGGCATACGACACCGGCATACGGTTTGTCGATTTCACGCGGTGGCCTGTCGCGCGGTCATAGGCCATGACCTTCGCGCTGCGTATATAGCCCATACGGTCAATCAGCCAGAAGGCCGAGCTACCCCCGGCAAACCGGGCGTGGCTTACGCCGAAGTAGCGGCACGCCTGCTGCACCATGCCGATACCGTAGCGGCGGCTGAGGTAGTGGCAGAGGTTGTCGTCGGTATTGACCGGCGGCAGTCGCTCGTAGACTTCGCGAGGTATGGTAGAGAGCGCGTCGTCGGCAGGGCGGTCGAAGAGCGATGCTGTCGCCTCGGCGGCTGTGAGGGGTCGGTTGCCCGTGGGCCGGCGGTGGTAGCCGCACTTGACCTCGCGGTTGCAACGCCCTAAATAGTCGCCGGCCTTGGCACCGGTGACGGTGTCGATATAGTATTTGAATGTGTGGCGGCGGCACTGAGGGCAGACGCCCGTCAGCCGCCCGAGGCGATAGCGGTAGTTCATAGTCGGGCTTTTGAGAGTTTATGCCGCTGCCAACATGCGCTGTACGCGCATTCTCGAAATGCCTAATTCATCGGCGATTTTTTGCTGCGTCATGCCTGTTTGGGACAATTCGAGTACTCGCTGCCTAAGTTTTGCCGCTTCACCCTCGACCGGGGCGAGCAACGCGCTCTCACGGCCATAGCCGGTGTGCATCAGTGATATATAGTCGCCATCTTTGACAAGCCATGCCGTGATTACATGGTCTTCGCCATACTCCATCTCGCTGCTGCGCACCTTGATTTGCTTGATATATCGCCCGGCGGGACGGTCGGTCTGCGTGGCGCCGATGGCAAACATCGAGTCCATGAAGTTGGCAATCCGCTTCGACCCTGCAAGGGAGTTCTGCCCGAGCTTGGCAGCCGTGTTGCGTTTTGGCGTATGGGCCAGCACCAGTATCGACAGCCCCTTGCGACGTTTGAGGTCAATCAGCATCTGCATCAGCTCGCCTGCTGTATCGCCGCTCTCTGCGTTGTTGCATATCCACGTGATATTGTCGATGATTATCACACGCGCGCCGGTGCGGTCTACAACCTCGGTGATTTGCGATATGATATAGGCAAGATTTGAGACATCGACATTGACCGGAGAGAACTCCACGCGCAAGAAGTTGTCGTTGAACTTGTGGCACTTGCCTGTCTCGGCGTCGGTGTAGCGCAGTTGGAACTGCTTGTCGGTCATCTCGAAGTCGAAGTATAGCACTTTTCGCTCCTGCGACACATGGTCGGCGATTTGCACGGCATAGATGCTTTTGCCCATGTTGGTGTCGGCGAAGAGGCAGGCTACCTCGTTCTCGTACCAGAGGCTGAGCCACAGGCTCTTGGGGTTGGGGCGGCTGGCGGCTTCGGTGAGCCATTGCTTGGCGGGCTTGACTGAGAACACACGTGTCGACATGGCGTCCGGGGTGCTCGTTGCGTTTGGTTGGTTCATCGTGTTCATTGTGTTTGTGTGTTTAGAGGTTGATGATGTTGCTTATGTGGCCTTTTGTTTGTCACGTTGCAAAATTACGGCAGGACAAAAGCCGTCTGTCCGCATTTTTTCAACTCTTTTGTTTTTTTGCCGAGGATAGTGGTGTTTCGCTATGTTTGCATTATTCATGCTGTTCGCATTGTTCGACAAGGCGTATATGCGTGAACCGTGAACAAGGTTTGTTCACATAAGCGGCTCGGTGAACAAACCGAACAATGGCAATCATAGTGAACACCGACCCCTGTCAACCCGGTGAGCCTTATATATAATATATTATATCTGTCTCTATTCAAAAGGACGAGCC
>VSPF01000194.1 GCA_009775195.1 Muribaculaceae bacterium
ATCATATACTCGGCAGCGGCGATGAAGTCGTTGAATACGTTGAGTTTCTTCATCTTAGTGCCTGCCTCGTGCCATTCGTCGCCATATTCGGCACCGCCGCGCAGGTTGGCCTGGGCATAGATGCCGCCATTCTCGAGCCACAGCAGGCGGTTGGCGTTGAAACCCGGGTTGAGGGTGATGTTGAAGCCGCCGTAACCATAGAGATAGACGGGGTTTGTACCGTCGGCAACGACATCTTTGTGACGCACGGTGAACATTGGCACACGTGTGCCGTCGGCCGATGTGTAGAACACTTGCTCGGTCACGTAGTCCTCAGGGTCGAGGCCCTCGATTTCGGTCTGATGATAGAGCTTGCTCTTGCCTGTGGCAATGTCGTATTTATAGAGTGCCGAGGGGTAGACAAACGATGAGAAGGCATAGTAGATCTCGTCGTTGTCGCGGCTCGACGACACGCTCACTGTGCCGTAGGTGGGCAGCTCGATTTCGCGCACGAGCTTGCCGTCGGCAGTGTAGAGGTAGGCGTGGTTAGAGGCGTCGCGGTCGTAGACGGCTATGAGGTGGTCGGGACCGGCAAACTGTACCGAGGTCAGCACACCGCCGTCGGGGTCTTCGGGTATGATTTCCTTCCAGTCCTTCGAGGTCGGCTTTTGGGGGTCGACGAGCACGAAGCGGTTGCGCGGCGCACCTACCGAGGTGAAGAGGTACATCTTGCCGTCGATAATCTCGACGGGGAGGTTGGTATAGTCCTGCGATGCTTCTACGACAGTCCATTTTCCGCTGTTGGTGCGGTTGTCGCGCATCATTACCGACTCGCCTGTGCCTTCGCCCGAGCCGATGATGGCCATCGCGCTGCCGTCCTTGGCAAGCATTGCGCTGTGGAAGCGCAGGGGCTTTGCCGGGTCTTCGTAGGCCAATTTATCCTCGCTCTGAGCAGTACCTATTTTATGATAATATATTTTGTGACCCGAGTTGGCGTTGCTGAACTCTTTGCCGGCCTCGGGGGCGTCGTATGCGCTATAGTAGAAGCCGTCGCCCTGCCACTGCGCGTCGGTAAACTTGGCCCATACGATGTGGTCGTCGAGCAGTTGCCTGGTGGCGGTGTCCATCACGTAGATTTCGGTCCAGTCGCTGCCCGAGCGCGAGATGGTGTAGGCCGTGTACTTGCCGTCGGGGCTTTGGAATACGCCGGTCAGTGCCACGGTGCCGTCGTCGCTGAGCGTGTTGGGGTCGATAAACACCTCGGGGGTGCCGTCGTAGCTGTCGGCGCGGTAGAGTATGCTCTGGTTCTTGCTGCCGTCGTTGGCGTAGAAGTAATATTTGCCGTCGTTTTCTTTCGACGGAAGTCCCTGACGGCCAAAGCGGTTGAGCGCTTCGAGACGGCGGTGTATGGCGTCGCGGTAGGGGATTTGCGACAGGTATTGTTGCGTCACCTTGTTCTCGGCCTCGACCCATGCGCGGGTTGCGGCAGAGGTGTCGTTTTCGAGCGGTCGGTAGGGGTCGTTGACCGTCATGCCGAAAGCCTGGTATGTCGTGCTGTCGCACGGGGCGGCGGGATATTCGATTTTTGCCTGTTTGCTGCAGGCGCCGGGGAGCAGTGCTGCCATGGCGATGAATGGGATTAGTCGCATTGTTAAGGTGCTATTTTTTGAACATGTACGTCGAGTTGCGGGAAGGGGAAGTTGATACCGGCCGCCGGGAGTTCCTTATAGAAACGCTCGTTGAGGTCGTAGAAGACGTCCCAGTACGAGCCGGCCTGGGTCCAAACGCTGATTTTGAGGTCTACGCTGCTTGCTGCCAGTTCGTTGACGCGAACCACTGGCGAACGGTCAACGGGTTTGGTGTTGAAGATTTCGCTTGCGCGCGGCAGCTCTGCCGGCTTGGGTAGCGATGGGCGGCGCTTGCGGTGGAAGAGTCGCGACACCCATCCGCGTGGCTGCTCTTCTTCGACCTGCTCGGGGTGTTCGAGGCGTTCTTCGGCCTCGCGCTCGGCCTGCTGTTCGCGGCGCAGCTTGCGGTCGTCTTCGATATAGCGTGTGACTATGCGGCTGTCGGAGGCTATGATGTCGAGTATGGTGCGACGGGCAGTGTCTACATCGTCGCCATAACTTATGCCTACCACCCAGTCTACGCGGCGGTAGTCCTCTTTGTTGTAGTTGTTGATTGTGCCCGTCGACAAGCCACCGTTGGGTATGATGATTGATTTGTTGTCGGGTGTGCAGATTATGGTGCTGAATATCTGTATGTCGCGCACCGTGCCGGCATAGCCCTGGGTCTCGATGAAGTCGCCGATTTTATAAGGCTTGAGGAGCAGTATGAGCACGCCCCCGGCAAAGTTCTGCAGAGTGCCGCTCAGCGCCATACCTATGGCGACGCCGGCCGAGGCAAAGAGCGCGATAAACGACGAGGTCTCGATACCGAGGATGCCTATGACAGTGACTATCAATATGAAATATAGCACTATGCGCACAAGGCTCAGCACGAAGGTGGCCAGAGACTGGTCGAGGTGCCGACGCACGAAAATTCCACTGATGAACTTGTATAACTTGTTGATAGCCAGCCTGCCGACATAGAATACGAGGATTGCTATGGCCAGGTTAATGGCAAAGGTTACTACCGAGCTTGCCAGGCGCGACATGAGTTCGTCGAATGGCAGCGTCTTGAGCATCGACACTTCCTCGCGGACGGTAGGGATGGAGTCGGGCATCTGGGGTGTTATGTCGGGGATTTGAAGTAGCATGTAGCTGTAGTATTTGCAGGGTCGCGTCAGCCCGCGACCTGGTGTGTTATATGCTTTAGAAATTTAAAAATGAGGCTACGTCGCGGTACCACGACAGCTCCTGGTAGTTCCTGTTTGTGTAGGAGTCGGGGCCGCGCAAGATGTAGGTCGACATGCCGCAATGCTCTTCGATGGGAAAATTGCGCAGATACGGTGTGGCGGCGTCATACAGCACGGCATCGGCAAGAGCCTTGCGGAAGGCATCACCGCCGCCGAGAGCATCTACATAGTGGCCGAAGTCGAAATAGCAGCAGCTTTCCTGACGCACGTTCGAATATCGCTGCGGCTCGAAGCCCGAGGGTAAGGAAGTGCTTGCGGCTTGATAGACCTCGCGGGTGACACGGGCAAGCTCGTTGAGGGCCGACGCCTTTACCACGCTCATGGTGCAGTAATTGTTGCCTTGGTCGGTGGGGCTTGCGGCAATTCGCTCCTGATAGTATTCGAATGTGCTCCGGGCCGCTCCCACCAGGTCGGTCTCGCCGGGGGCGAAGAAGTATTTGAGGTTGCGGTCGTATGGCATACCCGGCACCTGCAGCTCGGTCACGCTGCCGGCAAAGAGGCGCGCTGCATGGCGCAGCTCGTAGAGGCTTTCGACCGACATCATATAGCAGCAGTCGAAATAGAGCCAATCGAAGCCGCCGGCCTGTTCGAGGGCTGTGGCCAGGTCGGTATTGTTCATGCGCTTGCCACGGTCGTCGCCAAAACTGCGCTTCATGTCGGCGGGCTGGCTGATGCCGTCCTGAATCCACCCCGAGCCGTGACTCCACAGTACCAGGCCGTGTTGCTCGGCGTTGGCATAACGCTTGGCATCGTTAATAACCTCGACCATGCGGCTGATTTCGACCGAACTTGTTTCGGTGTCGTAGATATGGAGTGTGTCGATGCCGTCGGCCTTGATTTCGACAAGCATGGGGCTGACGGTGCGCGTGTGGCGGTAGACGAGCAGATGGTTGTGGCTGCCTATGTCGCGGGCACCGGAAATCATCTCGTCGAAGTCGTCGTTGCTATATGAGCTCAGGTTGTTGTTGGCCACCTGGTAAACAAGCACCATGCGCTCCGACTTCTCCACAACAGGTGGTTCGGGGTCGTCGCCACAGGCACTTGCGCCGATTGTCAGCAGGGTGATAATGAGATATTTGGTATATAATATAAATCGCTTTTTCATAACATACAAAGTTACGAAAAATCCCCCAAGCCTCAAAATCACTTAAAGACTTTTAACTACCTTGTTCCTAATTTCAATGAAAATCTGCTATTGACCATTTACAGCATGGCGGCAAAACGGCGTATACGGTCGAGCCGTTCCATAAAAGATGGGTCATTTGCCGAACGTTGCATATTGTATTTCATCTGCAAGCGTAAGAGCGAATCGGCAGGAATATCGAGTGCCGCTTCAAGCATCATTGCCGTATTAGCGGTTAGTGTTCGGCGACCGTTTAGCAAGTCATTGAGTGCTTTGTATGACATGTCTAATTGCTCGGCAAGCTTGCGCTGCGAGATATTGCGATATTCAATTTCATCTTTTATAACTTCGCCGGGGTGAGTCGGCTCATATCCATATATAGTCTTTGTCATGGTGTTGCAATTATATTTATGTCTAATCATTTGATGATAAATGATTAGCATTGCTTCGAAAATGGCTCGACTCGGAGAGCCGAGCTCCTATTATTGCTTCGGCTAAGCTTTAAATTCTTCTTTTGTAATTTTTGTCTTTATGACCTTATGTTTCCTCTTTTCAGAATTAAAGCCTATTTCTCGGGGATAATGCCTTCGGAGCGGAGGAAGGGGGCGGTGGGAGAG
>VSPF01000195.1 GCA_009775195.1 Muribaculaceae bacterium
GCGATTTGGGCATACGAGCCGGGGAGGAAGTCCATGTGCTCGCCCGGGGGAAGGGCGACGATAAACTCTTTGATAAACGTGGCCACATTGCGGTTCGATATTACCTCGCACTCCCATTCCTTGACGCTGAGGGCCGATGCCGGCACGGTGATGTCCATGTCGGTCTTGACCTTGCACTGGCAGGCCAGGCGCCAGTGCTCTTTCATTTCCTTACGTGTGAAGTGCACGGCCTCGGTGGGCAGAGGGTCGCCGCCTCCGCTGGTTACTTGCAGGCGGCATTGGCCGCAACTGCCCTTGCCGCCACATGCCGATGGCAGGAAGATGTTGTTGTCGGCCATTGTCGACAACAGTGGCTTGCCGGCGGCGGCGGTGATTTTTTTATCGTCGTTTATGGTGATTTCGACTGGTCCCGACTGCACCAGGTAGCGCTTGGCGATAAGCAATATTATCACCAGGAGCAGAGTGACGCCGAGGAAGAAGCCGACACCGGCCTCGACGGTGAGCCACGCCGAGTGGTCGAGCTGGCAGATGATATAACTGAGTGTCATTGATGCTTGCTAAGGTTGTGTTTTAAATCTTGATGCCGAGGAAGCTCATAAAGGCTATGCCCATGAGTGCCGTTATTATAAATGTGATGCCTACGCCACGCAGGGGGCCGGGGATATTGGAATATTGGGCGATGCGCTCGCGCACGGCGGCGACGGCGGTGATGGCCAGCAGCCAGCCGATGCCCCATCCGCCACCGGCACAGACGGCCGTCCATACCGAGCCGAAGTCGCGCTGCTGCATGAACAGCGAACCGCCGAGGATGGCGCAGTTGACGGCGATGAGTGGCAGGAAAATGCCCAGCGAAGAGTATAGTGCCGGGGCATATTTCTCTACTACCATTTCTACGAGCTGCGTCATCGAGGCAATGACGGCGATAAAGACTATCAGGGAGAGGAAGCTGAGGTCAACATCGGCAAAGTCGGGGCTGAGCCACGTCAGTGCGCCCGAGCGTAGCACGTAGGTCTCGAGCAGGTAGTTGATAGGCAGGGTGATGGTGAGCATAAATGTCACCGCGATGCCAAGGCCGAATGCCGTCTTGACATTTTTGCTCACTGCGATAAACGAGCACATGCCAAGGAAGTAGGCAAATATCATGTTGTCGATAAAAATCGACCGTATAAAGAGATTTAGATTGTCCATTTTGTCAGGATGTTACGGCGTTCGACGATTTACTTTTCCTGGAGGTCTTTGTTGAAGCTGCGGTGTACCCATATGATGCATGCCACAGTCACAAGTGCCATGGGCGGCAATATCATCAGGCCGTTGTTTACATACCCGGCTTCGTAGAAGCAGTCGGGTACGACCTGTATGCCGAGCAGTGTGCCCGAGCCGAGGAGCTCGCGGAAGAAGCCGACAATAATCAGTATTATGGCGTAGCCGATGCCGTTGCCGATACCGTCGAGGAACGACGGCCACGGTTTGTTTGCCATGGCGAAAGCCTCGAGGCGTCCCATCAGGATACAGTTGGTGATAATCAGGCCGATAAATACCGACAGCTGCTTGCTTACATCGTAGGCATAAGCCTCGAGGAGCTGCGACACTATGACCACGAGCCCGGCAACCACGACGAGTTGCACGATGATGCGGATGTTGGTCGGTATGGTGTTGCGGATTAGCGAGATGATGACGTTGCTAAAGGCCAGTACGGCGATTACCGAAAGGCCCATGACTATTGCAGGCTCGAGCTTGACCGTGACGGCGAGCACAGAGCAGATGCCAAGAATCTGTACTATGACAGGATTGTTCTTGGAAAAAGGATTGAAAAATACGCTTTTGTTTGACATAAGACTCTGGCTTTTATTTGTTGGCGGCAAGGTTTGTCAGGAACTGTCCGTAGGGCGCGAGGCAGTTGTCAATCATGGCGCCGACGCCTTTGCTGGTGATAGTGCCACCCGACACGCCGTCGACATAGTCGGCGCCTTCGGGAGCCGGCATTCCGGCTTTGACAACGGCAATCGGGGCAAAGTTGCCGTCGATTAGCAGGTGCTTGCCCTGAAACTGGTCGCTAAACTTGGGCTTTTCAATCTCGGCACCGAGGCCGGGAGTCTCGCCCTGGTGTGCGAAATATGCGCCATAGATTGTAGAGCCGTCGGCATCGACCGAGGCATAGCCCCATATCGGGCCCCACAGGCCGGCACCGTACATCGAGAGGATATACTTCACGCTGCCGTCGGGCAATGTACATTCGTATACGGGGAGAAGGCGTTTGTCGGCCAGTTCCTTGCTTTGGGCTGCGACATTTATTGCAAAGGCATCGGGAGCGTCGGTCACTTTGTTACCTTCGCTGTCGACTACAAAGGCGTTTGTGATGAGTTTGGCGTATTCTGCGGCAATCTCGTTTTGTGGCACCTCGACTCTCACGCTTGCCAGGATTTGGCGCATCTTGTCGGCGTCGGCATTGGCCTGCTGGCGGTCTTTGAGCGAGATTGACGTAAACGCAAGAGCCGCGCCTACGACTACGACCATAACTATTATATATATTATGGTGTATGTGTTGCTTTGCTTATTCATTCGTTTACGGTTTTAGTGTTTGCACGGCGCAAGCGGCGGCGTATGTTGGCCTGCACTACGCAGTAGTCGATAAGTGGTGCGAAACAGTTCATCAGCAGCACGGCAAGCATGGCGCCCTCTGGGTAGCCGGTGTTATAGGTGCGGATGATGATGGCGATGGCTCCGATGAGGAAGCCATAGATATATTTGCCTGTCGTTGTGCGTGCGGCTGTCACTGGGTCGGTGGCCATAAATACTGCCGCGAAAGCAAAGCCGCCGAGCAGCAGTTGGTCGTAGGCTGGTATGTATGATGCCGGGTAAAGCGGTGTGGCGAAGGCGTTGGCTGTCCAGCCCATCACAAGGCCGCCGGCGATGACCGACACGATGATGCGCCACGACGCTATGCCGGTGGCAAGCAGTATGACGGCACCAATAAGTATGCACAGTGTCGAGGTCTCGCCGAACGAGCCGGGAATGAGGCCGAGGAAGGCCTGCCACGTGTCAATCACTTGGCCGTCGATACCGGTCAGGGTGATGTCGGGGCCCGTCTGTGTGGCGATTTGGCCAAGCGGTGTGGCTCCGGCGAAACCGTCGGGCAGTGCCGTGCCGTAGCCGAAGGGTGTGCCGCCGGCGACATAAACCTTGTCGCCCGACATCTGCGCCGGATAGGCGAAGAAAAGGAAGGCGCGTGTGACGAGGGCGACGTTCATCACGTTGTAGCCTGTGCCGCCAAAGACTTCTTTGGCAAATATCACGGCGAATGCCACGGCCACGGCAAGCATCCACAGTGGTACTTCGGCCGGGCAAATCATCGGCACGAGTATGCCGGTGACGAGAAAGCCCTCCTGAATTTCTTCCTTGCGCCACTGGGCGAAGGCAAATTCGATGCCGAGGCCGACGACGTATGCCACCAGTACTCGCGGCAAAATGGTCAGGAATCCGTACCACAGCATGCTCCAGAAGGGGAAGTCGGTGGCCCCGAGTGCCAGTTGGTGCTGGTAGCCAGTGTTGTACATGCCGAAGAAGAAGCACGGCATCAGTGCCATGACCACGATAATCATGGTGCGCTTGGCGTCGATGCTGTCGTGGATGTGTACGGCACCAGTGGGTGCCGACGTGGTGCGCGGCGTATATAGGAATGTCTCAAAGCCGTCGTAGACCGAGTGGAAGGCGTGGAGCTTGCCCCCCTCTTCGAAATTGGGCTTGATTTTGTCGAGAAAGTTGCGTAATCGTGCCATGTTATTCAAGTTCTTTGCGGATATAGTCGAGTCCGTTGCGCACTATCTGCTGCAGTGGCAGTTTCGACGTGTCGGCGTATTCGGCAGCGGCGAAGTCTTCGGGGGCTACTTCGTAGATGCCGAGGCGTTCCATGTCTTCGATGTTGTTTGAAATGATAGCCTTGAGCAGGTATTCGGGCAATATGTCCATCGGCATCATGTCGTCGTACTGGCCGCTCATAATCATTGCCCTGCGGCCGCCGTTCAACCTGGCGTCGGGGCGGAATTTGCGACAAAGGAAATGGCCCGGGAACGAACGACTCTCGCTCATCTTCGACGGCGACAGCGACGCCCAGCCCATAAACTCGTCTTTATCATCGCCCTCGGCAATCACAGTGAGCTGTCGGTAGGGATAGCGCAGGAAGCCGTCGGTGCCTACGACCTCGCCGGTCAGCACGTTACCGCTGATTATGCGGCGGTGATGGTCGGCCTTGTCGAGGTGTCCGGCCAGCATGGGACCTACCTGTGCGCCCACGATGGTCTCGAAGAGTGCCGGCGATGCAACCTCGGGGCCTGTCAGTGCCACCATGGTGCGGAACTCGGGTGCTTTGCCCTGCGCTACGCGGCCTATGCGGCCGAGGGTGGCTAAGTCGAGGGTCCAGATTATCTAACAATTGATGACTGGAGCGATCTTTGCGGCCTGAACGCCGACATTGCCTGACGTGTGAGG
>VSPF01000196.1 GCA_009775195.1 Muribaculaceae bacterium
CTATAGGTGGGTATGCCGCCCGGCCGAGGTCGAAATCGACTACGAGTCGCCCGTCGGGTGATGTAACTTGTTCGGCGGCTTGCAGTCCGAAGCTGATGGCAAGTGCCGATAGAATTAAGGCTATTTTCATCTCGTGGTATTATGTTAATTTTAATAAGTATGATATATCCGTGGCGAAAAAAGTTGCACAAAAGTAATAAAAATCAGGCATAAAACAACTATATTTGTGCCGAAAATACTCGTAGTGTGGCTCTGCCTATGTTTTGAGTCATGGCAGAGACAAAATATAGTCATTATCTATTTTTATATTTGTTGTTTTTGCTGTGATGATAATATTTTAAAAATCAGATGCATAGCGTATTTGTGCTGGTGTTTTTATTTATATTGACTCTGTATCTCCCAACATTTGTCGAACATATATACTAATTTTGTACCCGGAAGAAAGATACACGATTATTTTTCAGTTTTAGGGTTAGTATAGATTGTTAGTACTTAATGTAACTTTCTAAAATTTTTTCAGTGAAGCTTTCTAAGCCGGCACTGGCCGGCTCAGAAGCTTTGTCTATCAGAACAAAGGAAAATGTGTTTTATGTTAGTTATGTAATTGTTTTAGGTTAATTAAAACGCGGCAGGGCGTCATCGTGAGATGACGCCCTGTTTTGTTTTTCACTCATTTATGCTTAACTTTGCATAAGTTTTCAAGGGGCTTTTCTCTCCCCGGGTTTTTGCCCACGGAATTTTAACGACTGACAAGATGATACTTACTATCACTACCTTGGCGTTTGCCGCCGTCTTTTTTGTGTGGGGACGCCTTCGCTCTGACCTTGTTGCCCTCATCGCATTGTTGGTCCTTGCTTTTGGCGGCGTGCTAAATACCGGCGAGGCCCTGTCGGGGTTTTCGAATCCGATAGTGATTATGATGATTGGCCTCTTCGTGGTCGGAGGTGCAATATTCAATACAGGTCTTGCCAAGATTATAGGAGCCAAGATGCTTGCTCTCGGCGGCGGTAGCCCTGTCCGGCTTTTTTTGCTTGTCATGGGTGCGACGGCGCTTATCGGGGCCTTTGTCAGCAATACCGGCACGGTGGCGCTGATGCTGCCGATTGTGGTGAGCATGGCCGCCGGCAGCAACATGCCGGCATCGAGGTTGCTTATGCCACTGGCTTTTGCATCGAGTATGGGCGGTATGATGACCTTGATTGGTACTCCGCCCAACCTCGTTATTTCAGAGGTGTGGGAGGAGGCCGGGCACGAGCCGCTGTCGTTTTTCACCTTCCTTCCCGGCGGACTTATATGCGTAACCGCCGGCACTTTGCTGCTCATACCGCTGAGCAAGTGGTTTCTGACGCCCAAGGGTGGTGCGGCCAAGGAGGGTGGTGCGCGCACCAAGAGCCTTGCAGAATTGGTAGAAGAGTATGGACTTAAGACCGACCTTTACCGCCTGGCGGTGCCCGACGGTTCGGCTGTCTGCGGCCGCAGTATCGCGCAACTTGATTTGCGCCGGCATTTCGGTATCGATGTCCTCGAGGTGCGCAGCGGCGACACCAACCGGCGCATCATCAAGCAAATAAAGCAATATGCCGCCACGCCCGATACCGTCGTAAACGGTGGCGACGTGGTGTATCTGCGAGGCCATCTTGCCGACGTGCAGGCTTTTGCCCGTCAATTCGGACTCGAGGTAGAGACCGGCGACTCTATGGAGTTTTACGACATCGGTCTTGCCGAAATCGTGCTGATACCCAATTCGCCTATCATTAATAAGACAATAGCCGATATTAATATACGCAAGCGTTTCGGCGTCAACGTGATAGCCGTGCGCCGCAAAAACGAATATGTCTCGACTGACCTTGCCGGGCTCAAAATCCGTCCCGGCGACGTGCTGCTTGTGCAGGGCTCATGGAAGGCAATCGACAGCCTGTCGGCCGAGTCTCAGGCATGGGTGGTGCTCGGCCAGCCGCTGGCCGAGGCTGCAAAGGTGACGCTCGATTACAAAGCCCCCGTGGCCGCAGCGATTATGCTTGCCATGATTGCAATGCTGATATTCGACTTCATCCCACCGGTGTTCAGCGTGCTCGGCGCGTCGGTGCTGATGATTCTGACAGGCTGTTTCCGCAATGTAGAAGATGCCTACCGCAAAATCAACTGGGAGAGCGTGGTGCTGATAGCCGCTATGATGCCTATGTCGTTTGCCCTCGAGAAAACGGGCATCTCGGCCATGGTTGCCGACGGGCTTGTGGCAGGGTTGGGTAGTCTTGGCCCGTTGTGGGTGCTTGCCGGTGTTTATTTCACTACATCGTTGATGACATTGTTTATCAGCAACACCGCGACGGCCGTGCTCATAGCGCCCATCGCCCTCCAGAGTGCCACCGCGCTCGGCGTAAGCCCCCTGCCGTTCCTTTTCGCCGTCACCTTTGGCGCGAGCCTGTGCTTTGCCTCGCCGTTCTCTACGCCGCCAAATGCCTTGGTTATGCCCGCCGGGCAATATGTATTCTCCGATTACCTCAAGGTCGGTGTGCCCCTGCAGCTCGTGCTGGGGCTGATTATGATTTTCGTACTACCTGTCATATTCCCGTTCTGATATGTCATTGGCTTCGTTTAACCAGCGTCTCAAGCCGTGGATGCTGCCTATAGCAATGGTCTGCGGTGCATTTTTCCACGAACCCATCAACCATGTGCAGTGGTGTGTGCCCTATCTGATTTTCACCATGTTGCTCATCACATTTTGCCGTGTACGGCCGAGCGAACTGCGTGTCGACCGCATGATATGGCAGTTACTGGCCGTGCAGGTCTTCGGCACTATAGGCATATTCTGGCTTCTGCGGCCCTTCGGGCTGTCGTTGGCGCAAGCTGTCATGGTGTGTGTGCTTTGCCCGACGGCCACGGCTGCCCCGGTGGTGACAGGTATGCTCGGCGGCAGCATAGGCCGAGTGGCTACATATTCTATCGTGAGCAATATGACTACGGCGGTGCTGGCCCCGGTGCTGTTTGTATGGTTCGGTTCGTCGGCCGATATATCGTTTATCGCCGAGTTCAGGCTTATTGCCATCAAGGTGGTGCCTATGATAGTGTTTCCCTTAGGGCTGGCATGGGCATTATATTTTACCGCGCCAAGGGTGCATGCGGTTGTTGCAGACGGTCAGAAAATCACGTTTTACCTCTGGTCGGTGTCGTTGCTGTTGGTGGTTGGCAAGTCGGTCAGCTTTGTGCTGCAGGAGCCTGCCGAGGCAATACCCCAGATGATTGCGATGGCTATAGGTGCCGGGGTGGTGTGCGTGCTGCAATTCTATATAGGGCGGCGCATAGGGGCGCGATACGACCAGCGTGTGTCGGCCGCCCAGGGACTCGGGCAGAAGAACACGGTGTTGGCCGTGTGGATGGCCGTCAATTATCTCAACCCTATATCTTCGATTGGCCCAGCGGCATATATAGCGTGGCAGAATTCGATTAACTCGCTGCAGCTCTATCTCAAAATGAAGCGCGAGAGACGAACAAATGCCGTGTGAGCGTGTTTACATTGATAGAATTATTTAAAAAGCGGAGGAACAAATGACGACGAGCATGTTTGAGATGTTGATGGACCTGCCTTTGTTTAAAGGCGTGTCGCTCAGCACTATATCGCAGGTCGTGGGCGAGGCGAAATTTCATTTTCTAAAATATCCCGAAGGCGAGACTATAATACGCGAACACGAGCCCTGCACGCACCTGACCTTTGTTATTGCGGGCAGTGTGCGATTGACAACGGTCAATGCCAATGGGCGTTTTGCAGTCAGCCAGACTCTCCGTGCCCCGGCCGTGATAGCTCCCGACTTCCTCTATGGCCGCGTGACGTCGTACCCGTGCAATGTAATGGCGCTCGACGACGTTTCTATCCTAAAAATTTCGAAAGCCGATTATGCCAAAATACTCACCACCGACCCCGTGTTTATGTTCAACTATCTCAACACATTGTCGGTAAACGCGCAAAAATCGGTCGAGGGCATATTGTCGCTCACTACTGGCGAAATCGACGAGCGTATAGCGTTCTGGATTATCGCCCTCACGCAGCCGGGCAGTTTCGACATAAGGCTTAGCTGCCGTAAGCGCGACCTTTGCTCTCTATTCGGTGTACCGAGGGGTTTGTTCAATGCCGGCCTCGAATCGATGAAAGAACGCGGCCTTGTAGATTTTGATAACAACGAGCTGATGGTCGTAGACCGCTCGGCGATGCTCAACCTGCTCCTATCCCGACATGAATAAATGTTGCCTTAGTCGGGCTGCAAAAAAAAATACCACTCCTCACGGGGTGGTTTTTTTATCCTAACACTAAATACCTAAAACCATTTAATCCTTTTTACTTCTATTCTGTTTCTTGTGCTTTTAATAATCCAAAAAACGGGTCAAGCCGAAAGTACGGTGCATTTGTTAAAACCGAGAGGATGAAGTGTTAAAATTTCAGGCGTATAGCT
>VSPF01000197.1 GCA_009775195.1 Muribaculaceae bacterium
GGGTAGGGGTCTGCACGCGCCCGATTGACAATACTTGTCCGCGTCCGCCATATTTGAGCGTATAGAGCCTGGTGGCGTTCATGCCCAATATCCAGTCGCCGATGGCTCGCGATAATCCGGCAAAAAACAGGTTGTCGTAGCTTGCCTGGGGTTTGAGCTGCCCGAAACCCTCGCGGATAGACTCGTCGGTAAGCGACGATATCCACAGGCGTTCGACCGGGCATGAGGCATTGGCCTTTTTCATTACCCAGCGTTGGATTAACTCTCCTTCTTGCCCGGCATCACCACAGTTTATTATCTGGTCGGCTTCGCCGATTAGGTGTTCTACCACACCGAACTGACGCTCGATGCCGGGGTCCTTTATTACCTTTATATCAAATTTGGCCGGTATCATCGGAAGCTCTGAAAGACACCAGCGTTTCCACCTTGGCGAATAGTCGTCGGGCTCGTAGAGACAGCAAAGATGGCCCAGGGTCCACGTCACCCTGTAGCCGTTGCCCTCGTAGTAGCCGTCGTGGCGCTCCGTCGCACCCAATATACCGGCAATGTCGCGGGCCACGCTCGGTTTCTCGGTGATGCAGAGCTTCATTATTTGCGAAGGGCTTCTTTAGCTTGGTTCCACAATTCGTCCATCTCGGCAAGTGTCAGTTCTTTCAGTGACCGACCTTGTTCCTTGACGCGGGCTTCGAGCCAGTTGAAACGCGCTATAAACTTGCGGTTTGTGCGCTCGAGGGCGTTGACGGGGTTGACACCATAGAGGCGTGCGGCATTGACGAGGCTGAAGAATAAGTCGCCGAACTCGGCTTCGATTTCTTCCTTGTTGCCCTCGGCGATTGCCTGGTGCACCTCGGCTGTTTCTTCGCCAACCTTGTCCCATACTTGTTCGGGCGTTTCCCAGTCGAAACCTACGTTTGCGGCTTTTTCTTGTACGCGGTAAGCCTTTACAAGAGCCGGCAGGGCCGCCGGTACGCCTGCAAGCACGGTGCGGTTGCCACCTTTTTCCTTGAGCTTTATCTGTTCCCAGTTTTGAGATACTTGCTCGGGTGTGTCGGCGTGGACGTCTCCAAATACATGCGGATGGCGGAATATGAGCTTGTCGTTTATGGCATTTGCCACGTCTGCAATGTCGAAACGACCTGATTCCGAACCGATTTTAGAGTAGAAGAGCACATGCAGGAGCACATCGCCGAGTTCTTTCTTTATCTCTACAGGGTCGTCGTCAAATAGGGCCTGCGTTAGCTCGTAGACCTCCTCGATTGTGTTTGGCCGCAGGCTCTCGTTTGTTTGTTTGGCGTCCCAGGGGCACTTTACACGTAATATGTCGAGTGTGTCGATGAGGCGTCCGAGAGCCTCGAGTTGTTCTTTCTTTGCCATTGTATGCTACTTAATTTGTGGGGTCATGGCAAGCGGCCACGACCCCACGGTTACTATCCGGCATCAGCTTGCCGAATCGTGATTATTTGTATTTCTCCACACCATCTTCGAGCCATGCCACGAAATCGCCTACGTTTTCGTCATAGACTCGCGGTTGCGACAGGGGTTTGCCCTCGTTGTCCAATAAGATGTAGTATGGTTGTGAGTTGATGCCGAATTTATATCGTTGCAGATAAGCCCATTTTTCGCCGACGGTAGTCAGGCGGATGGTCTTGCCTTCCTCTACAACTGTCATTGGCTGCGCAAGCGATGCCTTGTCGTCGACCATGAGCTTAATCATCACGTAGTCGCGCTGTATGATGCCGCGCACGGTAGGCGTGTCGAATACGGCTCCTTCCATCTTGCGGCAGTTGACACATGCGTAACCCGAGAAATCGAGCAATACGGGCTTGCCTTGCTGGCGGGCATATTCCATGCCCTTGTCGTAGTCGTCAAACTCTTCGAATGTGCCGCCGTAGAGGTTGAAGTCCTGAGTATACAAGGGTGGGGCGAAGGCGCTGACGGCTTTGAGCGGTGCGCCCCAGAGGCCGGGTACGAGGTAAACGGCAAACGACAGCGATGCCACAGCAAGGAAGAAGCGGCCAACCGAGGTGTGTTCGCTCGGTGCATCGTGGCTAAAGCGTAGTTTGCCCAAGAGGTAGAGTCCCAGGAGTATGAACAGTATAATCCATATCGAAAGGAATACCTCGCGGTCGAGTATATGCCATCCGTATGCCAGGTCGGCTACGGAGAGGAACTTGAGCGATAAAATCAATTCTATAAAGCCGAGGACGACCTTTACAGTATTGAGCCACGAGCCCGACCGAGGCAGTTCCTTGAGCATCGAGGGGAAGAAGGCGAAGAAGCCGAAGGGCAAAGCCAGCCCCAGTGCGAAACCGCCCATACCCAGCAGCGGGCCCATAAGGTTGCTCTGCGAGAATGCCTCGACAAGCAGCGTGCCGATAATAGGGCCGGTACATGAAAACGACACAAGCACGAGCGTGAAGGCCATGAAGAAGATGCTCAAAAGACCGGTAGTATTCTCGGCCTTGGCATCGATGGCGTTGGACCAGCGCGACGGCAGGGTAAGCTCGAACGCACCGAAGAACGAGATGGCAAATACCACGAGCAGGGCAAAGAATATGAGGTTGAACACCGCGCCGGTAGCTATCTCGTTGAGTTTGCCCGGGCCGAAAATGAGTGTTAATATGATACCGAGTACGAGGAAGATGACGATAATGCTCAAGGCATATATTACGGCGTCGCGTATCGAGCGGCTGCGCGACTTGCTCTTTTTGAGGAAGAAGCTCACCGTCATGGGTATCATCGGCCACACACACGGGGTCATCAAGGCCACCAGGCCGCCGAGGAAGCCAAATATCAATATGGCCCAGTAACTTTGCTGCACAGAGTTGGTCGACACGTCGACCGGTTCCCACCATTGCGACAATTGGGTGTTGTCAGGCTGTGCCGGGGCATGGGTCGTAGCAATTTGGTCAGGGTTATCTGCCGGGGCGGGGGCCGCCGTGCCGCCGAGATTTATGTTGAAGTCATATCTTGCCGGAGGGGTGCACGATTCCTCTGTGCAGGCCATATAGCGAACCACGCCGCTGATTTCACCGGAGGCATTGCCGTTGATTTTAAGCCGTTGGGTAAAGGTTACTTTGCCGGTAAGCCAGGGCAGGTTGAGATTCATGAACTCGTCGAAGTGCATCTGCTCGTTACCGGTCTTTTCCATATCGCCGTCGGCACTAACTCCGTCGGGCAGGGTAAGCGCGAGTGTTGTCGGGTCGGGTACGCCGGCCTCGGGTTCGAGTGTCGGCATTGAGAAACCATAGATATGCCATCCGTCGGCGACAGTTCCCGACACGGTCAGCGTAGCCGTGCCGTTGGAGGGCTCGCTAAGTTGTGCCGACCATTCGACCGATTGTGGGGCCGCAGGGGCCGTAAGGGCTGACAACCACAGTAATGCCGTGGTCAGTAAGGCGGCTTTCTTCATTTATTGTTCAATTTGATTGGTGTGGAAATTGTTTCTTTGGCCGGTGGTCGGCATGTTGTACCGTCACAGGTCATATAGCTTATTACACAGTGTAGACGAGGCTCGGCCCCTGTGATTTTGAATGGAACGGTAAATTCTATATTCTCATCCCACCACGACAAGGTCATGCCAAACATCGGGTCGTCGACCTCGATTGCTTTTCGAGCCGGTTTGATTTTACCGGTAAACTTGATATCCTTCGACCCTGCCAGGTCGAAGGTCGTGGGTTTAGGCCCGTTTTCCGGCAGCGAAAGGCCGTATAGGTGCCAGCCTTGTGATACGAGGGCACGGAAGGTAACGATGCCTTCGTCGGCCCCGGTGGCTTTGACGGTAGTGCGCCATCGCACCGGCTGCTGCGCCGTGGCCGTGATGCCTATAAAGGCCGACAGTACGAGTAAGAGTGTGATTATGCGTTTCATATATATAAATGTAGCAAGCCTTAAATACTAAGGTGTATAAAATTCTTACAAAATTACGCAATTACTCTCTAACATAAAAGCCGCACCATATTAGCTTTGTGATTTGTTAACCTTACTGTGCGTTATATTGGCACATATATGGGCGTAAATTTGCATAACAAACATAAATAGCTCTCCCTATGGCAACAATTTCGATTAACGACACAGTCTGGGCAACCGTTACATACGAAGGCCGCACGGTTGCATCTTTTTCTTCGAGCGGCTTTTCGTCGATATCCGATGTATTGAAGGCCGTGCGCAAGGCGGTTGGCAACCTGGTTGGCACAGTTCGCCTGAGCGTACGCAATGCCAGCCGGGGTTGGCGTCAGGAGCGGTCGATGTTTATTGCCCCGATGCGTCCCGGTGTGCAGCTTACGCTATTTTGACAATTATTTGTCCGATTTGGAATATTTGTTTTTTAGGTATAGGCGGTTGATGCGCCCAAACGAAAGATAATCGCTACTTTTGTAGCATGATACAACGAGAAATATTT
>VSPF01000198.1 GCA_009775195.1 Muribaculaceae bacterium
AAATAATCCCATAACGATTATGACTAACAAAGTATCTGATTGCCAATCTAAAGTAATTGTTGCCATAGGCAGAATGGACAAACAAAAAGGTTTTGACATCCTTCTTAATTGTTGGAAGCTATTAGAAGATAGATACCCCGAATGGCAGTTGAAGATATATGGTGGTGGAGATAGCTCTATATATGAAAAACAAATATCAGATTTACAGCTAAACCATGCTTCTATCCTCGGTCGCACTAATGATGTGCAGTCAGTACTATGCGAAAGTAGTATTTATGTTTTGAGCTCACGTTATGAAGGCTTTTCTTTGACAATATGTGAAGCGATGAATTGCGGACTACCGATTGTTTCATTTGATTGTCCATCTGGACCTGCCGAATTAGTAGCAGACGGCGTCAACGGTTATATTGTTAGTAAAGTCGGTGATATTGAGTCAATGGCAAAATGCATATCTAATCTTATTGAAAACGAACATCTCCGAAAGGAGTTTGGAAATAATTCTCATCAATTATCAGAGAAATACCAACTTGATTATGTAATGAACAAATGGACATCATTATTTAATCAATTGGCAAAAAGCAAAATACAACACTAAATACTAATTTTTAGTTTCCATATAATTAGCATTGGATTGAAACTGCCATATGTGGCTATATCTGCTTATATTTCTTATTCCTGTATTAGCCTATTTTTTCGGCGACGCCGTCAACCGCAACAAGGCTTTCCTTGTATGCTACATGGGGGCTTTGGCTCTCTTTGTGGGCCTCGCCGATATGTTTGGCGGATATGACAGGTATATTTATGGCGCTGTATTCGACAGCATAGCCGACGGTGTCACATATGGCATGGGCTACAGGTACCTCCCGTCATTATTGTTCTATGAGCCGGGGTATTCTACCCTCAGCTATGTTATAGCCCTCGTTACCGAAAACCGGTATGTCTACATCTTCATAGTCACGATGTTGATATACTATTGCATGTACAAGGCTTTTGAGAAGAACATGCCCAATTACCCGCTGGCTATGATACTGTTTTTGGGTATGGTATTCTATTTCACATTCACCTACCTGAGGCAGGTCCTGGCCTTCTCTGTGGCATGGCTCGGCGTTACCTACCTGATTGAAAACAAGAGGTGGAAGTTCTTTCTCATAGTGCTGCTCGTGGCACTGCTCCACAAGTCTGGCATTGTGTTCGCTGCGCTCTATTTCCTGCCGTTGAAGAAATTCAAGCCCGGTTTGATAATCATGCTCCTCGGCATATGCGCGGTGTTGGGTTTCTCCGGGGTGACCGGCGCACTGTATGACGCATACGCGAATGTGTCAGAAGCCGGTAGCATGAACACCTATTCGACATCATCGGGCGTCAGGGGAGCATATTTTCTGGAAGTTGTGTTTTTCGTATGGGTAATCCTGTCGAATTACAAGAAAATCGAGCCGACCAGGCGCAACCTCGTGTTCCTTAATATGGCCTGGTGCTTCTGCGCGCTATTGCTCTTGTTCATACGGTCGAGCGACGGCGGCCGCGTGGCATGGTTCTTTACTTTAGGCATTATCTATACCGTCACGTTGGTATGCAGCACACAAAGATTACATACCAGAATCAAAAACGCCTTTGGCCCCCTCATGGTCGCGGTGATGCTGGCCCTGTACGTCAGGGTATACTTTGCATGGCAGAACTACGACAACCTCTATCCATACAAGACCTTCCTCACGAACGGATACCGTGTCCCCGATTATTCCTGGGAGCGGTATGAGTACGACCACGGCTACGACCAGGACAAGTTTTACCGTCCGGCCTTCAGATTTCTGAAATGATGCGTATAGCGCTTATAACCCTGCACACCCCTACGCCGAACAACTTCCGGGGTGCGAGCGCCCTGCCCTACCACCTCATGGCCTTCCGCCCAAAAGGCGTGGATGTAGAAGTATGGTCTTTTAACCTCAACGACTGCACGTCGAAGCAGGTTGAGGAGTCCGAGACGCAGCTCGGGGTGAAAATCCACACTGTCAAAAAGCCGGGATGGCTCCGGCTTATAAGCCCGGCACCTATACGGCTGTTTCTCCCAAAGCCAATACTTGGATATCTGTCATTGTCTGACAATGTGTATGCCGACATTACCAGTTATCTGAATGGTGCCAATTCGGCACTATGGATTTACGGGGAGGACATATCGCGGCTTGCCGACAGCTTCGGCAGGGCGCCCGCAGTCATCACCACCCCCGACTGCGAGGCGATGTACTACCACCGTGTCCTGGCGATGAGGGGCGTCCCCACCGGGGCCAAATCGATATTGCGCTATGCCTTGATGTATCACCGCTATGCGTCCATGGCCTCGCATTATCCGACAAGAAAAGGCATCAAATATCATCTTGTGGGTAGAGAGGATGCTATGTTCCTGAAACGGATGAACCGTGCGGCCGATGTATATTTCATTCGGCATCCGCACTATGACTTGTCAGACCTGCCCCATGCCGGGGTTCGAGGATGTGACCGAATCAAGATACTTGTCGCCGGACGTTATGACTTTACCATGGCGCAGGCTGCCGACGAGGCATTCGAGGCCATGAAGGCCTTGCCGCAGAATATTAAAGACAGGTACCTGGTCACATTCCTTGGCAAAGGATGGGAAATATGGGGCGAGGATTTGAAAAAATCGGGATTTGAAGTCGAACTCAAAGATTTTGTCGATGACTACGCGGCGGAGGTCTCGTCGCACCATATCCAGCTCACGCCCGTTGCCGTGGGCACGGGCACCAAGGGCAAGGTACTCGACGCCTTCGCCAACGGCCTCATGGTAATCGGCACACCGCTGGCACTTGAAAACATAGCGGTCGAGAGCGGCAGGGAATGTGTCGAGTATTCCGACGGCGGCGAGCTGGCACGATGGCTCACCAGACTCGCGAACGACCCATTGACAATAAATAGTATTGCCCAGGCTGGCAGGGAGACCGTGCTGCGAGAACACGGGCGAGAGAAAATTGCCGAAGAATTCTTCCATTTGTTTGAATGACACCGACACGAAATTCGTCGTTTGAGCTCCTCCGCATAATCCTCATTATCATGATACTCGTGGAGCATGGTAATATGTGGTTTATTGGAGGAGGATATTCCTCAGAGGCCGAGCACCTGGCAAAATGCATCGTCGAATCTATGTGCATCGGGTCGGTCAACGCATTTGTGCTGATATCGGGATGGTTCGGCATACGCAGTGGGTTAAAGAAAATCGGGGCGCTGGCATTTATGCTGTTCTTTTGCACCGTCCCGTTGCTGATTGTCGCTCTTCTTTGTGGTTGGGTCTCAATTTCATTAATAACCTCGGTAGACGGTATTTATGAATACGTATTCGGAGGCAATGCCTATTGGTTTGTCGTCGACTATATCGGTCTCCTTATAATGTCACCCGTACTCAACAATGGAATCAAAACGGTTGGCAA
The DNA here is from genome assembly GCA_009775195.1 of Muribaculaceae bacterium. GTDB lineage: Bacteria > Bacteroidota > Bacteroidia > Bacteroidales > Muribaculaceae > CAG-873. The sequence continues at coordinate 3,435 of VSPF01000198.1, forward strand.
AGATAAACTAAGAACTTTACTGTTAGCTGCATACGCGCTTATATTAATCTACGATTTCATATTCAGGGCACCGATTCTCGGTACTGAGGGTGGATACAGCCTCATCTGGTTCGGATTCCTCTATATACTGGCCCGTTATATGCGCATATACGGTTCGCGACTCATGGATAGATATTGCTTGCCAATCCTTGTGGCCGCCGTGGCCACGCAGTCCATATTGTTCTACTGCGGCTTAATAGGCATGAGATATACTAATCCATTAATATTGACTGCCGCTGTCTGCCTGATATTGGTCTTCAAAAAATGGGACTTTCACAGCAGGGCCATAAACTATGCCGCCACTGGATGCCTCATGGCATACCTGCTGCACATGCAGCCGGTATTGGTCCCTTACATAAGGCGTTTCCTTATAGCGGAATACACAGCCTGCGGATATTGGATTTACATGCTCGAGATACTTAGTCTCTCTGCCGTGGTGTTCCTCGTGGCAGTTATACTTGACAAAGTACAGTCAGCCCTATACCAAGGTATTATAAAATGCTTATAACGGTAGCGACCCCAACCTATAACAGGGCGACTTTATTACCTCGGCTTTATCTGAGCCTTTGTAAACAAACGTGCACCGACTTTGAATGGCTGGTTGTTGACGATGGTTCAACCGACGGCACCGAGGAGACGGTTAAGAATTTTATCAGTGAAGGCAATATAGCCATACGCTACCTTCGCAAGCCGAACGGCGGCAAGCACACAGCCGTAAACCTGGCAGCGAAGGAGGCTCGTGGCGAACTCTTTTTCATAGCCGACAGCGACGACTGGCTGCCGGCGACGGCAATCGCCGACGTGGTCGAGGCGTTCTCGGCAATAAAGGATGACGACGGCTTCTGCGGCGTGTGCGGCCTTGACGAATATGCCGACGGCACCGTCGTCGGCAGCGGGCTGCCCCGGC
>VSPF01000199.1 GCA_009775195.1 Muribaculaceae bacterium
ACTTAAAGGTTAAGGAAAAGCTTGGCACAAGCAGTGTTTGGCCTGCCGGAGGGCTTTGTCCTACCACCCGCCGGAGGCGCCGCCGCCGCCGGTCATGCCGCCGCCGAAGCCTCCGCCACCACCAAAACCGCCGAAGCCGCCGAAGCCATTTCCGCCCCGGCCCCCGCCTGTGATAATGACCGGCGCGACAAGTTTGGGAATGTCGTATAGCACCGAATTGACATGGCCGCAGTTGAGGCATGTGTACTCCTTCATACCCTGCCCCATGCTCAGGGTGGTGGGCTGGCGTAAAATCCTGTCGCGCGTGAGACGGCATGCCCGCGAATGGCACAATTCGCACTTACGATAGCCCGAATTGGCATTGACATAGGGCTCGATATCAGTCTCGCCGCATTTGGGACACAGCCACACGTCGTAGTCAACCGACCCGAGTCGTTCCTCGGTGTCCTGTGCCTGGCTGAGATAGTCGTTGTCGTGCACCTCGTCGACCTTAGTCATAGCCGTGCCGCAGCGTGGGCACTTGCGGCTGCTATTACGGTAGCGGCTCATCGTCAGAAGCAATGGTATCGAAGCGAGCGCCGGCAGACCGAGGCCAAAGAATGTAAGGGCCAGATAGACAGGCTTCATGCTGTTGAGGGCCATATACTTGTCATGCTTGCTGCGGCCACGGTTTGCGCGAACTGTAAGCACAAGCACAATAAACATTACGATGGCAATGCACCCCGAGATAGCGAAATACGTTCCGAAGAAAGCTTTCAGACCCTCTCCATCGTCTTTCGAGGCAAAATCGACGTCGGCATCGGCCGACCGGAACTCGGCAGCGGCATCGGGGTCGGTGAGTATGGTCTTGACGGTCTCTGCCGCATCTATGATGCCCTTGCCAAAATCACCTTGCCGAAAAGCCGGGAACATCTGATTGCGCAGTATTCCGGCACACACGATATCGGGCATTACGCCCTCGAGGCCGTAGCCGGGGCGTATGGCGGCGCGCCGCAAGTCCTTTGCCACAAGTATCAACAGGCCGTTGTCGACATCGCTCTTGCCCAAGCCCCATTTTGTAAACAAATCGGTGGCAAAAGCATCTATGTCGCCGCCCTCAATATCACCCACCACAACCACTACGGCTTCGGCAGAGGTCTGGCGGCGTATGTCGCGCATAATGGCATCGGCACGCGACAAATCTTCGGGCGACAAAATGCCGTCGGGGTCAGATACAAAACGAGTGCTGTCGGCCACATGCACATTAGGCACCTGGTCGACAGTATATGTAGCCGCCATAGCCACGACAGGCAATAGCAGCAGAGTGAGCAAGACAAGTAGCTGTTTCATTTCTTACGTCTGAACAGTGGCGCCGCCATTCTGAATAGGCGTATGGCGAAGAAGGCATATTCGGCCACCGTAAAAGCCCCGGCCACACGCGACAACAGCGACGAGCGGCCGCCGAAAATGGGTGCGCGCTGCTTGTAGCGCTCCACTTCGGCATTGAGCTTGAATTTTTCGATTTCCATTCGAGCCTGCACGAGAGCCCGGCGCATACGGATTTCATCAAGGGTAAACCCTGACCACTGTATGGTCTCTTCTTTAGGATAAGGGGGTAGATTGATTATCATGACGAGTATCTGTATTTGCAGGCGGGTCAAGCATGATACTGCTGATAAACCTCGCGACAGGGTTAACTAAAAGAGTCTTACGACAGGTAACAAGCACTATGAGCAGCACGATATAGAAGCCGGCCACTATTATGAATGACCACAGGGGACTTAGCGACTCTGCCAGCGCAATGCCGACAGCGATTGACACAAAGACCAGTGCGACAGTCACGATAATAGTCAGCAAAGAGGCAAGGGCAATCGTCGACAACAGGCGCGTCAGCTTTTCTGCCACATTGAGGCGGGTGTCCTCGATGAGCAGCTTGACATAGCGCCCGATAATATGCGATATACCCGACAGTCCGGGGGTAGTTTCTTGATTTTCCATAATGCGATATATTAAACCGTCGGACACAAGGGGTGGGGATACGCGACAGCCAAAGACGAGTCTTTGGCTGTCGGATATTATTTCTTGGCTTCCTCAACCTCAGAAGCTATCATCTCGACGAGCTCGTCGACGTCGTCGGCAGCGATGATACCTTTTTTCTGGAGGATGAGTTTGATGCGTTCGCGCAGTTCGTCGCCGGTAGTGGGCGTGAGCAGGGCCGTTACGGCGGCACCTACAGCCGCGCCAAGCACAAATGTCATAAATCCTTTCATTTCAGTAGTTCTTTATATTTGACAAGGGTTTATAAATTTATTTCACTTCCTTGATTTCTTCGGCAATCTGGTCGGCAAGGCTCTCGAGGTCGCCCTCCTTGATGCCGGGCACATGGCTGCGGATATATGACTTGATGGCTGCACGGGTATCGCTGCCCTTCTGGGGTGCGAGAAGAAGTGCGGTGGCAGCGCCTACGAGGGCACCGCCGATAGCTGCGATGATGATGGGGAGTCCTTTCATTGTAGTTGTGTTTTTGGTTTGTCAGTAGTTTACTTTGTTAGAACATACAAAGGTAACAAAAAGTTTCGGACTGCGACAAACAAATTTGCCGTTATCGTGGATTTTGCTTATTTTTGCGAAAGATATGCAACAAACAAATGCCGACATAGGGCTTCGCGAAGCCCAGCATACCGTCGACCGCTGGATTACCACGGTCGGGGTGCGATATTTCTCGCCGCTGACCAATATGGCCGTCCTGGCCGAGGAAGTCGGCGAGGTGGCCCGTGTCATCGCGCGCACCGACGGCGAACAGTCGCCCAAAGCCGGCGAACGGCTCGACCTTGCCGACGAGCTTGCCGACCTTCTGTGGGTGACCATGGCGATTGCCAACCAGCACGGCATCGACCTGGCCGACGCCTTTGCCAACAATCTTGTCAAAAAAAACGTTAGAGACAACGAGAGGCACCGCCTCAATCCCAAACTTCAAGATAACTAACTACTAAAACACCACCACTATGTCAGACACGCCATTAGAAGACAAATACAACCAGGCCATCCACGCCAGCAAAGTAGGCGAGGACGACCAGGCCGTGGAGACGGCTGTAAAAAAAATCCTCGACGAGCACTTTGCCGAGAACAACAATGCCGACGTATATAAATTCCTCTTCAACACCATCGACCTGACCACCCTCAAGGCCACCGACTCTCCCAACTCGGTAGCGCGCTTCACCGAGGCCGTCAACGACTTCGAGGAGCGTTTCCCCTCGCTTCCCAATGTAGCCGCCATCTGCGTCTATCCCAACTTTGCCGCCGTGGTGCGTACGGTGCTCGAGGTATCGGGCGTACGCCTGGCATGTGTGTCGGGCGCCTTCCCGTCGAGCCAGTCGTTCGAAGAGGTCAAGATTGCCGAGACATCATTGGCCGTGGCCAACGGTGCCGATGAAATCGACATCGTACTCAACGTAGGCAACTTCCTCGACGGCGACTACGAGAGCGTGTGCGACGAAATCGAGGAGCAGAAAGAGGCCGTCCGCGACGGTGCCCTCAAGGTCATCCTCGAGACCGGCGCCCTCAAGACCGCCCGCAACATCAAGAAAGCATCAATCCTGAGCCTCTACAGCGGTGCCGACTTCCTCAAGACCTCGACAGGCAAGGAGTATCCCGGCGCAAGCCTCGAAGCCGCATATACCATGATGCAGTGCATCAAAGAATATTACGACAAGACAGGCCGCATGGTGGGCTTCAAGGCTGCCGGCGGCGTATCGACCACCGAGGACGCTGTCAAATACTACACCCTGGCAAAGGAAATACTCGGCGAGCAATGGCTTACCAACGAGTACTTCCGCCTGGGAGCGTCGCGCCTGGCCAACACACTGCTGTCGGCCATCGTCGGCTACGAGGTAAAGCACTTCTAACCCCATCACGCCCGGGGTCGTACGACCCCGGGCGTGATGCAAAAACCAATATATATCGCAGCAATGAAAGTATGGATATACCTCGACGGGCGCCAGCAAGGCCCCTTCGAAATGGAAGACCTGAAGGCAAAACCCGGTTTTGACCAAAACACCCGCGTATGGTTCGAGGGCCTGCCCAAGTGGTACCCGGCCGGCAGCCTCGAGCAGCTCGCGCCGCTGTTTACCTCGACCACTCATGTAGCAGAGACTACCCAAGAAACGCCAGAGTGCCGGACACAGACGACAGGTGAAGCAGAAACCGAAACTTGCGAGACCTACAACGCCGGAGCAAACGCAGACGAACAGGCCGCAGAGCAAGAAACCACCCAACAGGTAGAACAGGTAGAGCAACCATACCAGCAATACAACCCCTATGCCCCGGGGCGCATGTACCGCCG
>VSPF01000002.1:0-16425 GCA_009775195.1 Muribaculaceae bacterium
GTGATGAAGAAAGACCGACAGCTTGTCGAAGCCGCCGGCCTTGATATTACGCCTAATGAAGGGATTTTATAGATTAACAGTGAGCAAGTCATAGACTTGCGAAACTTAAGTTATTTGAAAGTATAAACTATCCTCGCGATAGCCTGGTCGGGGGCGTCGGTGTCGTTGCGCGTGAAGCGGCGCGAACGCACCTCGGCGATGCAACGCTTTACCAATGCACTGTTGGCCGCAGCCGGTGCCTTGCCGCCTGTCTGCTCTACAGAGACCACATGGCCGTCCTTGCCCACCACAGCGCGAAGCTCTATGCGGCCGGTGACGGTAGAGTTGACCTTTGCATAGCGGGGCATAATCCAGCCACCACCCACGCTGCCGGTGCCAGTTCCATCGAGGGCACTGCTCTGCCCCTCGGGCTTGCCGCTGTCGCCACTCTCGCGGCCATGCTTGTCGGTATTGTCCTGGGCATCGGGGGCCGAGGCAAAAGCATCGCTGACACCCTTGCGGGCACGGCGCCGCGCCTCTTCTTCAAGTTCTTGTTTCGACGGGCCGGTCTTTGCCGGTTTCTCTTTTTTCTTACGCTGGAGCGGTGCCGGACGCTCGGTCACTACATCAGGCTCGGGCGCACCGACAGCCCCGGCATCGACAAGGTCGGAGCCCGAGGCCTCGGCGGCATGCGACTCGTTGACCGTGGGAACCTCGGCATAGGACGGCGCGGGGTCGGAGGGCACCATGGCTTGGTCGAGCAGCTCTACAAACTCCTCGTCGACCTCCACAAGTTCGGTCATTGGCCTGGGGGGCTGGCGAAGGGTCGACGGGTCGAAGACCAGCCTGCACCAAAGCAGGAGCACCAACAATATGATGGCGATAGCGGCGGTGACGATGGCGGCAATCAGGCGCGAACGGTTCATTGTTGTTCGGGAGTAGTACTTTGCGGTGCCGTGGGCTTGGTGGCAAGCACCATCTTTATAGAATTTTCAGCCCCGAGATTGAGCAACTCCACAATCTTGCCGTAGGCCGTGGCGGTGTCGGCATATACGGCAACGGCACCGAGAGAATCGACAGGCGCGATTGTGGCAAAGAAAGCCGTGAGCGAGTCGCGAGGCACGGCCACGGGGTCGGCATCGGGCGCGGCGACATAGTAGGCGCCGGCGGCATCGACAAACACGCGCGTAGAGGGCTTGACGGGGGTCTGCTGGCTGCTCTGCGGCAGGTCGATTTCGAGAGCCGTGGGGAAGACAAACGAACTGGTCACCATAAAAAACACCAGCAAGAGGAAGACGACGTCGGTCATCGACGCCATCGAAAATGTGGCCAGCATCTGCTGTTGTCGTTTGAGAGCCATTATGCAACAGGTTCGTTGAGGAGGTCCATGAAATCCATAGTGCGTGCCTCCATCAGGTTCATGATTTTGTTAATCCGTGCCACCAGCCAGTTATAGGCGAATAGGGCAATAATACCCACAATAAGACCGGCCACGGTTGTCACCAGGGCTGCATATATGCCCGAGGCGAACGAGTCGATTGTTGCCGAGCTGCCCGACTGCGCAATGGCATAGAAAGCCTCGACCATACCGATTACGGTGCCGAGGAAGCCTATCATCGGGGCACCGGCAGCAGTAGTGGCAAGCCACGGCAGGCCACGGCTGAGGCCGGCAACCTCGAGATTGCCTGTATTTTCAATCGCTACGAGCACGTCGTTCATCGGGCGACCGATACGCGATATGCCCTTCTCGATAAGGCGTGCATAGGGTGTATTGGCGTTATGGCACAGGTTGAGGGCGCTTTCGATTTCGCCTTCGTGTATGTAGCCCTTGATGCGCTGCATGAAATTTTCATCTTCCTTCGATGCGCGGCTGATGACGAGGCTGCGCTCTACAAAGACATATACGCACAGCAGCAATAGCAGCGCGAGAGGTATCATCGTCCAACCTCCTTGGAGGCATAAATCCCAGAGTGACATGGATTATTATTAATTTTGAATGTGGAATTTTGAATGTTGAATGGCGAGGCCGGGGGGAATGATGAATTTTGAATGTGGAATTTTGAATGTTGACTTTATCGTGCTGAACGTGATAATTCAAAATTCAACATTAAAAATTCAACATTGATTAAACAAGGCATTTTTTATATTGCGCTACTGTCTCTTTCAAGCCGAGATAGAGGGCGTCGCAAATCAGTGCGTGGCCGATTGACACCTCGTTGAGGAATGGTATGCGCTTGTGGAAGAAAGCGAGGTTGTCGAGGTTGAGGTCATGGCCGGCGTTGACGCCGAGTCCGCACTTGCGGGCCACATAAGCAGCCTCGACAAAGGGGGCTATGGCACCCTCGGGGTCGACAGGGTAACGGTCGGCGTAGGGCTTGGTGTAGAGCTCCACGCGGTCGGCACCGGTAGCGGCGGCGGCGCGGATTTGCTCAGGGTCGGCATTGACGAATATCGACGAGCGAACGCCGGCCTCTTTAAACCGCTCGACCAGGGCTGTGAGTAAGTCGGCATGTTCGGTCACCGTCCATCCGCTGCTCGAGGTCAGGGCTCCGGGGGCGTCGGGCACAAGTGTCACCTGGGTGGGGCGCACCTTGAGGACGAGGTCTACAAACTCGTCGGTGGGATAGCCCTCGATATTAAACTCGCATTTGAGCAGCGGCCTGAGTTTATACACGTCGCTGCGGCGGATGTGGCGCTCGTCGGGACGCGGATGCACCGTTATGCCGTCGGCACCGAAGCTCTCAATGTCGAGGGCGACGGCCTCTACATCGGGCCTATTCTCACCCCTGGCATTGCGCAAGGTCGCTATTTTATTTATATTAACGCTTAGGTTTGTCATGTTTCACCAAATTTTAGCTATATTTGTAGTCACTTTTGCACTGCGGGGCGGTGCCCCGTGTGTTTTGACACTGCAAAAGTACTCAGAAAATAACAAACCACGAAAGATTTTGAGTATAAACCGCCAATGTTTCCTGAAAACGAATATCTCTTCCCCCCTGTAGCCGAAAGTTCCCGACTTCTGGTAGGGTGCCGACGCGAAGACTATAGTGCCTCGCGCATCGCCCATGCCGTCGAAGACTGCAACGCCCACCTGCTCAATCTCAACGTGACAGCCATGGACGGCGACAAGGACTATGATATCGACGGCGACGGTATCAGCGACGGTAAATTCCCGGTAGTGTTCGACCTCAGGGTCAGCCACCGCAACGCCGAACATATCTCGCGGTCGCTCGAGCGATATGGATATACGGTGCTCGAGGCCAGCAGTAGCGACAAGGCCGACGACTCGACCCTGCGCCGCCGTATCGACGAACTCTTCCGCTATCTCGAAATATGAGCACAATCGCAGTCTTCGGCAGCCGGCGCCAAAATCAATATATAAGCCAAATCGAGGCCTTCCTGGGCAATGTCCGCGCCAAAGGCATCGACTTAGTAATGCACGGCAAGCTCTATGACCACCTTGCCGAAATAGCCCCGTGCGCTATAATCGGCGTCGAGCGGCGCAGCAGTGCCGACGCCGTGTGCGCCGACCTTGCCGTGAGCCTCGGAGGCGACGGTACATTCCTGCGCACGGCGCAGTGGGTAGGACCCCTGGGAGTGCCCATCGTGGGCGTCAACACGGGGCACCTCGGCTACCTGGCGGCCCTCTCAATCGACCGTCTGCCCGAACTACCCGACCTTATCGCCAACGACGGCTTCGTAGTGGAGCATCGCACCGTATTGAGCGTCGACAGCCCCCAACTGCCGCCGTCGGTGGGCCGCTACGCGCTCAACGAGGTTGCCCTATCGAAAGAAGAGTCGGCATCGATGATTTATGCCTCGGTATGCCTCGACGGCGAACCGCTTGCCGACTATAAGGCCGACGGGCTCCTGGTTGCCACCTCGACCGGCTCTACGGCCTACAACCTGTCGGTCGGCGGCCCCATCGTGCAGCCCACAGTGCCGGTTTGGGTATTGTCGCCCGTGGCGGCGCACTCGCTGTCGATGCGCCCCATGGTAGTCGATTCGAGGGCGACAATCAGCATCGTGCCCACGGGCCGCAGCCCACATGTGCGCCTCGCCGTCGACGGCCGCAGCGTCATCATCGATACCGGAACCGAGATTCGCCTCTCGAAGGCACCCTTCGAGCTGGCCGTGCTGCAGCTGCGCGACCACACCTTTGCCGATACCCTACGTCGAAAACTCCACTGGGCCGAGTGATGGTAATCGTTAAATCTTGCAGATATACACACCCTGAAATAGGGCCTATATATGTCAGGGTCAACGCAAACTCACGCTGCATCAGGGCGCGATGGGTGGGGCCCGAGCTACACATCACCATACCGCGCAACCTGCCCGCCGACGAGTACGAGCGATTTATCTACGATTTCGGCCAGAAAATCAAGGAGGCCAAGCCACAGTCGCGCTACCACGCCGGACAAATCATCGACGGCAACTACGCCGACTTCGAAATACGCATAAGCGACAGCAAGGCCATACACGGCAGTTTCATAAGTCAGGAAGACAATAATCCACGGCGCGGTAAAAAACGCAATTACACGCTCAATATCAGCGACAAGCTACTCGAACGCCTTGATTTCGGTACGCCCCGTCTCGAAAATTTTATCAACAGCATGTTGATTATGTGCGGCGAGGGGGCGACGAGCGATTTTATAGTGCCTCGAGCCCGGCAACATGCCGCCGCCATAGGCCATTCGCCGCTCGGATGGGACGTCAAGGACTCTAAGACGCGCCTTGGCTGCTGTTCGTCGCGAGGCATCATCACCTTAAGCCCCCGACTGGCGTTCCTTCCGCTTCATTTGGCCGACTATATCATATATCACGAATTGGCCCACCTGAGCGAGATGAACCACTCGGCGGCATTCCATCAGATTTGCGACAGCTACTGCGGCGGCCGCGAGGACGAATACCGCGCCGCCGTAAAGGCTTTCGACTTCCCTGTTTTCTAACAATATGCCACGCTATATCTACGCACTTATAATAGTCATCCTTGCCTCCTGCGCCAGGCAGGAGCCGCCCGGGCGCAACTACCTCGACGAGCTTCGCAGCGTCAACAAGCTCGTATTGGCACAAATGACCATATCGAAGATGGCCACTGTCGGCGACCTGCGCCCCGAGGACGCCAAGGGCATGAAGCAGACAGCGGCTGCCCTCCTCGACCAGTTTAAAATCGGCAATCGTAAGGCTGCATATTCCTACGACACCTACCTGCGCTCGTATATCGACCTGTCGCAGCTCCAACCCGGCGACATAAGCATCGACCACGAAGCGCGCACGGTGACTATCGCCCTGCCCCCGGTGGAGACCGAATATATGGGCCGCGATGTGACAATACGCGAAGACCACTACCGCGTGACGGGGCTGCGCTCCGATATCGACCAGGACGAGAGGGCAAGAATCAAAGAGGCCATGAACGCCTCGCTCAAGGCCGAGGTCGAGGCGAATCCCGAGTTCCGTCAAAAGCTTGAGCAACAAGCCCGAGCAAAGGCCCGTGCCTACTTCACAAGCATTGCCGCTGCCGACGGGTATAAGGCCAACATCATATTCAAGCCGTCGAGAGGAGGTGGCCAATGAAAATTATGGACTTATATAAGTGGCTCATTGCCGCCGCGCTCGTAGTGATAGCCGGGCTTGGCATCTGGTTCGCCATCGAATACCACAACGCACCCGAGGTTGAGCGCACCAACATCCGCCCGGGCAAAATCGCCGACATCCAGTCGATGGCACAGCTTTGCACGGTCGATTTCTACGAAGATTTCCCCGTGCGCGGCCACATAGGGTCGAAGCACATATTTGCGCGGATTGCCATGACAGGCTCAATCTCGTTCAATCTCGACAGCCTCGACATAGAGGAGCGTGGCGACACCTTGGTCGTTACCCTGCCGCCCGAAATCGTAACGGCCATGGAGTCGACCGAGCCGGGAGCCTACGAGGTGATTGACACCTGGAACGACTCTTTTATGGGGTCGTCGAAATTTACCACAGCCGAGGAAAATGCCATAAAGTCGAAAGCGCGGCTGCAGTTCATACGCCGCATCTACGCCAAGGGCTATGTGCGTCGTGCCCGTGCCGAGGCCGTTGCCAACCTGCGCACCCTGCTCTCCGCCGCCACGGGGCGCCCCGTCGAAGTCATCGACCCCACCCCCGACGGCAAAATCTGGTAAGCCCGGTCGTAGCCTGAGCAGAAGAAACATAAAGGCAAAAGGACAAAAAGAACATAAAATTTATGTCACTTTTGTCCTTTTGTATTTTTGTTTCCTCCGCCAACACTTTTGTTCTTTTTGGCCTTATGTCCTTATGTTTCCTCCGACCAAGTAGCCGAGTCTCAATAGCCTTTGCGGTATTTGTCGCTTCCTTGCTGTTCCGAGGCTTCGTCGAGGATGCTTAGGTAGGAGTTGTAGCGCGACTCGCTGATGGTGTGGTTTTCCACGGCCTCTCGAACGGCACAGCCGGGCTCGTGGGTGTGGGTGCAGTTGTCGAAACGACAGTCGGCCGACACCTTGAATATCTCGGGGAAATAGTGCCCGACATCCTCTTTCTTGAAATCATACACGCCGAAGCCCCTCACACCGGGAGTGTCGATAATCTCGCCGCCCCCGGGCAGGTCGTACATCTCCGAGAAGGTCGTGGTGTGCATGCCTGTGTCGTGCGCCGCCGAAATCTCGCCCGTGCGGAGGTCGAGACCGGGGATTAGGGCGTTGATTAGCGTGGTCTTGCCCACGCCCGAGTTGCCCGAGAAGAGCGACACCTTGTCGTGCAGATAGTCGGCGAGTTTGTCGAGGCCCTCGCCGGTGGCTGCGGAGACTCCGAAGGTGGTGTAACCGATTGAGCGGTAGAGGTATTCCACGGCTTCGAGCAGGCCCTCGTCTTCGGGTTCTGTTAGCAAGTCGATTTTGTTGAACACCAACACCGCCGGCACGTTATATGCCTCGGCAGTAGCAAGGAAACGGTCGATAAAGGTAAACGACGTGGTGGGGTGGGCCAAGGTGGCCACAAGCACGGCACAGTCGATATTGGCAGCGATGATATGCGCCGCCTTCGAGAGGTTGCTGGCGCGGCGTATGATATAGTTGCGGCGGTCGAGAACCTTGGTGATATAGGCCACGCCGTCGGGGCCGGGGGTACTCAGCTCTACATGGTCGCCAACGGCGACGGGGTTGGTGGTGCGTATGCCCTTGATGCGGAAGTTGCCCTTGACCAGGCACTTGACTTCCGAGCCGTCGTCGCGCCTCACTATATAGCTCGACCCTGTATTTCTTATAATCGTGGCACTCATCTTATAATCTGCGCTGATGGACAATGGAATTGTAGTGACTGGGTTACAAGATTGATAGTACGTTCATTGCAGCCAAGGAGGCAAACGGACTTCAAGCTGGCACACCCCTTAAACATATTTTCGAGTCCATTAGAATAAATGCAGTTCGAGAAATCTATCCCGCTCATATTTATATGCTCCAGATTGGTGCAATTTGCAAACATCGCTTTAGCTTCTCGGCATTTAGGCGTACGGAAACTACTAAGGTCGAGACTACGTAGCGACGAGCAATTCGCAAACATTGCCAAGAAACTCCTGGCCCGTTCTGTATTCCATGAGCTCAAATCTATGTCCTCAAGACTCGAGCAATTATTAAACATAGAAATGAAACTCGAACCTCTTGATGTGTCGAAAGTCGACAAGTCGAGACGGCGAAGAGAATGACACTCGGCAAACATGGCATTAAAAGAGCCGAGAGTATCGAATGTGATATCGGAAGTATCAAGTGGTGAGAGGTCGACAGTCTCGAGTGAATGACAGCCATAGAACATGCGGTCAACCGATTTGAGTCGGCTTCCTCGCAAACCTTCGAGATTTAACGAGGTAAGGTTGCTAAATCCGTCAAACAACTCTTTGCCCCAAAAGAATGGCCTCGGCTCAAAATACTGCATGTCTACGCCGACTATATTCTCAGGGTTACGGGCTTTGAAGCCTTTCAACAAGGCAGGATAGCGAACCAAATCGAGTTGGTTTTCGCCAACGCTGAGGTTGATTTTATCGAATAACCAATTATTCGGTTTCAATGATGCCGGGCCAATGGTGGTCACTATCAACTTCTGAACGGGGCGTTGGCTCTTGGCCGGCTTTTCGATTTTTTGGCCACAGAAGGGGCAAAACGCTGCCTCGGCAGGTACTTCGTCGTTATGGCAATGTGGGCACTTCATAGTTTATCTGATAATCTTAGCCGAGGGGCAATAGGTTGCGAGTGACTGGGCTACGAGGTCGACGGTACGGTTGTTGCAACCGTAGAGACGAACTTCTTTAAGCTGGGTACAGCCGGCAAACATGTCGCCGAGTGTCTGACATTTAGAAAAGTCGATGCCGCTCATGTCGATGTGCTCGAGCCAGTCGCAGCCGTTGAACATCGAGACTGCCGCCGTGCATTTAGGCGTGCGGAAATTGCTCAGGTCGAGGCTGCGCAGCGACGAGCAGTGCGAGAACATCGAGCTAAGGACCTCGACGTTTTCGGTATTCCACGAGCTGACATCGATATTTTCGAGCTTGGAGCAGTGGTCGAACATCGAATTGAAACTCATGCACGCCGAGGTATCGAAGCCTGAGACATCAAGTTTGCCCAGAGAACCGCAACCGCAAAACATCCAGTGAAACGAGGTAACCCTCGAGGTATTAATCGGCGACAGGTCAAGGGTTTTGAGATTATAGCAGGTTTTAAACATCTCGTAGCACGACACAGACTCGACAGTCTTCAATCCGGATAGATTAACCTCGGTCATATTGCAACACCCGGCAAACATGCTGTTGAAGGACAACAGTCCGTTAGGCTCGAAATATTGCATGTCGACCGAGACCACGTTCTCGGGATGGCGGCAAAATTTAAACCCCTTGGCAAGGTCGGGATTGAGCGAGAGGGGTAGCTCGTTGACACCGGCTATGAGGTTGATTTTGTCAAAAAACCAATAAAACGGCCTTATGGCCGCACCCGCAAGGCTGGTTGTCACGATTAGCCTCGGCGTAGGGCCGGGGTTGGGTTTGCTATCTTCGATTTTATGGCCGCAGAAAGGGCAGAATTTTGCCTCGGCCGGTACTTCGTCGTTATGGCAATGCGGACATTTCATAGTATCAAGTGTGTTTTTTTACAAATTTCTCGAAACGCCCGAGGGCTTCGGCGAGGCGTGTGCGGGGGCAGGCGATGTTCCAGCGTATGAAGTGGTCGTCGCCATACATCTCGCCGGCATTGAGCCATAGCGACTGCTCGTCGATGAGTCGTTTTCCAAGTTCTTCACCGGTCATGCCGAGGGCGGCGACATTCATCCAAACTAAGTATGTGCCTTCGAGTCGGCATATAGGCAATTGAGGCATACGGCTTCGACAAAAATCGGCCATCATATCATAATTGCCTTTGAGATAGGCAATCAGTTGCTCAAGCCACTCCTCGCCCTCGTTGTAGGCGGCTATGGTGCCCACGATGCCGAAGGGATTGACGTCGCACACCTCGTTGATATTTATGGCGCGGTCGATGCGGCGGCGGAAGTCGGCATTGGGTGTGATAATCGACGCAATCTGCAATCCGGCAGTGTTGAAGGCCTTGCTGGGCGACACACAGGTCACCGACTGTTCTACAAACTCGCGTGGCAGGGTGCCGTAAGGCGTGTAACGGTAGCCCGGGTAGACGAGTTCGCAATGGATTTCGTCGCTGACTACGACCACGCCGTTGTCGTGGCAGAGCCCGGCGAGGGTGGTCAGCTCGTCGCGGGTCCATACGCGGCCTACCGGGTTGCCGGGGTTGCACAGGAGCAACACCTTGGCAGCAGGGTCTGCGACCTTCGCGGCAAGGTCGTCGAAGTCCATCTCATAGCTGTCGCTGGTATAGCGCAGGGGATTAGCGAGGATTTCGCAGCCGTTGTTGCGGATTGACGAGAAGAAGCAGTTGTAGACCGGAGTCTGCACGATTACCTTGTCGCCAGGCGCGGTGAGGGCCTTGATGATGGCCGACAAAGCCGGCACCACGCCGCTGGTATACATGATGCTGTCGCGCTCGATGGCCCAACCATGGCGACGGCCAAACCAGTCTGCCACGGCACGGTAATAGTCCTCGCCAACAAGGGTGTAGCCAAAGGCTCCCATGTCGACGCGGCGGTGCAGGGCGTCGATTATTACCGGGGCTGTGGCAAAATCCATATCGGCAACCCACAGGGGCAGCAAGCCGGGGACGGAATCCCACTTGTAGCTACCCGTGCCTCGACGCTCTACGCCACGGTCAAATGCTGCGGTAAAGTCAGTCATTGGTCTCTATGCGGCAGTCGGCCGGTGCCACTATATTTTCGTCGATGATAATCTCGCCTATCGACGGGGCCTTGATTGAGCCCGTGGTGGGATTTTTGACACTGGTAATATGCGACTTGACGGTTGCCACGACTTCTGACTCCTCGAAGGCAAGGTCGCAATCGGGGTCGAAGGTGCAGTTTTCGAGCACAAGTCCCTCGCAGTAGCAAAGTGGCTGGGTGCCTGATATGTGGCAGTTGATTAGGTGCAGGTGGCGCGAATGCCAGCCGAGGTACTCGCCATGCAGTTCGCTGTCGCGCACCGTCACATTCTCGGTCTCCCAGAAGGCATCTTTCGAGTGGATTACGGCGTTGCGGATTTCTACATTGCGGGCATATTGGAACGAGTAGTTACCGTTCTGGCGATAGTGGTCGATGCGGATATTCTCGCAGTGCATAAAGATGTAGTCGGCCTTGTCGGTGGTCACGTCCTTGATGTCGATATTGCGGCAGTGCCAGAGCGTTTCCTGGGCATCTGGGATAGCCACGCGGTCGAGGGTCACGCCGTCCATCTCGCGGAACATCTTGGGGGCATTGACGATGGTGTTGCGCATCACGCAGTTGTCGGAATACCACAGCGCGGCGCGGGCACCCGGCTCGAAGATGCAATGGTCGACAGAGAAGCCCTTGACATGCCAGAAGGGATATTTACCACGAAAGACACAGTTTTCGGCATCGATATTGCGGCAACGTTTGAGTGCCGACTCGCCCTCGTTGAACGTCACGCCGACGAGTTTGAGGTCGTGAGTGGCAAACAGCGGCCTCTCACCACCATATTCCTTATTCTCGATAATTTCCATAATGGCAAAATTACAAAAAATATCGAAACGACACTGTGCCAAGGAGCAGAAAAACACATCGTTTGCAGTTAAACCACGCCACACCTCGGCATGTTTACACTATAAGTCGAGGCTAACACACCGGGTAACCTCGACTATTTTAAATACCTTACTAGTATCAATATTTAAACGAGCTGCCGCCGAGGAATTCGCGCAGGACGCTGGTCGAGGGGATGAGCGAGGTGTTGATGGGCAGGAAGTAGCTAAGGAATTTGCGCAGGCGGTAGGCCTCGGCATATTCGACAACGTCGTAGGGCACAGAGCGTAGCACGGTCTCGGCCTCGTCTTTCATCACGCCGAGCTCGAATATGAGCGAGGAGTTGAACATGGCGTCGGCATTTTCCTGGTAGGGGAAAATCCATTTTTCCTCGCCACGGCGCACGCTGGGCCAGCGGCGTATGGTCTCCTCGGCCGAGGTGCCACGGTATTTGTGGTCGCGGATGATGCGGCGCAGCAGGCGGTTGTCGGTGGTAGGCACCCAGTTGTGGTCGTCGATTGAGAGCGTTGTGAGCGCCGACACGTAGACGCGGTATTTCATCACCTCGGGTATGTGGCTCGTCAGCTCGGGGTTGAGGCCGTGGATGCCTTCGATTAGCAGGATAGAATTGCTGTCGAGGCGTATGCGCTTGCCACGGTATTCGCGCTTGCCGAGCTCGAAATTATATGTCGGCAGTTCTACCTCCTCGCCGGCGAGAATGGCCGTGAGGTCGGCATTGAACTGGGCCAGGTCGAGGGCATAGAGCGACTCGTAGTCATAATCGCCCGTATGGTCGCGCGGCGTGCGGTCGCGGTCTACGAAATAGTCGTCGAGCGATATCATCTGCGGTTTGAGCAGGTTGGTCATAAGCTGAATGGCCAGTCGTTTTGTGGTGGTGGTCTTGCCCGATGAAGACGGCCCAGAAATCAGGACTATACGCGCACCGCCGTCGCGGTAACGCGCCGTGATATCGTCGCTAATCCGCGCAAGGGCCTTTTCGTGGAGGGCCTCGGCCACGTTGATGAGGTCGGCGGCGCGGTGATGCTGCACATAGGTGTTGAGCTCGCCAACGTCGCTGACACCGACTATGTGGTTGAACTGGAGATAGTCGGTAAAGGCCTTATACATCTTTTCCTGTTCAATCGGCATGGCGGCCCGCGATGGGTCGGCAGGGTCGAAGGGCATCAGTAGGAAACCCTCTTTGTAAGGCAGCAGATTGAATACGCCGATATGGGCCGTCGAGGGAGCCAGGGCGCCATAATAGCTGTCGGAAATGCCGTCGAGGGTGTAGTAGGTTGTATAAAGCTCGCGGATGGTGCGCAGCAGCCGCGCCTTAGAGACTAAGCCCTGACGCTCGAATATGGCGCAGACATCGGCGGTGAGGTCCTGATGCCGCTCGAAAGGCAGGTCGCGGTCTACGAGTGCGTGCATATATGCCAACAGCCGGTCTACGACTTCTTGCGACACCGAAGTATATCCACCTAAGCGGCAATAATATCCGTGCGAAATCGAGTGCTCGATGGTCAGTTGCGTGCCGGGCAGAATTTCGGCAACGGCGCGGTAGAGCATCATGCACAGGGAGCGCGTATACACCCTTGGCCCCGACCCGGCAGTCTTGTCCTGGAACTCGATGAGCTTTGGTTGGTAGAGCACGAAATCGAGTGCCTCGGTCTTATTGTTGACGCGGCAGCAGATGGGGTTGAAAGGCAGCTTGTCGCCAAGCGAACAGGCAATATCGGCAAGCGAACAACCGGCCTCGACTTCGAGTTTTTGGTCGATATTTTTGCAGTAGACGTTAATTTTCATTGTTCTGAGGAGTTTTCGACATCGCGGTCAATGTCTTTATTGGCTTTACTGTCAGCACGTTGCTGTTGTATTTTTGCGAGAATGTAGAAACGGTATATCGCGTCGTGAACGGCATGGATGAAGCCGGGCATACCGTCGCGGAAGCCGCCTTTGAGCACATAGGTCTTGAAGAAGCGGAAGGGAGGGTCGACAAAGACACGCCACGGGGCATACGACTTGCTGCGACGCACTATCTCGTCGTCGGTATAAAGATTCATTTTGGCTATCATCTGGCGCGGATTTTCGTTTGCCAGATGGAGCATCGCCAGGTCGGTACGCTTGGCCGGGATGGTGACGACGGGGCCTTGGTGCGATACCTTGGAGTGTACTGTCGGGGGCCAATACGAGCCTTCTTTCTTAAAGAAACGCAGCACATAATCGGGATAAGAACTGCGCATCCACCGCCCCATAAAGTAATTTTTACGGGCAATGCAGTAGCCCCTGGGGCTATCATCGCGCTCAACCTCGGCATAGAGGAACCGGGCAAGGGCCGGGGGGATAAGCTCGTCTGCATCGACCACGAGCACCCACTCGTGCGAGGCCTGGTGAACGGCGAAGTCACGGTATGCTTCGCAGACAGTATAGCTCTTCTTAGGTACGACAATAAACCGTGCCCCGTGACGACGGGCAATTTCGGGGGTGCTGTCGGTACTCTCCATGTCGACAATCACGATTTCGTCGAAAACAGCGAGCGATTTCAACACTGCGTCGAGATGCCGCTCGGCATTGTATGTCTGCACTACTGCTGTGATTTTCGGTTTCATTTCTTGCCTCTTAATCGTTCTTTAATGCATCGTTTGCGCACTATCTGCACCTGGCGGCGGCGATATATTTCCATCAGCTCGTCGGCCAGCGATGGGTCTCCGGCGGCTTCGGCATAGCGCCGTGCCAGCACCCGCTGCCCGGCCTCGGTGTCGAGGGTCGAACCGAAGTTGGAATAGAGCCGCTGACGGTCGGATACATCAAACTCCATACGGTTTATATCGACCAGGGCGAAGTGATACTTGCCACCCTCCTTTTTAAAGAGCACGTTTCCCTGTGTAAAGTCCTTGAAAAACACGCCCTTGCGGTGCAGGCTTAGCATAAACCCGGCCAAGGCGGTGGCGAGGGCGTCGAAATCGTTGCGTTTCTCGATGCCTCGCAGTTCGTTATAGCCGCCGAGCATGGCACAGACATAATATGACTCGCGCAGCAGCGGCCCGGCAGTGTTTACCACATAACCGGCAGGGCGCGGGGTATCTATACCCAAAGTTTTGAGCCTTAGGGCATTGTCGTAGGCGCGTTGGGCCTTAGGCTTGCGCATGGTGCCGTAAATAAGGCCCTTGATGGTTCCCGGCACGGCAAAAGCCTTGACGCACAGGCCCGAGACCTCGGCCACGGTGTTGCGGCCGCGATATATCACCCTGGCATCGGCCGGCAAACCATTGGCCGACAATGATTCGAGCAGCCGGTCGCACGCGAAATCTATGTTAGTGACAATCATATAGCCTCAATATTTTGTTGTAGAACTGTTCATATTTAAAATCGGCCTCGACTTTTGCCTTTGCGGCCCCGGCCATCCGAGAGGCCAAATCTTTATCAGCGGCGAGTCGCCCCACGGCATCGGCAATGGCCGTGGCATCGCCGGGGGGTACGAGTATGCCGTCAACGCCGTCAGTGATGATTTCGCGAGGGCCGCCCTGGTTCGTGGCTATTACAGGCACCCCGTGCCGCATAAATTCGAGCACTACGAGGCCGAAAGCCTCTATGGCAAGCGTCGGTAGCACTCCCATATCAGCCGATGCCATAAGGGGCGCGAGGTTCGACAAATGGCCGTGCCACACGATGCGGTCGCCGACGCCTACCGACGAGGCATAACGACGTAAGGCGACCTCGTAGTTGGCCTTGCCCGAGCCGGCAATGTGCAATACGGCATTTTGAGGAAACAATGGCAGGGCCTCGATAAGTTTTTCTATGCCTTTTTCAGCCGCAAGCCGGCCAGCATATACAATCCTGAGTTCGCCGGGCTGCTTGTCGGCGGCAACGACCTCGCCACAATCGACCACGGCGTTATGTATAACCGATAGCTTGGCGCGGCCTACTTTAGGATTTGACGATAGGAAGGCATCGAGGGCCGTCTGCGACACGAAGGCTATGGCATCGATGGCCCCGTAGAGTGACGCCGAGGCGCGGTCGGTCTTGCCGGGCTTGACAAGGTGGCGCGTCACCACCACACGGACAGCCCCGGGCTTGCGCATCATCTGGCGCGCCCTCACGGCGGTACGGGCATCTTTGAAATTATGCACATGCACCACCACCGGCTCCGACATATTGTCGAGCACGCGGCTCAAACGCGACGACGAGATGAAGTCGAACACGCCCCCGAGGGGCAGATGCCCCGGAGTAAAACCGGCCTTGCGGAATGGGGCGTCGACAGCCTCGATGCCGCGAGTGATGACGGCAACGCTGTGCCCGTCGGCATCGAGCCGCCGGCAGAGGTCGAGCACATACTGCTCGCCGCCGCCCCATACCTTGTTCGACACCAGGTGTATGATGTTCATAAGTGCTTTAGATATGATTGATATAAGTTTCGCAAGGCTAAGACTTGCTCACTGTTAATGGTTTGTTGGTTAAGGGTAAACCGCATAGCGGTTAGATGGCTGCCTCGCAGCCAAAGATAATAGCCTATGGTGAGAACGCCGTAGGTGTTCGTAGCCATAGGTACTCTCAAATGCCCACATGAATTGCACCGCATAGCGGTGCGACAATTTCTCAGACGGGTTCTTCGAAAATATATTTTTCATCATAGTCCATGTCGTATAATTCAAGGAAACGTCTGATTTCTTCTTGTAAAGTATAGCCCTTGTGATGTTCCATCTGCATGTTTATATACCTACAAACTTTCTCTATTTGTGATTTCGAATATGAAAAGCAGGCATAACCCCGTTGCCAAGCGAACAGGTGAGGGCATAAATGGTTGTCATTGATAAATTTGGTTGAAGCCACTTTTACATCTCGTACAAAATCGGCAAGACACGATTTTGGGGAAAATTTGAGTAGTATATGTGTGTGGTCTTCTATCCCTCCTATGCATATGGCATCGTTGCCAACCTTGTGACAAACACCGGCTATATATTTGTGTACCCTCGGTATTATGTCGGGCCGTAGCAGGGCCTGACGGTGTTTGACCGCGAAAACAAGGTGTAAATATATGCAGATATATGTGTTTGCCATACTTTTGCAAAAATAATATTTTTTGAGAAATAGGCAAAATTAAAATTTGCTGCGTAGCGACTCCACTATATTGATAGTGGTGCAGCTACGCAGCACTAATCCTATTTCGCAAACATTCCTATGGTTGCGAACACCTACGGCGTTCTTACCATAGGCTAATACCTTTAGCTGCTACGCAGCAGAGGACCGCTACGCGGTTTTTCTTCACAATTCCAGGTTCTGGTTTGTGATTTCGTGCCAGTAGCGAACACCTAC
>VSPF01000002.1:16525-40883 GCA_009775195.1 Muribaculaceae bacterium
GCTACGCGGTTTTTCTTCACAATTCCAGGTTCTGGTTTGTGATTTCGTGCCAGTAGCGAACACCTACGGCGTTTTTAGCATAGGCTGATACTTTGCAGCAGAGGACTGCTACGCGGTTTTTCTTCACAATTCCAGGTCCTGGTTGATGATTTCGTGCCAGGGGAGGCCGTTGGCGGCGATTGCCTCCAGGAAGGGGTCGGGGTCGAACTCCTCTACGTTGTGCACGCCGGGCTTGTTCCATTTGCCGGTGAGGAACATCATTGCACCGCACATAGCCGGCACGCCGGTGGTATAGCTCACAGCCTGCATACCAGTCTCGCGGTAGGCGGCCTCGTGCGAACAGTTGTTGTAGATATAGTAGGTCATAGGCTTGCCCTCTTTGTCCTTGCCCGATATGCGGCAGCCAATCGAGGTCTCGCCGTGATAGTTCTCGCCGAGCTCCTGCGGGTTGGGCAGCACGGCCTTGAGGAACTGCAGGGGCACGATTTTGGTACCGTTGTAGTCGATTTCGTCGATGCGGGCCATGCCGATGTCCTGGATTACGCGCAGATGTGTCAGGTATTCCTGGCCGAAGGTCATCCAGAAACGGGCGCGCTTGATAGTGGGATAGTTGAGTACGAGCGACTCGAGCTCCTCGTGATAGAGCAGGTACGAATCACGCGGGCCGATGTTGGGATAGGTGAGCGACTTGTGGATTTCAAGGGGCTTGGTCACGACCCATTTGCCGTCCTGGTAGTAGCGGCCGTTCTGGGTAATCTCGCGTATGTTGATTTCGGGGTTGAAATTGGTAGCGAAAGCCTTCCCGTGGTTACCGGCGTTGCAGTCTACGATGTCGAGATATTCCATCTCCGAGAACCAGTGCTTGGCGGCATATGCCGTGAAAACGCCCGACACGCCCGGGTCGAAACCGCAGCCGAGGATAGCGGTGAGTCCGGCCTTCTCGAAGCGCTCGCGGAAGGCCCACTGCCATGAATACTCGAAGTGAGCCTCGTCCTTGGGCTCGTAGTTGGCGGTGTCGAGGTAGTTGACGCCGGTGCGCAGACATGCCTCCATGATGGCGAGGTCCTGGTAGGGCAGGGCCACGTTGATAACCATGTCGGGGCGGTGACGCTCGAAGAGGGCCACCAGCTCGTCGACGCTGTCGGCATCGACACGGTCGGTGACGATGTTGGGGGCGCCGATAGCCTTTGCCAGGGCGTCGCATTTGGCCTGCGTGCGCGAGGCAAGGACGATGTCGGTAAATACTTCAGGATGTTGGGCGCACTTGTGAGCCACAACAGAGCCCACACCTCCGACGCCGATGATAATAACTTTAGACATTGTATTTTGATTTTTTCTTATCGAGAGCGATTGCTACAAATGTAAATATGCCCAGCACGATAGTGAGCAAGGTAGTGGTGCCCAACACAAGGTTGGCCCAGGCACCGGCCTGCGCCATAGGTAGGCCGTAGATACCGAGGGCAAACATAACGGCCCACTGCCACGGGCCTATGCCGCCGTTAGATGGCACACCCATCGAGATACTGCCAAGCACAAAGGTTACCAGCGCCACCTGCGTGCCGTGGGCATCTAAAAGTGCCTCGGTGAACGGGAAGGCATAGAAGCACACATAGGTCTGCATGAAATAGCTAATCCATATACCGGCGGTCAACAGCAGCCAGCGGCCCTGGCCGGGCATACGCAGTATGACCACGAAGCCCTGCCACAGCTCGAGGAGGGCCTTCTGGATTTTGAGCAACAGGCGGTTGCGGGTATGGAGCCTCATCAATACCACAAGGGCTGCGACGCATAGCACGGCGGCACCCCAGAGCCAGGGCGACGATAGGAGCCGTCCGATGGCGGCATAGCTCTCGCCGTTTTCTTCGAGGAAACCAAGTATGGCTTTCGAGGCTATGGCGAACGCGAGCAGGGTTATGAGCAAGACGGAAAGAGTGTCGGAAAGCCTGTCGGCCACCATCGACCCGAAAACTGTAGTAAATGGCGCCCGCTGGCGCTGCGCTATATAGCCGCTGCGCCACACCTCGCCGAGGCGTGGGAAAACAAGGTTGACGGCGTATGTGCCGAAGATGCTGTAAATCAGCACTGCCGCCGGCGGTACGATGCCTAAGGCATGCAACTGTATGCCCCAGCGGTAGGCGCGGCACACCTGGGCCGATATAGAGAAAACAAAGCCTAAGGCTATCCACCGAAAATCACACTGGCCACGGATAATCGAGACCATTTCGTCGAAATCGATGCCGGTAAACAATAGGTAGCACAACCCCACGCTGATGACCAGGGGGATGACAAATTTCAATATATTGCCGACAATAGCGCCTGTTCCTTTCTTTTCTGTCATTACAATTTTATTCAGTGCAATGTGCAAAGTTAAAAACAATTCACCGAATAATAAAAAAAAATTGAAAGAGGAGGTATCAAATAAGATAGATATAGGATGGAGTCCTCGAAGCGGACGCTCTTGTTGTTAGCCCACGATTATTCGTGGGGTAAAAAGGAAAGCAATATAAAGAAAGTCCTCGGAGAGGACGCAAAGGAATTGAAAACATGCCGTTTGCAACCTCTCCGAGGTCATTTTATCGTAGGTGTCTCAGATTCCCCGCCAATGATGGCGGGGTTAACGACAAAAGCGTCGTCTCCGACGACTTTTCATTGACAACAATTAGCGAACTAAGGCTAATCGATGAACTGTTAACAGTGAGCAAGTCATCGACTTGTGAAACTTTAATTACTTATATGCGTGGCGGTAGCCGTTGACTTTCTGCCATGCGCCGCGAGTGAAGTCGGGCACTTCGACGGGGGCCGAGCCGTTTTCGAGCGAAAGGCGGGTCAGTGGGCCCATGGCGCTCCACTCGGCAAGGTCGTAGACGTCCATGTCGAGGGGCAGGCCGTTGCGCAGACAGTATACCAGGCGGTAGTCCATGATATAGTCCATGCCGCCGTGACCGCCCACCTGGCGCGCTACCTCGCCCACCTCGCGAATAATCGGGTGGGTATATTTTTCAACGAGGGCCGCCCGCTGCTCGTCGGTCAGGAACTGGTGCGCCGTAAGGTCTTCGTGGTCGAGCACCGAGTCGTTAGCGAGGGCCTCGGCCTGGAGCGCGTAGCCCTCTACAGGATATTTGTTGGCGAAGCCCTTGGTGCCCGTGAGCTGGTACATGCGGCTGTAGGGGCGCGGGTTCATCACATCGTGCTGTATGTGTATGGTCTTGCCCTTGGCGGTGCGTATCATCGTCATGGTGTGGTCGGCGTTGAGGAACGAGTCGCAGGGCGCGCCCGTCTGCTCCTCTACGAGCTTCGGGCCGGTGACGGCCTTGGTGTCCATGGCCACGAGCGTGGTCATGCGGTCGCCACGGTGTATGTCGAGAAGCTGACATGCCGGGCCGAGGCCGTGCGTGGCATACACGTCGCCACGGTGACCCTGGTTATAGTCGAGGCGCCAGTTGTTCCAGTACTCTTTCCAGAATTGCGACAGGTCGTGGATATATGCGCCCTCGGTGTGCAGGATTTCGCCGAAGAGGCCCTGCTGCGCCATATTGAGGGTATTCATTTCGAAGAAGTCATACACGCAGTTTTCGAGCATCATGCAGTGACGGCGCGTGCGCTCCGAGGTATTGATGAGGTCCCAGATTTCGTCGAGGGTCATTGCAGCCGGCACCTCGATAGCCACATGCTTGCCATGCTCCATGGCATAGAGGGCCATGGGGGCATGGGTCTTCCAGTCGGTGGCGATGTAGACCAGGTCGATATCGTCGCGTTCTACGAGCTGGCGCCATATAGAGTCGTTACCGGCATATACGTCGGCCCTGGGTCGGCCTGCGGCCTCGAGGTCAGCCTGTATGCGACCCATGTTGGCAGTGTCGATGTCGCACAGGGCCACGACCTTGGTGCCGGGTATGTGTGCGAAGCGGTTCACGGCACCAGGTCCGCGCATGCCCAGGCCGATAAAGCCCACGCGCACGGTGTCGAGAGGTTCGGCGGCATAGGCCACCATGTCTTCCTGGCCGGCAGGACGGGGCGGTACTTCTGTTGTGATAGGCCCGCGCAAGGCTCCGTGGTCTCCCGAACAACCGGCGACAACACACAGCAGGCAGACGAGCAAGGCATAATAAATCTTGTTCATGATGAATGTTATTGGTGGTTAATAAAAATATATGGTTGTTGTACCTGTGTGCAAAGGTAAGAATTTTATCGCAAATGAACAAAGAGACACTTGCCGATGTTGCAATAGTGCGAGAATTTTTCCGTAACTTTGTCAAACCTTAAGAATACTTGACCCCGACATGAAATTCATCACACGCATGAGCATCGCCACCCTGGCGCTGGCAAGCTACGGCATCTCGGTTGCCGAGGCCCCTGCCGGATATTACAGCAGCCTCAATGGCAAGAGCGAGGGCGAGCTCAAAACAGCAGTATACAACCTGGTACATAATTTTACCCGTGTATCGTCGTACTCGGCCCTGCCAAGCTACTTCCAGAAGACCGATGTCTATCCCGAGTCGCGCCGCTGGTGGGACATGTATTCCGACATACCATTCTACGCGCCGTCGTTCTCGGGCCTCAACAGCGAGCACTCCTTCCCCAAAAGCTGGTGGGGCGGCAGTCAGACTGTAGGCGCATACGTCGACCTCAACCACCTCTACCCTTCGGAGAGGGCGGCCAACACAGCCAAGAGCAACTATCCCCTCGGCGAGGTAGACCGCACCAGGGCCCTCAAGTTTGAAAACGGCGTGTGCTATGTCGGCACCCCGGCACGCGGCCAGGGTGGTGGCGCAAGCTATGTGTTCGAGCCCAACGAGGAGTACAAGGGCGACTTTGCTCGCACATATTTCTATATGGCTACCTGCTATCAGGACCTGACATGGAAATACAAGTACATGGTCGACCAGAACCTCTACCCTACCCTGACCCCGTGGGCAGTAAACCTGCTGCTAAAATGGCACCGCGAAGACCCGGTGAGTGAGAAAGAAACCGACCGCAACGAGGAAGTCTATAAAATCCAGGGCAACCGCAACCCGTTTATCGACATGCCCGAACTGGCAGAGTATATCTGGGGCACCAAGAAGGGTAACTCGTTTACCCCCGGCGGCGTGATTGTCGAACCCGTCGGCGACCCCGAGTTGGTTGCTCCCACTGTCGGTATGGAGCTGCAGTTCGGACAGGTGGCAGAGGGAAAGACTGCCACGGCCAAGGTCTTCGTAAAATCTAAAAACGTACAAAAGAGCATCTACGTGTCAATCTATTCGGGCGACAAGGACATGTTTACCACGCCCATGAGCACCATACCGTCGACTCTCACCAACAGTGACGACGGCTACTGGCTCACCGTCACCTACCGTCCCAGCGCGCTCGGGCAGCACACTTCGCGCATACTATTTGACTACGGAGGCCCGTCGCTGGGCATGTCGCTGCGCGGCGAGTGCCTGCCGGTTCCTTCCTTGACCGCATGTACAGCCACAGCACCGACAGACATACAGCCCGACCGCTACACGGCCAACTGGACGGCACCCGAGGGCGAGGTGATAGACTACTATATGGTGACTCGCACGCGCTATGTAGGCGGCAACTCATACGAAGAGAAGCTGCCGGCCGAAGAGAGCCACCTCGAAATCACAGGCTTTGACGAGTCTGACTCGGAGGCATATTATGTAGAATCGGTACGTCTCGAAACATATTCACCAAAATCGAACGTGGTCTTTGTCGACCACTCGGGTATTACCGGCGTGGAAGCAATAGAGCCTCTGATAGTGCGCGGCTACAACGGCTTTATGCGTATCGACGTTGCCGCGCCGCAGACAGGATGCCGCATCTACGACACCAGCGGGCGCGAACTGCGCGTAATCGACACCATAGACTTCAACCTCGACATAGAGATGCCTGCCGGTGTATATATCATCACCACCGACCAGCACCCGACCCCCGTAAAGGCAGTGGTGCGGTAAAGGCCATTTTAAGGTCGTTAAGGTCTCTAAAGTCATTAAAGTTATTAAGGTCACCAAAGTCTTTAGTGACCTTAAATCTTTTTACACCTCGAGGAGCTGCTTGCGTTCGCAGCGGAAGATGCGGCCCGGGAAGGTGCGCGTAAACGAGATGTTGTGAGTGGCCACGATTACCGTCGTGCCGGCGGCAGAGATGTCGTGTAGGTGCGCCATAATCTGTGTGCCCGTCTCGGGGTCGAGATTGCCCGTAGGCTCGTCGGCAAGTATTAGCCCGGGGGTGTTGAGCAGTGCCCTGGCGATGGCTATGCGCTGCTGTTCGCCGCCGCTGAGTTGGTGCGGCATCTTGAAAGCCTTGGTCTGCATACCCACCTGGCGCAAGACCTCGTCGATGCGCTTCTCGCGCTCGTCTTTGTCGCGCCAGCCGGTGGCAGCAAGCACGAAGTCGAGGTTGGCCCACGCGGTGCGGTCGGTAAGGAGCTGAAAATCCTGGAACACTATGCCTATGCGGCGCCGCAGATATGGTATGTCGCTGCGTCGCAGGCTCCTCAGGTCATAATCCAAGACCCGTGCCTCGCCCTCGGTGACGGGTACTTCGCCATAGAGGGTCTTGAGCAAGGAAGTCTTGCCCGAACCCACGCGCCCGAGGAGGTACACGAACTCGCCGGCCCCGACATGCCAATCGACATCCTTGAGGGCGACATGCTCGTTGCGAAGCACCTCTACACCTTTATATTTTATCAGACTTTCTGCCATTTGCCGCTTTACTTAGGCTGCTTGCCGAAGTTGTCGCGCAGGGTGTCGATTACATTTATAATATAGTCGCCGGTGCGCTCGAGGTCGCCGATAATATCCATGTAGTATATACCGGCCTGATACTCGTAGTGCTTGTTGTTGATATTCTCGACGTTACCGCCTCGCAGGGCATTGCGGAAGTTGTTGATTTCACGCTCTTTGTTGTAGCTGTCGAGCAGCGATTTCGCACTGATATTCTCGATATGCTGCAACTGCGTGGTCATCATGGTCATGGCGTCTTTGACATATACATACATCGAGTCGATGTTGGCATAGATTTCGTCGTTAAACTCGGCACCGCTCTGAATTTTGCGGTTGAGAATCTTGCCAATACCGAGGCAACTGTCGGCAATACTCTCGATTTCGCTGATTATGTTGAGCATGGCGGCAATGCGCAGCTTGCCCTCGTTAGACAGGCGTCCCTCGGCGCATCGGTTGAGGTAGTGGGCGATTTCGAGCTCCATGCGGTCAGAAATATCCTCGTATTTCTCGACCCTCGACAGCAGGGTATTGTATTCCTCGCTCTTTTCCTTGGTATGGATTAGTGTCTGGGCCATATTTATCATCCGTCCTACACGCTCGGCATAAACTGCTATTTCTTTCTCAGCCTGGGCTATATTGAGCTCGGCTGCCGACAACATACCGCCGGAGATAAATTTGAGGGTGAATTCTTCGTCGTCGCGGTTCTTGGCCGGCACCAGCCATTCTACTATCTTGACATATACGTTGGTCAGCCAAATCATTACCACTACGTTGACGATATTGAAGGTGGTGTGGAAGATTGACAGGCCGAACGAGACGCTCATCTGCATCGCGGCAATATTTTTGAGAGCATCGTGGCCCGCAGGCAGGGAGTTGTCGAAGAGGTGGTTGTAGATTTCGGGCGAGGTGGCCTCGAGATGTGTTACATATTTATAGAGAGCGCCGGGGTCGCCCTGGCCAATGGCCTCGGTCAGCCATGCGTTGAAGTCGGCAAACGGCACGAACACGCACAGGCACCACACCGTACCCAAAAGGTTGAACAACAGGTGGCCCATCGAGGCGCGCTTGGCGGCGACATTACCGCTCAACGATGCCAGTATCGGGGTGACCGTGGTACCGATATTGCTACCTAAGACAAGGGCGCAGGCGAGGTCGAATGTTATCCAGCCCTTGCTGCACATAATCAGCACGATGGCAAACGTAGCCGCCGACGACTGTATTATCATGGTCAGGACTACGCCTACGAGGCAGAAAATCAGCACCGAGCGGAAGCCCATCGACGCATATTGGCGCAGGTATGCAAACATCTCGGGGTTGCTCTGCAAGTCGGGCACATAGGCACTAATCATGTCGAGGCCCATAAAGAGGAACGAGAAGCCGATGAGGAACTCGCCTATATTCTTGGTCTTGCTCTTGTTCATCAGCAACAGCACCACCGCAAGGCCGATAATAGGCAGCACGAAGGCCGAGATGCTGACCTTGAAGCCGAACAAGGCTATAATCCATGCCGTGAAGGTGGTACCGACGTTGGCACCGAAAATCACGGCCATAGACTGGGCAAGCGACATAAGGCCGGCGTTGACAAAGCTGACAACCATCACTGTCGATGCCGACGAACTCTGGATAAGGGCGGTAATGGCACAACCCGTCAGGAGTCCGGCGAAGCGGTTGCGGGTCATTGCAGAGAGAATGTTGCGCAGGCGGTCGCCGGCGGCTTTCTGGAGGCCCTCGCTCATCACTTTCATGCCATAGAGGAACAACCCTACGGCACCGAGGAGGCATAAGAAGTCAAGTATACTATAGTCCATTAGTGTGGATTTCGGTGAGGGGAACAAAGCCGACGGCCCATTCCAATCGCAAAATTAACAAAAATTTCATTTGCAGCAAAAAATTACTTACCTTTGCTCTATACTTTCCATATCATGTCGAAAATCGAAAATAATGCCCTCGGGGCAGTAGGCGAGCACCAGGCGCTTTCAAGATTGCTGCTTTTTGGATATCAAGCGGCAATAACCAACCTTTCTATCGAAAACGCTGCCAATACAGACATTCTTTGCCGTAACGCAGACGGACGGTTCGCGGCAATCCAGGTCAAGACAACCCGTAAAGACAGTTTCCTTATCGGTATATCTCATAGTAAGTTTTACGACCAAGACGGCAATGTCGACATGGCAAAAGGCCGGAAGTTCCTTGAAACTAAAATCGTCGGACCGTGGGTCATGGTGCATGTCGGCGGTTCGGAAGAATGTCCGACATTCGAATTCTTCGTATTGTCGCGTGCTCAAATTATCGAGCTGATATATAGTAACGAAGAATGGTATCTTAATGGGCATAAACGCACAAAGCCCTTGAAAGGCTCAGGAATGATAGCGATATCTACCTCGTGGTTAGAAGGGAAAGGAATACGGGCCAATAATCGACATATCGAATGGGTCAACCCCTTAGCAGCCACAAAATTTAACGAAGCATGGGATAACCTTTGGATTGATTAGGGCTCACTATTAAAATTATTTTTTGCAGGCGGAAGCAAAAGCCTCGAAATAAATTCGTAACTTTGTAATCCATTGAGCACTCACCGCAGACAAAGATTAATGAATGCTTATTAAATACAGCTATTCTTGCAAAATTTGCGGCATTTTGAAAATGTTTATGTTGAAGTCAAGAAGAATTTTATTCACGTCCACCATATATCATTCATTTCATATCACATGGAGAAACTTCGCATAAAATTAACTCGAAAAAAAGACTTAACATCTATTTGTCCGATTTGAATGTCATGCTTCAGAGATGTCTTAATGACAAATATTTATCTACTATAGAACTCAAAAAAGTATATTTCATAAATAAAATATAATTAGAATTCATATAAATCTTTAACAATCAAACAATGAAAAAAGTAATGTCAATTCTAGTCGCACTAATGGTGATACTCCCGGCATTTGCTTTTGATGTCAATGGTACCTTTGGCATGAAAGAACAAGACACGCCGGAGGGATATCAACAGTATGTCGGCAAGCAATTCAAGGTCCGTTATGCAAGCGGCGAACTAGAAACATGGGAAAAATCCGGGTTCAAACCTAAGGATGAAATCATATCTAACACCTACACCATCACAAAAGTGACGGTAAAAGATGTTGACCTTAACGGTAAACCTAACAAAGAGGTTACCGTTGAAGCTGTTCAGGACGGTTCTAATAAAAAAGTAAAATTCAAAGGCTATCAAAAAGTTTCAGTAAAGATGGGCTTTTGGGGCGATATTAAAAAATGGCCTCTGATTGGTTATATGCCAATCATGTTTATAGAGCCTTTTAACGAGTTCAAGACTCAAAATGTAGGTAAAATCATTTCAAACCCTATAGTTAAAGATACTTATGAAGTTATCGATGCTTACGTTGCACGTGGTAGTGGAGCAACTGCCGCTCTCGGTTTGGAAGTTAAAAATACTCGGACCGGGCAAACCAAAAAAGTCCTTTATGATAAGAAAGATACTGCACCTTTCTCTGATGCCTTAGAGGGCAAGTATACAACAGCACTTATTAAGGTCGAGAAACCAGAAGATTCCTCTGATAGATATAGTGAGGTTAAAACCATAACTGATGCAGGGGTGGATAAATACTCTTTTAATGATAGTACCATCAACATCACTATTTATGGCACACCCGAGCAGTTTAACTTTATCCTAAAAAATGTATCTCCACACTCCTTAAGAATCATTTGGAATGAGGCTGCCTTTGTCGGTCTTGATGGTTCCACATCAAAGATTATGCACGCTGGAGTCAAGTATTCTCAGAGAGAAGGCGATCAACCAGCGACTACTGTAATCAAAGGTGCGAAGATTGATGACCTCGCGTGTCCTACTGCCAATGTATATTATGATAAAGGCTCAACGATTGGTTACACTACTGTCGGTAATGGTTGGAAAACCCGTTCGATGTTTCCTTCTGAATACAAAGGTAAGGATGCGGGTGAAATTCGACTCATGCTCCCCATACAAGTTAAAGATGTAGTTAACGAATATACCTTTGTATTTAAAGTATATTACAAGTACAGCCATCCTGAATTACTTAATCAAGAAAATCTTTAATTTTATCGGTTGTGAGGGGTAGCTACCCCTCACAAGCTGTTTTCTTCAAATGAAACGACTACTTCCCATATTATTTTCTTTAATTTTCCTGAGAGGTTACGCTCAGCAATCAGTTGAGCATCTTAATTTTATGGGTAGGACTATTGACGGTTCTTCAGAGTTATTTATTTCATTCCTTGAGGAAAGGGGATTTGTCAAGAACAATGAACTTGAAAGTAGTGATTCATTTATCGGAAAATTTGCTAATGAGATTGTTACGCTAACCTTACTGACTTCACCAAAAACAAAAACAGTATGCAAAGTCATCGTATATTTCCC
Source organism: Muribaculaceae bacterium (assembly GCA_009775195.1). Classification (GTDB taxonomy): domain Bacteria; phylum Bacteroidota; class Bacteroidia; order Bacteroidales; family Muribaculaceae; genus CAG-873. Next base: position 27,638 of record VSPF01000002.1, read on the forward strand.
CGAATATCAAGATTGGGTTGACTTGAAGTCTGACTATTTCAAAAAAAAGAGATTATACCAGAGTAAGTATCTCTTAACTGATTCTTTTGAGTTTTTGTCTTTTCCTTACGACGAGGGGGACGGATATGAAATGCGAGCTGTAGCTCAAGATAAATGTAAATTTGTCTCCTTTTTCAAAGTTTCTGGAGGACATATCGGCGTAGAGATTTGTTCTAAATTTTGCATTAAGGTGACTTATGAAGACGATTATAACATAAAAGTTGCTCGATCAGAATTGCAATCACAAGCTTTTGATGATATATGATGACGTTACGACACTGACTCCGCGCTTACTTAAATCAAGCCTCAGGTCTCAACCATAAGGTTTCAATTGCATAACTCGTACAGCGAGCTTCGGCAATGGCGGCCTTCTCCACCGTAATTGGTCGTCATCGTGCTTTATGAACTTTGAGGGAATTTAGCAACTGACCTCTGCCTCATTCTACACAGCGCGGCGGGGCGAAAACTTTATTTGCCCGGGCATTGTTTTTTTACTACCTTTGCACTACAACATAACTAAACATCATTGTATGAAACCATCACTGATTATCTCCTCGGCGATTATCGCCCTCGGTATCGTAATCCTCGGCTTTGCCCTCAAGAGCGGCATCGACCGTTTCAGCGACCGCGACCGCGTAGTCACAGTGCGCGGCCTTTGTGAAAAAGAAGTACAGGCCAACAAAGTCACATGGCCAATCGTGACCAAGGAAGTGGGCAACGACCTCGGTGCCATATATCCCAAAATCGAGGCAAACAACAAGGCCATCATGGCATTTCTGACCTCTAATGGCCTTAGCGAGAGCGAAATCACCGTCAATCCGCCCCAGGTCTACGACCAGGCCGCCGAACGCTATGGCAACCAGGACGTGCGCTACCGCTACCAGGTGACAAACGTGGTGGTGGTGACAAGCGACAAGGTAGACCAGGTGCGCAAGCTCATCAACAAGCAGACCGACCTGCTGCGCCAGGGCATAGCCATCGTGGCCGGCGACTACAACTACCAGACCACCTACGAGTACACCGACCTCAACGGCATCAAGCCCCAGATGATTGCCGAGGCCACGGCCAACGCGCGCGAGGCCGCCGACAAATTTGCCGAGGACAGCGACAGCAAGCTAGGCAAAATCAAGACTGCCTCGCAGGGCCAGTTCTCAATCAACGACCGCGACCAGTACACGCCACAGATTAAGACAGTGCGCGTGGTGACCTATATCACCTACTACCTCGAAGACTGACTACCGGCCAGCGACGCAAGGTTGGCACAAGCATTCTCGAGCAGGTCGAGCACCAGCTCGAAACCCTCGGCACCCTCGTAGTAAGGGTCGGGGATATAATCATACCTGGTGGCCATGCTGATAAAATCAGCCATGGCCACTATTTTTTCGTCGTCGGCAATCGTGCGCGCCATCTGGCGCAGGTTATACTCGTTCTCGCCGTCCATGGCCACAACGAGGTCGAAGTCGTCGAAGTCGCTCATGCACACCTGGCGGCAGTGGTGGTCGAGCACCAGCCCTCGACGCAGGGCATGCACACGCATACGCTTGTCGGGCAACTGTCCGATATGCCAGCGGCCCGTACCGGCCGAATCGATGACCCAGCGGTCGCCGTCGCCACGGGACTCCACGATTGAACGAAGCACCCCCTCGGCGGCAGGCGAACGGCAGATATTGCCGAGACATACAAATAGCACCCTGATTTTATCTTTGCCGGCTATCATGCGGCCGACACGGTCGACTGTGTTCTGATTCATTTTCTGCAAATCTAAAGCGCCACAAAGTTCGCAAAATTATTCGGTAAAAGCAAAACGACTTCACATAAATACAGCCGAGAAGCACGTGTAGAGGCTATTTTTAATTTTATCAGCAAAAATATTAAAAAATATTTGCATATTGGGCGACAAATCTTTATATTTGCAGTGTGAAGCAATATATAATCCGACTCTCTAAATCGCTATTTCCTGAAATCTATATTTGCTATTTAATGTTATGAATGTCTATCGTAACACACCTATAGAACAATTTGCCGGAAGCCGGGGGCTGTCGGTCAGGTCGCTCAATGTCTGTCGGGCAAATGGCATTTCCACTCTTGGCGACCTACTTCAATGCGACCCCGACACCCTGCAAGGTCTTCGCAACTGCGGCACCAAGAGCGCCTCGGAGCTTAGCGCACTGCGCCAAAAATACCTGTCGGCGCCGGCCGACCTTTTTAGCGACATCTTGCGACGCGGCTTACAACAATCATTTCTACGCGCAAAAAAGCGCCTGCCGCGCCGTCAGGCCGCAATTATCGAAAATGTGATGGGGTCGTTCGGCGTCGACGCCAAGGCCACCGGCTGTTTCGTAGAGACGCCATACCGCTTTATCGACAGTGTGTGCAACGCCGACGAGGCCATGCGCAGCAGCATATTGTCGGCCATGTCGCAATTGTTCACCGCATGGAAAATCGAGGCCTCCGACGACCCCGACAACATAGCCCTGCTCGATGCCAACCATAATTATGTAGAGCAGTTACGCGCCCGCTACGAGGCCGAAGAAATATACAACTCGCTCCCCGACGCAGTGCGACGGCTGCTGTCGCGACGATACAGCGATGAGTTCAGACATCTTTCGGTCCGTACGGTCAATGCCATGTCGCAGCTATCCGAGCTGGGCAATGCGCTGCCCTACATCTTCGGCACGCGCACACTCGACCCCCAGAAACTCAAGAATGCCGGGGTGCGCACACTGATGGAGATGCGCTCATTTCTCAGTGCCCGTAAGGCCGAACTGCTAAAACTATTTACATCATCGAAAACCTCGGGCCCGGAATGGCACGAGCGTGTGTCGGCAATGTTTGCAGCCGACATAGCCTCGCGCTTCCCCTTCCTTACCAACGACGAAGTACTGCACGTATCGTCGTTCGAGCGCGAGGGCAAACCCGTACCGCCGCTCTACCTTCTCGAGCGCTACGTGATGCACAGCGAATCGAGGGCCGCACGTATCTATGCCCTGCGCTACGGCATCGGCTACAGCAAAAAGATGCACTGTTCCGACATCGGCAAGACCCTCGGGCTCTCGGGCGAACGGGTACGCCAGTTAGCATCTTCCCGACTTACGCTCCCCGACGAACTCGAAGCCCTCCTCGGCGACGCCTTATCATGGCTGTCTGGGACAGTCGTCGGGGCCGACGACCCTGCCTGGGAAATGGAAATCCGCAGGTCGCACCTATCGCTCACAGTACCGCAACTGATGGCCCTCGCAACAGCCCTGAGGCCCGACTATATCACCGTGCAGCTCACATCGCAGTCGCCCACATGGTTAGTGCGCCGCGACATACTCGCCGGGGTAAATCTCAAAACTACCCTGCGACTACTCACCCAGTGCATCGAGATGAAACGCACACGCTGCGAGACCTTCGACCTTGCGCCATACATATTTATGGGCCGGGGCCGCAGCGAGTTCCACCCCTCGGTGCTCGACCTGTGCCGCATCTACCTCGACTGCATATCGCGCATCAAGGGAGTCAGCACTGTCGGTGACGACAAATTCCGCGTAGAAGCCAACAAGCTCGACATTATCGCGGCCCTCGAAGCCGTACTCGACGAACTGGGTCACTCGGCGTCGTACAGCGAACTATGCGCTGCCTTCGACAAGGCAAACCCGGGCCAACTGACCGACACCGAGCGTCAGTTGCGGCCATATATATTCCGCAGCAAGCGCATAGCGTCGGTGGGGCGCTCGGGCCGCTATGTCATGCGCGACTGGGAAGGTGCTTTTTCGGGGACAGTAGCCCAGTGCATGGCCATGGAGCTGAAAAACGCCGGAGAGCCGCTGACGGCCAACGAACTACACCAGCGTGTGAGCAAATTCTTCCCCACAACGAGCCTCAACAGCATCAATGTGTTTGCCTACCTCGACAAGGGGCGCACCATCATCATGCTGCCAGACCGCCGCTATGCACTCGCCGGCCAGGGGTATGAAGACCAGCAGTACCAAAACCGTCGCAGCATACCCTTCGACAACCGCATGGACGCTCTCAAAGCCTTCGTGGGCGAGTTCCGCCGTTTCCCCTTGTTGTCAGACAACGACCATGTGTCGCTGCGCCGCTGGCTCGACAACGTGCGCCAGGGGGTGGTAACACTCCCGCGAGAACAGCGTGCCGAGCTCGACGAATTTCTGCGCAGCCATACCTATCTACCCTCGACAAGTTCGCAGGCATCTTTCAGGCGACATGTCCACAGCATCATGCAGCATGTGTGCCGCCATGGCGCCATGCCCACCCCAGCCACCGGCGGTGTAGAGTACCACTGGCTGCAGCGCGTGCGCCAGACGCGACGCCCCTATGGCGACCTGCGCGACACCGACCTGATGCACCTGCGCACATTCCTCGCCAACTTCGGCTACAGGATTTAAGTATTAGTTATAGTAAATATATGATATGCGACAGTCGCGTAGTTTATGACTATTTGCTAAATCATTTAGTTATTGAACGAAATCGTGCCTGGAGCAATTCAAGGCGTGCAACAAGGGTGTCAAAGGTTAGTTTCTCGCCATAAATCATTGTGGCCTTCATTGCTTCGTAGTCCTGTCGTAACCTTTCATGCAAATCCCCTATCGGACAAAAGGCTATAACCGCCGGATAGTTAAGTTCATAGTTGACCCCGCCCACATGATAGAAGCGTTGACGATGGGCAATAATTTCTTGATACAAGGCCATATCATCAAGCGCAGCAAACGCATAAGGAGTATCCATCAGTCGTTCCAAGTCGTAGAGGTTTCGGCTCATGCGGTCTGTGCGAGGATTATTTCGCTGATACTCTTCATTGAGAAGAAAGGCTTTCTCAAGGAATGTACGTGTCGGCGTTATGGTCGGTATATCGGCAATAGTTTCATCATCGACCAGGGGAAAAGCCTCGCCGACGAGAGAGGATATTCGCCTTACTTCGAACGGTTCTTTCATCGAGAGACAGCTTATCTCAATCTTGACAACGGGATGCACATATGAATTAGAATCAACTTTGGCAGGATAATGAACCTCAATTATTACAGGGTCGCTATCGTGGTCGATAGGCGAACCATCTTTCTTAGTCATTATTGGCTTAACTTGACAGTCGCCTAACCCATCCTCTATGAGTCTCACCTTGAATTCTTGGGCAAACTCGCCCAAGATATAATCACGATTGGCTATGCGGAGGTTTTGCCAAGTTCGTTAAGATAAAAATCGCGATAAAGTGCAATATCTATATCCTCTGAGAAGCGGTCAATCACCCCCCAGGCTTTACTGAGGCTTGTGCCACCTTTAAAGAACATATATTTTGCCGGAGAAAGAGAAAAAAGCACCTTCAGAATGGCTGTTACCCACCAATCTTTTTCGACAGCAGTCGCACTGATTTCTTTTTCTTTTGCTATTATATTTGCAGAATGCTGTAAATCTGCGTCGGCCATATCAATCCATCTGCTCATTTCGTTTAATTTTTTCTTTTGTTGATATTATTATATTCCTTATCCACCGTGGGGCACGCGCTATATCTTCACACCATGTATCTTCCTCTGGATGTTCTTTAAGCACACCATAAACGACATCGAGTGTATCATCATAAATATTATACTGCTTTATAGATTTTAATGCAAGCACCAAAATCGGCATAATCTTTCCTTTATATGCGAATGTCGATGGCACACAATGTTTAAGCGTCAAAGTACGACCATCAATCTTTATTTTTCGCGGAGTGCCTGATGTAAGGTAAACTTCGTTCATCGGAACCTGTGTTGAAAAACCAAGGAAGTTCTCTGCTGTCGCTCCTGTCGGCAGGATTTGAGCATCATCACGTTTTGCTATCGTTCTTGCGATTTCGTACATAGATGGCTTAAGCAGGCCAAATCTTGTCATTTTAGGCTTAACATATATCCCAAAAGCGATACGGATAAGTTTACCGGTTTTGCACATTTCTGATAGCACATTAGATGCGTAATGCGTATCTATTGGCAGAAAACTATTAGGCAAGAAGACCGTACCCTTTTTACTACGGTTAATTTTTGATATGATTGTTTGCTTCATATAATCAGTAACATAAAGGAAAATAAACGTTTAATTTTCCTTTTTGAATAGTGCAAATTAATACTTTATTCTCAATCATACAACTTATTGCATTAAAATATTTTCTAATTCACACCATCAATAAATTCAGCATGTGACCCACCCCACAGTCTAAGTGTTGACGATTACATTATGAATAAGACTTGTGTCTCGTCGTCACGACAACACCTAATAACGGCAAAGATGCCTCGTTGCGAAAACCGCCACAACGATTACGCAAAGTTGTGAAAAATGATAAATAATCGGTTTCATATTTGATGTTGTGGTAAAAAAAGCGTATCTTTGTGCGCTTTTTAGCATCTTGTTTGAAAAAAATAACAAACCACTTATCATACAATGGCAACCTTAGAGAAAATCAGAAACAAGTCTGCGCTGCTGTTTATCATCATCATCGTGGCGCTGCTTGCCTTCATCCTCGGAGACTTCCTGACCTCGGGCCGCACCTACTTCGGCCACCCGGGCACAGTAGCCCAGGCCGGCGACGCGACCGTGGAGCACCAAGACTACCAGACGCGCCTCACACAGGCCGGAGAGCAACTATGTCAACAGGGACGCGAAATCAGCAACGACGTCCTCAGCCAACAGGTCGTACAAGCACTCCTTACCGAGAAACTACTTAAGAACGAATATAGCAAGCTCGGCATCACCGTCACCGACGCCGAACTTACCGAGGCCCTCACAGGCGAGAACCCCCACCCCCAGGCCGCCCAGATGATACAATATCTGGCCATGCAGCTCGGTCTGCCCGAAGCAACGGGTGCCGCAGTGTTCGACGCAATGCAGAACCCTGCAAAATACAATCTCCCCACCCAGGTGGGCGACGAACTGCGCCAAATCTGGAGCAGCCAGGAAAAAGAGCTCGAGCAGGCCATGCTCAATCAGAAATTCATGAGCCTGCTCGTGGGCCTATATACCTACAACAAACTCGACGCAAAAAGCTTCTATGACGACAACGCCACCACACGCGAGGTCGCATACGTGGTCAAAGACGCCAGCTCGGTCAGCGACGACGACATCGAATTTACCGATGCCGACATCAAGGCCCTCTGGGAATCGGAAAAACAAAACTACAAGCTCGACGAGCCCATGACCGAGATTAACTATATCTACGTGCCCGTAGAGCCGTCGCGCGACGACCTCATGGCTGCCCAGCAGGCTGTAGAGAACGCCATCCACGGCCTCCGCACCACCCCCGGCACCGACGCTGTCGCTTCTGACAGCCGCTTCGTGGTCAGCACCGCCAAAACAACGCTCAGCGGCATCACAAACGCCCGCCTGCGCGACTCGATTGCCGCACACGAGCCCGGATACGCATTCCTGCTCAACCGCAACGGCAACGACTACACCATCGCCAAATACCTCGACACAACCACAGGTATCGACTCGATTAACGTATCTGTCCTTCGTGCCGCCGAAGGCGTAGACCTCGACGCACTGGCAACGCGCATCAATGGCGGTGCCTCATTTGCATCGCTCAACAACGACAGCATCCAGAGCCAGGACAGCATCTGGACTTCGCTCGAAGTTGTCGGTATCGATGAGACAACCCGCAACGCCCTGGCCAACGCCACCGTAGGCAGCGCATTCGTACTCACCGACACCATACAGGGCCAGCCCGTAAGCGCGCTCTACCGCGTCAACCGCCGCCACGCACCTGTGAAATATTACGAAGTTGCCACCATCGACTATACAGTCGACCCCTCGCAGCAGACCCTCACCGACCTTACCACGGCTCTCCGCTCGTATGTAAGCAACAACTCGTCGGCCGAAGAATTTGCCAAAAATGCCACCGAGGCCGGCTACTCGGTACTCTCTGACCAGGTAGGTCCCTCGTCGACAGGCATCGGCAACGCACGCGACAGCCGCAAGTTTGTGAAATGGGCTGTAGAGAACGACAAGGGCAAAGTATCGCCCATGCTCCAGGACGACCGTCAGAGCTACCTCATCGCCATAGCCGTGGTCGACAAGTACGACAAGTACCTGCCCTGGACCTCGCCCTCGATTAACCCCCAGCTTGCCGCACGCGCACGCAACAACAAGAAGGCCGAGAAACTCATGGCCGACTATGCCGGAAAGGCCAACGACCTGCAGGGCTACGCCACCGCCATGGGTGCCGAGGTGCAGCACGGCAACGTGAACATCACCACCCCCGTACTCCTCAACGTAGGCATGGGCGAGAGCCTTCTCCAGGGCACCGTCGCTGCCACCGAAAAAGGCAAGTTCGTAGGCCCCCTCAAGGGCAACCGTGGCATCATGGTATTCGAGGTCGAGAACATCAACACCGAGAGCCGTCCCTTCGACGAGGCTGACTACGGACAGCGTTTCGCCCAGACCTTCGGCCTGGCCCGCAGCCAGTCGCCCGTCAACCTGCTCCTCGGCAAAGAGAAAGTCGACAACCGCTCACTCAACTTCATACAGGCCGTAGGCGAATAAGCCACCCCTGACCAACACGATGGAGGGCAGAGACGTGTCTCTGCCCTCCATCGTGTTATATGTATTCCGGGTTACATCTGGTCGATTGTGTAGTCGTCGACGGTGACGTCGAATTCGATTTTGTCGAGTACGCTGGGGTTGTTGATTGAGATGTTATAGATATATGCGTGGCCGGGGAGGTATTCCTTCACCTTGTCCGACGAGGCCGGGTATATAATCCTGCCGGTCTCGGTATGGGGCACGAGCATATAGTCGGGCGTGTTTGCATTAGGCCAAAGCTTGGCACCGGTGGCCGCATCGAAGATTTCGCAGTCAACCTCGATATATGTGCCGGTATAACCGCTTTCCGACAATTCGACAGCACTGAGCGGCTGCGGTATCACATAACTGCAGTCAAGGTTTGAGAGTGTGTAGTCAGTCGGCTGGGGGGTCAGCTCTACCTTGTCTTCCTGGCCGATAATGGCAAACGTCATCAACTCGTGCAATCCCTTGAGGTTAGACCACGAACCAACCACATCGGGAGCCGAGGCAACTGTAGACGCCGAGGGGAATGTGAAGCTACCCTGGTGATAAATGTTTTTCAACGAGATATAGCTTACGGCGACATTGATACGCTGGTTTGCCGAACTCATGAGTATAGAGACCTTCGACAGCGCGTGGCGGAAATTGAGCGACACAGGGGCGGCCTGCTGTGCCACGTTGGTACGGACAGAGTAAAGCAGGTCGACGGTGCCCGAGTTGATATAGCCCGGTATATGGCCGCCGCCGTCTCCTGTAATATCGGTTGCAGTATTTATTTCAGGGCTATAGGCATAAAAATTGACAGGAGTCACAGGCCAATAAGCTTCGGGCGAATATGTCCACGAACCTCCGTCGCGAGTCACTTTCACGCCATCAATCAGCACCGAGCCGCCGGTAAAGCCATAGACAATAAAATCTTTGATGGTAGCGGTAGTCGTCGCCGCACCCCTCGAGGCATTAGGCACGACTGCACTGAGCGATATCACCCGGCTGTCAGACTGGGTTTGAGGTTCTTCGCCGTCAGAGCATGCCGTAAAGGCACACATGCACAGGGCCAGGCCGAGAATAGAGAGTTCTTTTTTCATATAATTAAGTCTTTATGGATAATCAGTTTTATTACCGAACCTTATAAATAAAACACATACTACCCCCTTATGTTCACTGTCACCGTCTGCCAGCCATCGACACTGACATCGAACCCGGTGCCGTCGCCCGTGTCGGACTTATCGATTGTGAGGCCGCGCACCGTCAACAATACTTCCATCGGGTCGGGGGCCGTGCGCACCTGGTCGGTAACGTCGAACTCATAGCAAAACCTGCGGCCGTCTTTAATCACCACGAACAGACTCAATATATTGGCGACGGCCGGAGCTGGCGGTATGCCGAATGTATAGAAATCGCCCCCGACGACCGTTGGCGACAGGGAAGCGGCCTTTAGCGACAATGTAGACGGGTAGCGGCCTTTTTCACCGGAGGCCAGCGTCAGCGACCCGGCCATACCGCCCAATGCCGCGCTCATCGAGCTTACGCCCGAGAGATTTTCGATATCCTCGATACGGAAAGTATAGTGGGCTGTCAGGGGCCGCTGCAACGCCGTAAGAATGAAATCGGGCGAAAAAACCGGTTGCTCCCCGGTCTGCGAAGTGCCCGTCGTGACATATCGCACGCCGCCGTAATGCAATTTCACGCTACAATAGGCACAGCCCCACAGCATGTCGGGAGGCCGCACTACCCTCTCGCGCCCATCATGCCCCGTCGGAAGTATCGAACCACGCTCCGACGCCGGGATTGCGCCGAGGAGCTGTGCCGTTGCCGTGTATGCCTCATATTCACCATAACCGCTGTCTTCCGAGAAAAGCACATTGGCTGTATCGTCGTTATAGCTCAAGAAACTATAATTGCCCACTGGCAGGCTGACCGAACCGGCAGTATTCCCCGGGAAGTCGAAGCGCCATGCTGCCGCACCATCGTCAGGGAAAAAAATGTATGCCATGCCACCGGGAGCAGCCGAGGGGTCTTCGCTCCAGTCGTTGACAATCTGTAACGACAGTCGGTCGGGGCAACTGTCATATTCATATATGCACGATGCGGTGCACAGCGACGAAGCCAGCGCCACAGCCTGCAAGATGAAACGGATTGAACGCGGAGTCATATACATCGGATTAGGGAGACAGCACCGCAGAGGCACAGACATGGCCTACGATATCCGGAGACCACATACACTGACAACACAAAAACGGCGGCTATAGTTCACCGGCACATGCGCCGCAGTCGATTTTGGCGACCACAACCTTGTCGATGCGCGCACGGTCCATATCGGCTACCTCGAGACGGAAGCAATTCCAAGAGACAAGGTCGCCTTCTGACGGGACCTTCCTCATAGCCTCGATTATTAGGCCACCTATGGTCTTGTAGGTCGAAGGCTTGTATAAATCTTCCCGGTCGAAATATTCCAGGAAGTCATAGACTGGGCACTGCCCGTCGACAAGCCATTCCTCCTTGTCGGCACGCTTTACTATTACCGGCCCCTTGTCGCCCTGTGCGATATTGCCTATAAGCCCGTCGAGAATGTCGCGGAGAGTGACGATGCCTTGAAAATTTCCATATTCATCATATATAAGGGCGGAATGTTCGTTAGAACTTCTAAAAGTTTCAAGCGCATCATAGAAAGTCATCGTTTCGGGCAGACACAGACCCGTCGTCAGTTCTTTTTCAATGTTGAAATCAGGCGAGCCGAGGGCGAGTATGAGGCGTTTGAGCGATACCACGCCGCATATCTCTTTCTTGTCACTGTCAAACACCGGATAAGAAGAATGTAGGTCGGCGGCAAGCACCTCGCGTACACTCTCCACATCCATGCCAACGGTGAGCGATGCCACATCTTTGCGCCCCGTCATGATGGCATCAATGCGGCTGTCGCCCATCACAAGGGCACGCTCCATGATATCTTGCTCTACTTCGCGCACCTCCCCGGCAGCCGCCCCCTCTTGAATAAGCGATTTAATCTCATCCTCGGTCACTTTCGACGACGGAGAGCCTATATTAAGAAGTTTGACCAACAGCGACGTCGAGGCCGATAAAAGCCACACCACAGGATATGTGACCACCGACAGCAGCTTCATCGGTTTAGCCACTATTTTTGCGATTGTGTCGGCCTTACCCATGCCGATACGTTTCGGCACAAGCTCGCCCACCACGATTGACACATAAGTCACAAGCACCACTATCGTGATTCGGGAAAGGTTAAGCGCCAGATGCGGCGACATCCCCAGGGCAGCGAAATAATCACCAAGGTCGGTGGCTATCGTGGCCCCGGAGAATAGACCGGTAAGGATGCCGATAAGTGTTATCCCGATTTGTATGGTAGATAGAAAACGGTCTGGTTCGCCCTGTAGCTTCAATGCCGTGGCAGCATTTTGGCTACCGCTCTTTGCATCGGCTGTCAATTTTGATTTTCGTGCTGAAATAAGTGCTACCTCCGACATGGAGAATATCCCGTTGAGAAAAATCAATGTGATGATTATAACCAAATCGTACATAGTGGCAAAATAAACTTCTACAATATTACAACACATATTCAATCCTATTGTTTATTAGTGTCATATAAAAGTTGGGAACAGCAAAATGCTATACAATAATTTGCCAATCCGCAATCTTGGTTAATAAATATTAAACGTTCTTTGTCGTTTATGAAATTAATATAACTTTGCAATCAATACAATTTCATATAAATCTATATTAAAAATATAGCCACAAAACTAATAATATCAATATAATATGGAAACCAATGCTCTTTATAATATAACCTACGGGCTCTACGTGGTCGGATGCTATTCCGACGGCAAGCCCGCAGGTTGTATTATCAACACCTGCTTTCAGGTCACAAGCGAGAACCCGACGCTGGCAATCTGCCTCAACAAGAAAAATCACACACTCGATTGCATAAAGAAAAATCCGAGGTTCTGCGTATCAATCATATCCGAGGAGACAGACCCGATGATAATCAGCTCTTTCGGCTTCCGGTCTGCGCGCGATGTCGACAAATATACCGACTTCGGATACGACGAACTCGACGGCACCCCGGCGGTCAAAGGCAATTTCTGCGGACGGCTAATTTTAGACGCCATAAATTTTATCGACTGCGGAAGCCATGTAATCGTTATCGGCAAACTGGTGGCTTCGCACGGCGGTAACGGCACACCGATGACGTATGCCTATTACCACAAAGTAATAAAGGGAAGCGCGCCAAAGAATGCGCCGACCTATCGCGCCGAACCGCAACCGGCTCAGACATCCAATAAAGAAATCCGACGATTCAAATGTGATATATGCGGCTATGAAGTCGAATCAGAGAGCGACCTGCCGGCCGACTTTGTATGCCCCTTGTGCGGAGTTGACCGTTCACATTTCAAAGAAATATAAGCAAACGCCCAACAGACGCTCCCCCACCTAAATAGTAAAGCCGCCGCGAACAATCGTAGCGGCTTTTTTCGCGCCCATACGCTGCGATTCAACCTAAAGGAATAGAAATCCGCTCAAATGCCCAATCGCCGCCTAAAGGCCCTCCAAACAGCCTGAACAAAACCTACTGTGAGTTTAAACTATAAAATCCCACGAAACGGCGTAATATTTGAGTGCTGAGGCTTATTTTTGTCTCAGCATTTGATTTTTAGGCAAA
>VSPF01000020.1 GCA_009775195.1 Muribaculaceae bacterium
ATGTTTATGAGCTTGAGCATCGCAAAGCGCGCCGGGCGTTTGCGGTAGCGCAGGTAGCAGAAGGGGAGCGCCGAGAAGGCGTCGATGGCCACGCACCATGCCATGATTATGACAAACGAGGGGTGCCCGTCACACTCCATCCAATGCGAGACCGGCGACGAAAACAAAGTGACCAGCACGGCGAAGGCTGTCGACGAGACGGCAAGCGACGTAAGGCATGTACCGTAGACTTCCATGGGGTCTTTCCACCGCTCGTGGTTGGCGAAACGGAAGAAGCCCGTCTCCATGCCATAGACCAGTATTACCATCGTCAGGGCGACGACCGAGTAGACAAATGTGACAACGCCGTACTCCGCGACGGCAAACATGTTGGTATATAGGGGTACGAGGAGCCAGTTGAGAAACCGCCCCACGATAGAACTAACCCCGTAAATCGCCGTGTCTTTAGCTAAGCTCTTTATTCCGGCCATAATTACTGATTCGAATATATTTTGTTACCCACTGGGCCAGCAACATGTAGACCAAGGCCAATATCCACATAGCGGTAAAGGCGGTGCCCACCTCGGGCAGCGTGGCCGAGTTGGAGTTGATGCGGATGAAGCCCTCTACACCCCAAACGGCGGGTATGCAGTTGCCAATCCACACCCACAGGTCGCTCATGGCGTAGCGCGGCCATGTGAGTCCTGACAGGAAAAGGAATAATACTGATGAAAATACGATGAATATAAAACAGCTCTCACGCTCCTTCATAAAATAGTTGAGGGCCTGGCCCAGGAAGGCGGTGGCAAGCAGCATCGGCAGGATGAAAAGCAGGTAGTCGACGGGGTTGCCGTAGTGGGGCAGGTTGAATATCTCGGGTATGAAGCGCAAGATATAGATTGTCATGGGGAAGTAGAACACCGTGTAGGCCAGTGCCCGGCCCCATACTGTCGCCGTTACCGGGGCATTGACTTCCTGCGGGTCGATGCCGCCGTTGCGGCTGCGGCGTTCGCGGCTGGTGCCGCCAAGCAGGCAGATGCCGAGCAGCATCGACTGCTGCAAAATCAAGATTACGATGCCCGGTATTACAAAGCTTGCAAAACCCTGCTCGGTATCTCCGAGCATCTGTGCCTCGCTGGCGATGGGGGCCTTCATATCGCCGGCAAGCGACTCCAGGCCCAGGGCAGATATCTTTTCTCCGGTGATGTCCTGGATTACGTCGATTTGCAAGTCGGTGAGCGCGGCTACGAATGTGCGGTAGCGCAGCAGCAGGCTCATGTCGGAGTAGAACGACACGTGGGCAACCTCGCCGTTGCCGAGTTTTTCGGCGTAGTCATAGGGTATCTGCATCACGCCGAACACCTTCTTCTCGGCCATAAGTCTCTTAGCCTCGGGCATGTCGGCGCAGTAGGCATAAATCTCGAGCGATGGCGATGCCGATGCGCGGCGCACCAGCTCGCGCGACTGTGCCGTGCGGCTGTCGTCGACGACGGCGACGGGGAGCTTGCGCAACACTTCGGGGTTGTATATCAGTGTGTACACTATCGGGTAGAGCAGCGGCAAGGCCACGAAGAACAGCAGCACGCCGGCATCGTGGAGCATCAGCCTGAACTCGTTGCGGAAAACGCGCCCCATGGCCACTGACCATTGTGATATTTTTGTGAATACGCTCATGTCACGGCACATATACAGGTTTGAGGCAGGCGCTACGCAGGCGGCGCAGCAGCGTACATGCCACAAGCGGTAAGACAATCAGCGCCACGAAGTAGTAGCGCGAGTAATATAGACCTACGCCGTTGAGGGCCTCGTTGATATAGATGAGGAACCAGTAGCGGATTGGTGCCAGGTAGCTGAAGATGCCCAGCCAGCCATACATGCTCTCGACCGGGAACGAAAAGCCTGTGAACGAGAACGACAATATGCCGAAGAGGGCCGTCAGCGAGAAGGCCAGGCGGGGATTGGGGACCACCGACGATACGAACAGCCCCACACCTTGGCTGGCAACCACGGTAAGCAGCGTGGCCACTATCATCCACCCGAGCGACCCGTTGAGGGGGAAGTGCGACAGGCCGAAGAAAAGCCACTGTATGAATATGCCTACGGCGGCAAATATCACGGTCTGTGGTAACAGCTTCGATGCCACAGCCACTAGGATGCTGCCGTGCGAGGTGGCAAGCCACTGCGGGGAGGTGCCCTCTTTGATTTCGATTGTAATTGAGAACACCGTCATCAGCATAATCATCAACACGAAGGTTGCCATGGTAAACGACGGGCACAGGTAAATCGAATAGCTCATCCACGGGTTGTTGAGGCCGTAGACGTCGAGGCTCAGGGGCTGCACCAGTGCGGCAACCTGCCCCGGGGTGGCGCCCAGGCTGACGAGGGTCTGCTGCACCACGCCGCCCGAGGTGGCAACGGCCACGGTCTTGAAGCCTTTGAAGGCGAGGGTGCCGGGCACGAAGTAGGTCATGTTGGAGTAATACTCGAGTGTGGGCTCGTTGCCCGACAGGGCGTTTTTCTCAAAATCGGCCGGTATGACGAAGAAGCCGAAAATTTTGCCCTGCCGCACGCGCTCGAGGGCCTGGTCGTAGCTTTCGCAGCGTTCGCTCAAATCGAGCACCTGCAGTGCCTCGAGCGACCGCGTGACCGTGCGCGACATGGTGGAGTGGTCGAGGTCGACAACGGCGGTGGGCACCCGGTTGGGAAGGCCAGGGCTGAGCAGGTCGAGGAAGAAGAAGGCCATGAACACGGGCACGACGAGCATGCCGAAGATATACATCTTGCGGCTGCCCATACGCCTTATTTCGCGTCGTATACCTTCTATAAATCCTAAATTACTCATAAACGGCTGTCATGCCGGGGCGAAGGCCCTCGACGGTGGTGGTTGGACGGGCTTTGATTTGGAATGTGCGGCTGTCGTAGCTGCCGGTCGACTTGGTGCTGCGCCATGTGGCATAGCTGCCCATGTCGCGGATATAGTATATTTTAACATCAATATGCTTTTTGTCGAGCGCGGGTATCATCACGCTTATGGTCTTGCCCATGGTGAGTTCGTTGAGCAGCTCCTCGCGCACGTTGAATACCACGTAGCGGTCGTCCTGTTTGAGGAGGCTCATCACGGGCGCGCCCATCGATACGAGTTCGCCCACCTGTGGGTACACCTGGTCGATTGTGCCGTCGGCGGGGGCTGTGAGGTAGCTGTCTTCGAGCAGGGCCTCGACTTCGTTGACGCTGCCCTCGGCGGCATTGGCTATGGCCTGTGCCGATACCTTGTCTTCGCTCTGGGCGCCGGCCTTGGCAAGTGACAGCTGGCTGGCCGCAGCGTCGCGTGCGGCCACGGCGGCATCGTAGGCGGCCTTGGCCTCGTCGCGTTTCTGCTCGGATATTACGCCGCCGTTATAGAGGTTCTCCATGCGCCTGTAGGTCTTCTCGGTTATTGTGAGGGCGGCCTCGGCCTGGCGCAGCAGGTCGGCGGCGGCGTTGATAATCTGGCTGCGCGTGCCGGCATCGATTTTCTGGTTCTGGGCCTGGGCGGCGCGGTGCATGGCCTCGGCCTGGCCGAGCTTGGCCTCGACTACCGACGAGTGTATGTGCGCCAGGGTGTCGCCGGCATGCACGGTGTCGCCCTCGTGGGCATAAAATTCGACCACGCGGCCCGGCAGTTTGCCCGAGATACGTATTGTAGTGCCTTCTACCTGGCCCTCGATGTAATCGTCGGGGCGGTTCATAAATAGGAAGCCGATGATGGCTATGACAGCGACGGCCACCACGACAACGGCCATTGTTATCAGCAGGGCGCGGTTGGCGCGCTTTTCCTGGGTGGTATTCTCTTGCATATGGTTGTGTGATTTTTTTAGTTATTGGTAAAGTGTTCCGAGGGCTTTTGCGAGGTAGGTCTGGCATAGCTGCACGTCAATCATGGCATCGATTTGCTCGGAGTGTGCTTTGAGCCACGCTGTCTGCGCCTCCATGACGTTGTCGGTCGTTGCCACGCCCTCGCGGAAGGCAAGGTCGGCGGTGCGGAGGTTCTCGTCGGCCTTGGCGAGGTTGGTCATGGTCATGCGGTAGGTCTTATACGCCTCCTCGGTCTTATACGAGGCCTGGCTTACCTGCAGGCTCACAAGTTCGCGGGCGTCTTCGAGCTGCAACCGGCGTATTACCTCGTCGCTCTCGGCGGCGCGGTATTTGTTGTAGTCGCCGCCCCAGTGCCACAGGGGGATTGACACCATGGCCCCGACAGAGAACGCGCCCTTGAATTTCTTCTTGAACCCATCGTACATGTTGGGGTTCGAAAACTCGTATGCGCCCACGAGTGCTACCGACGGCAGCATCGACGACAGTGCCACGCGCTTCTGCTGCCTGGCAACCTCTATGCCCTGTTCGAGGGCGCGCAGGTCGGGACGGTTCTGATATACCGTCGCCATGTCGTAACCGCCCTCGGGTGCCACGCCGGGTTGGGGTACGGGGGTCTCTGCATCTTCGTCGGCAAGGGTAAACTGTGTGTGTACCGGCAGGCCGCAGACTTGTGCCAGGGCCATGCGCGACAATACCAGGCCGTTGTTGACCTTGACAAGGTCGACTTGGGCTGCGTTGAGCTTGACATCGACGCTGAGTACGTCGCTGCGCGTGGCCACGCCCTGGTCGAGCATCAGGTGCACGTCGTGCGAGAGCGAGTCGAGCAGGTTGACATAGCTTTCGGCGAGTTTTTGCTTGGCCTTGAGCGATACTACCATCCAGTATGCGGCATCGACGGCATAGATTACGTTTTCGGCCTCGCTGATGTGCATCTCGCGCGCGGCCTTTTCGGCTGCATTGGTTATGGCGTTCATGGCCACGATTTTACCGCCCATGTAGACGGGCTGCGTGAGCGTTATGGCACCGAAGAAGACGTTGTGTATGTCGTAGGTCATCGATTCTTTGGGTATGAGGGCCACCTCGGAGGGTATGTACTGGCCATTGGGCCCCTTGACGGGTTCGCCGGTGACGGGGTTCTTGACCAGGTTGAACTGGTAGCTCTGCGAGGCGAGGTCGAAACTCTTGACCGGCAGCAGCTGGTCGCTGTCGAAAATCGACAGCTCGCGCTGGTTGTAGAGATAGCCGCCGTTGAAGTCGATGCCGGGCAGGTAGGCCGCGAAAGCTTCTTTTTTCTGATATCCGGCCTTGCGTATGCGCTCGCGCGACATCATCAGCTGCTTGTTGTTGGCCAGTGCCATGCGCCGGAATTCCTGTAGCGGAGTGCGCCCCGGCAGTACCGTGGCGGTGTCGGCCTGGGCGGCGCACAGGGGGGCGGCTACCGATGCCACGAGGGCGATTGCAAGGGTGCGTAATCCGCGAAAACTGAGATATGATGTCAAACTCATAAATTTGATAGTTGGTTTGTGTGATGAAAAAAGATGCGGCTTATCTGCATCCTTATATTTTAGAAACTGCAAATATGCGCAGATTGTTCATACACATTGATTAGTCGGCAAATTTAAGAAAAATTTTCATGCAGATGTTAAAATATGGCCGGTGATTGTACAAAAATACTAACTTTGCAGGGCTTTTAGACCATAGACATGAATACGAAACTTAAAGGTTATATACTCGGTGCGGTCGCGGCCGCTACCTATGGCACCAACCCTCTGTTTGCGCTGCCACTCTATGCCGACGGCATGGATGCCGACAGTATGCTTTTTTTTCGCTATCTTTTTGCCGTCCCGGCCGTGGCGCTGATGGCGTTGTGGCGCAGGCGCAACCTGCATATCGGCCGGCGGAGCGTGGTGCCGCTGACAATCATGGGCATACTGATGTCGCTTTCGTCGCTACTGCTCTTTTTGAGTTACGAGTATATGGATGCCGGCATAGCATCCACGCTGCTATTCGTCTACCCGCTGATGGTGGCGGTGATTATGGCTCTCTTTTTTCACGAGAAACTGACGGTGACGACTATAGTGTGCATAGCCCTGGCCATGGTAGGTATCGGCCTGCTCTTCAAGAGTGCCGACGGGGCGACGCTCAGTGTGACAGGCACGCTGTTCGTGATGTTGTCGTCGCTTAGCTATGCCGCATACATAATCGGGGTCAACCGCCCGCGACTCAAGCAAATCGCCACGCTAAAGGTGATTTTCTACGTGCTGCTTACCGGCACCCTTATGTTTGCCTGCAAGATTGCCGTCACTCCCGGCGGCCATTTCGCCGTGCCACAGCACTGGTATATGTGGGGCAATATCCTTGCCCTCGCCCTGCTGCCGACAGTGATTTCGTTTATATGTACCACGCAGGCTATACAATATATCGGCCCGACGCCGACAGCCATACTCGGTGCCCTCGAGCCCGTGACAGCCGTGGTCATCGGCATCACCGTCTTTGGCGAGGTCCTTACCGGACGCGACGTGACGGGCCTGGTGCTGATTGTGGCCGCAGTGAGCATGGTGGTCGCCGGGGGCAAGATTACGGCCCCCCTCGTCCGCTTCCGCCATCTATTCCCAAGCCTGAGGAAGAAGAGGTGACATTTTCGATGCCGTAGAGAACTGGTTTATAAGTGCTGATAATAAAACAGGATGTCGTTTTCGGCTTGTTAACTTATTGGGTATTAGATTCCACGATATAGAAACCGAGGCAACACCCGTGAGGGAATTGCCTCGGCAAGCGATGAGTTTTATTAGATAACCGTTAAACTACTCTTCCTTCGAGGCTTCGAAGGCTTTGACGTTGTAGTTGTAGCCTTCGGCGTCGTAGATGGCGCGGAGACGGGCGAGGCGTTGCATGAAGGCTGCATAGTCTTTGGGCGACGACACCCATTGCAGCTCGGCAAGCGCACCGAAGCGCGGCAGGGTCATATACTGGGCGTGGCGGAAGGTGGGGATATACTCGCACCACGTGTTGCCCTGCACGCCGATGATGTGCGCGGCCTCTGCATCGCTAAACTCCTCGGGTATGGGTTCGTAGCTGTAGACAGTCTCTAAGAGCAGCGGCTTGGCATAGTATGCGCCCGGTTCGCTCTCGTCGTAGCTTTGTTTGTAGTCGAAATAGAGATAGGTAGCCGGCGTCATGATGGCGTCGTGCCCGGCCTTCGCTGCCGTGATGCCGCCCCTGACACCGCGCCACGACATGATGACAGTCGATGTATCGCAGCCGCCCTCGAGTATTTCGTCCCAGCCTATGGCCTTGCGCCCCTTGGCGGCGAGGTGGTCGGCCACATGCTTCATCACATGGCTCTGCAACTTTTGTTCGGCGGTGCTGTTCCTGTCGTCGCGCAGGCCGAGGGTGCGGATTTTTGCCTGACATTTGGGGCATTTTTCCCAGCGCGTCTTTGGGCACTCGTCGCCGCCTATATGTATATATTCCGAGGGGAAGAGGTCAGTCACAGCATCCATCACGCGGTCGAGGAAGGCATATACACTGTCGTTGCCGGCGCAGAGCACGTCGTCACTTACGCCCCAGCGCCGCCATACCTCGTAGGGGCCCCCGGTGCAGCCAAGGTCGGGATATGCTGCCAGCGCTGCCTGCATGTGACCGGGCAGGTCGATTTCGGGTATGATGGTGATATGACGCTCGGCGGCATAGGCCACGATGTCGCGGATTTGCTCGTGGGTATAATAGCCGCTTACGGGTACGCTGTCGTAGTCTGCCGTGTTCCAGCCAATGACCGTGTTGGGGCGCTTAGAGCCTACCTCGGTGAGCAGCGGCAGACTGTCGACCTCCAGGCGCCAGCCCTGGTCGTCGGTGATGTGCCAGTGGAAGCGGTTCATGCCGTGCATGGCCATCATGTCGATAAAAATCTTGACCGAGTCTGCGCTGAAGAAATGTCTCGAAGTGTCGAAATGCGCCCCACGGTATGCAAATCGCGGCGTGGCGCTGACCGTGCCTACGGGGTAGAGTATGTCGCGGTCGCCCTTGCCCGGTATGGCCTTGCGCAAGGTCTGCAGGCCGTAGAACGTGCCGGCGTTGCTGCCGCCACAGACCACGATGCTGTCGGTAGCGACCGATATGGTATAGGCATCGGGCGTGCCACAGCCGGTGGCGAGGCGGATGTAGTCATCAGAGGGAGCCCGGTCTGCAATCTTCGGGCTAAAACCGGTCAGGGTCGAAATATAGCCGGCAAACAATTGGGCGTCAGACTGAGCCGCACTGTCGGCCGCGACGATGACAGTCGAGGGCGAGAGCCTGAAAGGCGTCGCGGCAGTGTCGACGGCAACCTGGTCGGGCAGCGGCACCACGCAATAATCAGCCGTCACGGCCTCACGCTGACTGCAAGCCGCCGCAACAAAAAGACTTGCAAAACCAATGGCGAGAGCAATTTGTTTCATGATAAAGTATACGATAAGGTTAGATTTGCCAAAATTACAAAAAATGATTAATAATCAGCGAGGGCAATCGATGAAAAATTTGTAACTTTGCAGAGGCTTTTTCAAAAGTGCCCCTCGCTGTGCCGAGGTCTGAGTCTATGATTGAAAGAATAGTTATTATCGACAATGTCGACCCGCTGTGTTTCTATGGCGTGAACAACGCCAATATGCAGCTGATAAAGAACCTCTATCCCAAGCTCCGCATTTCGGCGCGCGGCTCGGTGATACGTGTCATCGGCGAGGAGAGCGAGACGGCCGACTTCGAGGCCAAAATCAAGGAGCTTAGTGCCTACGCCGAGCACTATAACACGCTCACCGAGGAGGCAATTCTCGACATCGTGAAGGGCGAGGCCCCCAAGGAGCTTAAGCGCGACGGCGTAATAATCTACGGCATCAACGGCAAGCCGATTAGTGCGCGAAATGCCAACCAGCAGCTTATGGTCGACAGTTTCGCCAAGAACGACCTGACCTTCGCCCTGGGGCCGGCCGGTACGGGCAAGACGTATATCGCCATCGCCCTGGCGGTGCGGGCCCTAAAAAACCGCGAGGTGCGCAAAATCATACTCTCGCGCCCGGCGGTAGAGGCCGGCGAGAAACTCGGTTTCCTGCCCGGCGACATGAAGGACAAAATCGACCCCTACCTGCAGCCGCTCTACGACGCCCTCGAGGACATGATACCGTCGGTAAAGCTCAAGGAGTACATGGAGAGCAACGTAATACAGATAGCACCCCTGGCCTTTATGCGAGGGCGCACGCTCAATGATGCCGTGATTGTGCTCGACGAGGCCCAGAATACCACGGTGCATCAAATCAAGATGTTCCTGACGCGCCTTGGCATGAACGCCCGCATGATAATCACGGGCGACGTGACGCAAATCGACCTGCCGCGCTCGGTGCAGTCGGGCCTGGTGCAGGCACTGAAGATACTCGACGGCGTGCCCGGCATAGGCCGCATAGAGTATGGCAAGAAAGATATCGTGCGTCACCCGCTGGTGCAGCGCATAGTCGAGGCCTACGAGCGTCATGATGCCATGGTCAAGGCCGAGGCCCTCGGAGACCGCCATGAACAAGACGAGAAAGAAAACTAACAATATAATAAACTCATTCATTATCACTGTTATGCCCCTAACAAGCACTGATTTCCACTTACCCAATCAAGACGCGCCTGTCTATCACGGCAAGGTGCGCGATGTATACTCAATCGCAGGCGACCTGCTGGTGATGGTTGCCACCGACCGCATCTCGGCCTTCGACGTGGTGCTGCCTAAGGGCATCCCCTATAAGGGCCAGGTTCTCAACCAGATTGCGAACTACTTCCTCGATGCCACTTCGGCCGAAATCCCCAACTGGAAGCTTGCCGAGGTCGACCCCATGGCCACAGCCGGTGTGCGTGCCGAGGGTTTTCGCGTAGAGATGATTATCCGTGGCTACCTTGCCGGCAGCGCATGGCGCGAATATGCCGCCGGTGCCCGCGAGCTGTGCGGCGTGAAGCTGCCCGAGGGCCTGCGCGAGAACCAGCGTCTGCCCGAGCCCATCATCACCCCGACAACCAAGGCTGATGCCGGCCACGACCAGAACATCTCGCGCGACGAAATCATCGCCCAGGGCATTGTCAGTGCCGAGGATTACGAGGTGATGGAGAAATATACCCGCCGCCTCTTCGAAATCGGCACACGCATGGCCGACGAGAAGGGCCTCATCCTTGTTGACACCAAATATGAGTTTGGCAAGCACGACGGCAAGGTCATACTCATCGACGAGGTGCACACCCCCGACTCGTCGCGCTACTTCTATGCCGACACCTATCAGGAGCTTTTCGACGCCGGCAAGCCCCAGCGCCAGCTCTCGAAGGAGTTCGTGCGCCAATGGCTGATGGAGAACGGCTTTATGGGCCGTCCCGGCGAAGTTGTGCCCGAAATGACTCCCGAGGTATGCCGCAATATCTCTGACCGCTATATCGAGCTCTACGAGCACCTGACAGGCCGCAAGTTCGTCCCCGCCGACGAAACCAATGCTGCCGAGCGCATCGAGAAGAATATCCTCGCATTTCTGAAAAAGTAATTTCAGAAATTTCATATAGTTCGTAGGGTTGCGGCATGCCGCGACCCTACGAGAGTTTTTTTAACAAAAAATTCCTGTTTTTTTGGACGTAGAACACATCAACCCCTATGGCGACGGACGTGGCAAGGCCGAACAGGTCGAGGCCATGTTCGATGCCATCGCGCCGGCCTACGACTTCATGAACCGCGCCATGACCTTCGGCCTCGACCGCCTGTGGCTCAGGGCGTTGCTCAAGGTCATACGCCGTAGCGGCGCACATGATATAGTCGACATGGCCACCGGCACGGGCGATGTCGCCCTTGCCATGGCCCGGCGCATACCCGGGGTGAGCGTCACCGGGCTCGACCTTAGCGAAGGCATGCTTGCCGAGGCCCGGCGCAAAGCAGGCGATGCACCCGTAACATTCCGTCAGGCCGACTGCCTCGCTACGGGGTTGCCCGACGAGTATGCCGATGCCGTCACGGTGGCCTACGGGGTGCGTAACTTTGCCGATATCGCGGCAGGGTATCGCGAGATGGCGCGTATACTGCGTCCCGGCGGCACGGTTGCCGTACTCGAGCTGTCGACACCCGTGTCGCCGCTCACCAGGCCGCTATATAAGTTTTATACCCGTTACCTCATCCCGGCAGCCGGCCGGCTCGTGTCCGGCGATGTCCGGGCCTATTCATATCTCCCCGAGAGCATTGCTGCCGCCCCGCAGCGCGCCGACATGACGGCGCTTATGGCTGCCGCCGGGTTTGGCGAGCCATCGTTCAGGGCTCTATCTTTTGGCGTATGTACGCTTTATACAGCTAAAAAGCAATTAACATGAAACTGACATTACGCACACTTTATGCCGCCGCCATGGTGGCTATCAGCATATCTGCCACGGCGCAGGCACGGTATTTCGGCACAGCTCGTGTATCTGACGACAACGGCGTAGCCGCGACGACAGCCGATACAGTCAGGGTGGAGAGGACGCCGCGTTCGCTCGAAGAACTCAACGCCTACCTCGACACTGTCGACATGAGTTCGTATGACCGGCTGATGTCGACCCGCAGGCTGCCGCGCACAGTCTTTCTTCCGGCCGTCTTTACAGGCTTCGAGTACCCTGATACCACATCGGTTTTCACTCCCGACTTCAGCGGAAACCCGGCCACGGAGTGGATAGAGGAAGAAATGGCCATGCAGCGTAAAATCAAGGCGCTGAATTACAACCTCTTCCTCAAACATCCCGAAAATGTGACATATAACATTAACCTTTTGCCCGAGGCACCCAAGGCGTTCCACGCCGTCGTCGACCCCGAGAAGCATACCATAGCAATCGAGGAGTTTGCCAACAAGGCCGAAGCCGTAAACCCCATCGACGTAGGTCCGGCAAAGAAACGCCACTGGATACGCACCTTCACGGCCTCGCTGCAGTTCTCTCAGGCTTATGTGTCGCCAAACTGGTATCAGGGCGGTAACAACAACCTAAATGCCCTGGGGCAGCTATACTATAATGTGAAGCTCAACACGCAGTATCACCCCAACCTGCTCTTCGAGACCACCGCGCAATACAAGCTCGGCATCAACAGCGCACCCGACGACACTGTGCACAGCTACAATATAACCGACGATATATTCCAGGTCAACACCACATTCGGTATCCGTGCCCACAAACGCTGGTACTACTCGTTTACGGGGCAGTTCAAGACCCAGTTGCTCAATTCGTACCAGTCGAACTCGCAGAACCTGCGCTCGTCGTTTCTCTCTCCCGGCGAGCTGACAGCCGGTATCGGTATGACCTACAACTATGCCAACGCCAAGAAGACGTTTACCTTCGATGCCTCGCTGGCACCGTTGTCTTACGCCCTGCGCACATGTATCAGCGACAAAATCGACCCCACCAAATATAATATCGAGGCCGGCCGCAAGGTGTCGCACCACTTCGGTTCTACGGCCGAGTTGAGGTTGTTTTGGAAAATATGCTACAACATCTCGTTCTCGTCGCGTATATTTGCCTTTACCGACTACGAGACGGCCCAGATGGACTGGGAGAATACCCTCGTGTTCGAAATAAACCGCTTCCTGACCACGCAAATCTATTGCCACGCGCGCTACGACTCGAGCACTCCGCGCTGCGACGACCCGTCGTGGAAGAAATTGCAGGTCAAGGAAATATTGTCGATAGGCTTTGCATATAAATTCAGCACGATATGATGCGTTGGCTCTTATCCACAGTGCTTCTGTTCCTCGCTGTCACGGTGTGGGGCGAGCCGCTGCGGATAGAGCTTGACTCGCTCGACGCCACGCCCGGCACCCCCGAGGGGGTGTGGCGTCTGCCTTCGGGCACAATCTTCGAAATCAAGGCCCGTAGCGGCCAGCCTGGGGTCTACGACCTGGTGCTGCTTCACAGCAGCGACTTGTCGGTGCCTGCCGGGGCATCGTTCGGGCAAATGACTGTCGGTGCCGACAGCCATACTTACGATGCCTCTTTGCTTGCCGACCCAAAGGCACGCAATGCTGCCGGAAAGGGGCGCAGGCGCGACTTCGCCATATCGTTCGACGCTCCTTTCTCTCGGCTTACCATGAGGCACTATCGCAAGGGCCTGTCGGTCAACTTTGTGCGACTGGTGCCATATCTGTTCCGTGTCGGCCTCGAGCGCCACGACGAGCGGCCCCGCGACCTCGTGGGGGCATGGCGGTGCGATGCCACATCAATTGATTATCCCGTAAAATTATGAAGACTTTCCTCATCCTCCTTGCCGGCGGCCTTATGGCCCTGACAGCTTATGCCCAGACCACCACACGCCATGGCCTGAAACCGAAAAATGATGCTGTAGAGGCTGCTGCAAGCGCCTCGGCTCTTATCGATACCGTTGCCAACCCGGCTGCGCACACTGTCGATATAAACGGTTACGACAAGCCGCTGCGTTCGCGCCGCGAGACTTTCTTTGTGACCAATAACGGCGACCGCCCCACAAGTTCCCTCGCCGTAACAATCACATACTACGATAGTTCGCGTCGCCAGCTACACAGCCGCCATGCGTCGTTGCCGCTCGTTATTCCTGTTGGCGAGACGCGCCAGGCATCGTTGAAGTCGTGGGACGAACAGTTGTCGTTCTACTATCTTCGCTCGGCAGTGCCGTCGCGTGCCGAGCAGGCCACGCCCTACGATGTGAAAATAAGTGTCGATACAATCTTCTACGCCCGATGAGAATAGTTGTGCAGCGCGTGAGTGGCGCGTCGGTGACTGTCGACGGTCAGACGGTCGGGGCAATAGGCAAGGGCCTGATGATACTTGTCGGCGTAGAGCAGGGCGATACCGATGCCGACTGCCAATGGCTTGCCGCCAAGGCTGCCGGGCTGCGGATTTTCGACGACGATGCAGGGGTGATGAACCGCTCGGTGGTCGATGTCGGCGGCGAAGTCCTCGCTGTCAGCCAGTTTACCCTCACGGCTTCGACGCGCAAAGGCAACCGCCCGAGCTATATCCGTGCCGCCGGTCACGAGCTGGCCGTACGCCTCTACGAAATGTTCAAGGCCGAGATGTCGCGCCTCGTAGGCCGTCCCGTCGCTGCTGGCATATTCGGTGCCGACATGCAGGTGTCGCTCACCAACTCCGGCCCCGTGACAATAATCATCGACTCGCGACTGAAAGAGTAGACGCAGGGATTAGAGGAAACATAAATGCATAAAAAACAAAAGTGACAGAAGCTTTTTATCTTTTATATATTGATGTTTTGACAACTATTTGTATAAATCCTCAAGGCTCTTTTCAAGGTATGGTTTATAAGCCTCGTCGACTTCAGGGCTCTTGTACATGGCATAAAGGAGGTCGCCAAATTCTTTCTTGCTTAAAATGCAGACAGTTTTGACATTCTGCATCCCGTGTGCAAATTCCCCTAATTCTCCGTGTTTAATACCATAGTTAAAAGTTACGGTAGTCCTGAGTGGAAATGCAAAATCTGACCCGTCTTGAGGATTGGTCCCGATTACGACATCTTTTTCAAATACATAGGAGTAAATTTCCTCATCACGGTATATCACTCCATGTTTTACAAGCTCATCTGGAATGCCATAATAATGCTGCGACGTGGTAAAACATGCAACGACTTCGAGGTTATTATCCCGATAGAGGGTTATCAGGTATTTGTTTTAGGATTTCGGAAGCCTAATCCTGAAACGAAGCCATATACTATTTCACCGGGTTGAAACATTCCGCGTAGCTCGATTCTCGTTTAGCATTGCCTGGTATTCCATGTTCCATTGGGCATCTTCAAAAACAGCCAGTCTATAATCTCCTTCTTCAAAAAGCATTGGCAGCGGCACCTGAAAATGAGATGTCTTTTGGGTTTCAAATGAGATATGGTTTTGAGCTACGACTTTTGACCATATCGACGTAGAAACATGTGTGATGTCAGACAAGTCGTCGGCCGATTTATTTTTGAATTCTGCTATTAGTTTGTCGATAGCTGCTATTTCTGATTGACTGAACTCTCCCATTTCTTTATAAATCAGAAATTCATGAGGTTGCACTGAGTTAATGATGCATTTACCATTTTCATCACGTTTAAGTGATACGAATTCATGAAAAGCATTATTTTTGACTGCATATACCTCAGGAGCCACAGGACCTTTTGCCCAGGCGTAGTAGTCGAACCATGTAAGGGGAAATCCGCGCATTGCCATAAAATACTCGTCAATCAGATATATGATTTTGAGTAATTTACGAAGATGTATGTTGGGTATCTTGTTAGATATATACGCTAACAAGACACCATTCTTATGATAGTTTGTTGTTGTGCCTAAACTTGCAGGGTAATTGGTAAGGTCCTTGGGTTGTTTCATCTCGAATGCAAAGTTAGTGCTTTTATTTCTGAAAATCAACAAAATTAGGCCTAATCTGTTCAATGTAAGACGTTTTTAACTAATTGGCATCTGATGCGCTAACATTTGTTGAGGTTGTTTGTTGTAATTTGCGTATATTTGCAAAAAAATTGATATGCGCGGAGTTGCTTATATTTTGGCTATGCTTCTTGCTGTCGGGGCGTATTGCTCGGGTGGCGATAGTTTGTCGCGACGCGCCTACAGGGCGTTCTCTGCCGGTGAATGGGCCAGTGCGCAGGCCCTTTACGCATTGGTGACCGATGCCGCACCTGACAACGCCGGCGCACATGCGCGGATGATGACGGCAGCCCTGATGCGCGGCGACAGCACAGCCGTGCCTGCGGCCGTAGAGCGTGCCCTCGCGTCTGGTGTGGCCTTAGGCGCGCTGCTCGACAGTCTCCGCACCGACCTACGCATGACCAGCGGGTATAATCTCTATCCTGTCGCGCTCGAGGGCATTGCCGCAGACAAACCGTATCTTCG
Source organism: Muribaculaceae bacterium (assembly GCA_009775195.1). Classification (GTDB taxonomy): domain Bacteria; phylum Bacteroidota; class Bacteroidia; order Bacteroidales; family Muribaculaceae; genus CAG-873. Next base: position 15,705 of record VSPF01000020.1, read on the forward strand.
CCGACCGATTACCGACCGCCTGCTCGACTATTACACCGAACGGCGCGACGGTGCCATGATGGTTCGCTGCGCCCAACTTTTGCTTGTCGGCTTGCCCGACAGTCCGCGCTACCTCGACGCCCTTGCCTGGGGCAAGCTCTATCTTGGCCGTCGCGACGAGGCCGAGGCCGCATGGCGCCGCGCCCTCGTTGCCGACCCCGACAACGCCCAGATTATAATCTCGCTTGCCACCCTCCTCGGAAACACCCCCGAGTCTACGGTCCTCCTCCACCGCGCCGACAGCATCTCCCCCTCCCCGGCCATAAAAGCAAGGCTGAAAGCCGCGTCTGCTACCCGTTAGGCGAGTTGCAATTATTAATTCAAAACCTTAATCTCTATACCATGGATTTGCCAATCAAACATTCATATTGCGTGCTGCCAGGCAAGATATATGCCGGCGAATATGCCGGCGACAAAGTTGCACCTCTCGCCAAGGTGCGTCAGTTTATCGCTTTTGGAATTACTCATTTTGTCGATTTAACAGAAGAAGGCGAACTGAGTCCCTACGCGCACTACCTACCCAAAGAATGTTCTTATCGCCGTTTCCCCATAAAAGACGTGTCGGTGCCCGGAAGCTGTAGTGAAGTCTTTGACCTAATGGAATATATAGTGTCGGTTATCTCCAAACCGGGCAATAAAGTATATATTCACTGTTGGGGTGGAGTAGGTCGCACAGGCACGATAGTGGCATGTCTTTATGAATATTTGGGCGAGAACTATGAGTATGCTGTCAGGCATTTGCGAGAGAGTTTTAGACAATGCCCAAAATCGCAGTGGCGACAGACACCGGAGACCGACGAACAACTCAAGTTCGTAAAGGAATTTGACCAATACCTTGGATTGCTGAAGGAAAAAAACATGCCGGTGGCAAAACAGCCGCAATATACTCCCGAACATATAGAGCATCTCAAAGACAACGAGGTGTTTGTCTTCGGCAGCAGTTTTGCCGGGCATCATGGCGGTGGTGCGGCTCGTGTTGCACGGGAAAAATTCGGAGCCATACCCGGGTGTGCAGTAGGGTTGCACGGCCGCTCCTATGCCATACCGACAATGCAGGGTAGCGTAGAGGCCATAAGACCATACGTAGATGAGTTTATAGATTTTGCCAGGGACCACTCCTCACTCGTGTTCTATGTCACGAGGATTGGGTGTGGTAGTGCCGGTTTCAAAGATGAAGACATTGCGCCACTGTTTGCCAAAGCGGTTGGGGTTGGTAATATCATACTTCCTAAAACTTTTGCCGATATTCTTGCTCCGAAGCTTCCCTTTGATGCCTCGTCGGTAGAAGGTATTTTGAACTGGACACTCCCCGGACTGCAATTTTTCTATCGCGATACAGACATTGATGCAGACCTTGATAAACTTGCAGAGGAGTATCGAGAGAGGAATATAATTCGGGCCGGTTTCTTCATCGACTGCACGTCTCGTGCTGCAAAACCAGTGAAACATATCAGATTTATCATTGCCTCGGCTCATGCGGCTCCCGTCTGGCAGGTAATGGGCGATGCCGAGGCAGAACAGTGGAGACTTAATGTACTTGATTACAATTCATATTTTAAGGTGGTTGATACATACCGTGTCGGAAATCATTTGCAGATTTTGCTACTACATATACCGCTTAAAGGTATCGCTATGTTTTCCGACATGGGGAACCTGAACTTTGGTGATGGTTTTGACCTCGTAAAGATTGCCCGTAAAAGTTTTGATGACAAATCAAATATGGAACCTCTGCCTTGGCTCGAAACAAGGGCTTGGAATGAGAGGACAAAAATGCTACCTGGAACCTCTTCGGAAGGATGGGCTTCACTCGACCCGGTTGCACCTCTCAACGATGCTGTCGCCAATCTGCACAATGCCGTATTGGACTTGTCGCAAGATGATACTGACTTGAACCAGCCAGGGTAGTTCTCCGGCTTATTAGTGCATGTCGGGTCTCTTGGTTGCGTTACCTACTGTTTATTGCATCGTTGTTATGGGATATTATTTCAGCGACACGTGATTAGTTATTCTTATTAATCAGGTTGACAACAACTTTGACTATCGTGTCTTTTTCTTCGGTGCTTATTCGTCAATTCCTGTTTGTTGGTCGTCGATGGCGTGGATGATTTCGAGTTTGAGAGACTCGGGGTAGTCTTCGTTTGCCATGTAACAGGTGATGATGCGTTGGAGTAAGTCTTTGTCGATGCGGCCGGCGGCGACATGATAGATGATTGCTTCCATGCACTGCATGAAGCCATAGGCATGCCAATAGTAGCCGTTATGAACGAGGAACCAAACGCCAATGGTCAATGCCACGCGCTTATTGGAATCCTCGAAATAATGGCCGGTACATAGGCCGAAGACAAGATAAGTCAGTTTCTCGACGAAAGTCGGGTAGTATAGGTCATTTTGCACAAAGTCGAGCACTTTGCGTATGCCGCCTTCGTCTTTCACGCCCTGAAGTCCACCGCCACTGGCTGCAACAGTCTTACGATAGACCTCTAACGTCCCGTCGTAGTCGATATATTTCAGTTCTTCATTCATCGTCGTCATCGGCTTGCTTTAGACGTTTTAGAACTTCTCGGTTGGCTTCAAGGATATTATCAAAGTCGATTGAGGCGTCGCCTATGAACTTATCGAACTCGTCGGGAGTAACTGCTCGTAGATATTCAGCGAGATTTCCATGCCAGGCATCTCGGAACGCTACATCGCGCGATGCCATCTTTGAACGCGCGTCGTTGATGAACGGTTCCATCATCGGTGCGGTAGCCAAATCATCAATGATTGTCTTTACCTCTTCGATAGAAAGTTGCCTGTTGCCGTTCTCGGAATATTGTTTCTCGATTTGATAAGCCACACCATTTTCAAATGACGAAATGCAAAGCAACACCTCGGCATATAGCGTGTGACGTACATTTTCTTCGTTTTGCAGACGAAGGACAACGCGATATTCCTTGGCATTTTCCCGGAATACTGCTTTATATATCAAGTCGGTAATCTGCTCGTACTTGTAGGTCGGAATACCTTCTACGTATTTGCCTACAGCTTGAGTGAAAATCTTGCGATAGTTCTCGCTTTTTATTGCCGTAGGGAGATAGTCGCGGTCTCGCCAATTGATATATTTGGTTCCACCTCCTGCCCGACCATTGATTGTGGCGATGACAATATCAAGTATGCGCGTGCGAAGTTGTTTGGCTCTCTCGCTCTCGGTGAGAAGCATCCCGATGTTCAGAAATGCCCGGAAAGTGAACACCCCTAACTTACGGACTTTGTTAGGGACATTAATGTCCCCATCAAAATGTAATCTTATTTCTTTCAGTGAGTTACCCTGACTTAAAAAATAGCCGTTAGCACGAAGCTCGTCGCCATATTCTTGGATATAGCGCTTAATAGTCCTCTCATCCACTCCATAAAACTCGGCCATCATTTTAGTGGTGAAAAGCACTTGGTCGTGGAAGCGCAGACCGTTAACATCCAAGTTTTCTTGGATAGCTTGAAGGGCATAGCTGTTATTCAGCACGTTCTGCCGTTCGATATTTGATACTGTCAAGTCGTTCATGCCGCAAAGATAGCACTTTTGTTTTGATTTTCAATCATATATGTGTGCTATCTTTGTGGATATGGAGGGCGGGTTGGTTTAGTGTGCGTCGAGCCAGTTGGTGGCGGTGCCGGCGGCGGCGGTCAGGGGGACGCGGCCATGGTAGGCGTTCTCCATGTTCTCGATAACCAGGGCCTGCATCTGGGCGAGTTCGCCCTCGACGACGTTGAAGATTAGTTCGTCGTGCACCTGGAGTATCATTCTCGATTTCAGCCCACGGCGGCGAATTTCGGAGTCGATGCGCACCATGGCTACCTTGATGATGTCGGCAGCCGAACCCTGCAGTGGTGCGTTGATGGCGTTTCGCTCGGCATACGAGCGCACGGTGTTGCTGCGCGAGGCTATGTCGGGCAGATAGCGGCGGCGCCCCATGATGGTGGTCACGTAGCCGTCTTGGCGGGCGCGCTCGATAGATTCCTGCATGTATTCGGCCACACGGGGGTATGTGGCGAGGTAGCCGTCAATCAGTTCCTTGGCCTCGCTGCGCGGTATGCCCAGGCGTTCGCTCAGGCCGAAGGCCGATATGCCGTAGATGATGCCGAAGTTTGCAGTCTTGGCATTGCGACGCTGCGTGTCGGTCACATCGTCGAGGGCTTCGTGATATATTTTGGCCGCCGTGGCGCGGTGAATGTCGGCTCCCGACAGGAAGGCGTCAATCATCACCGGGTCGCCGCTAAGGTCGGCCATTAGGCGCAGCTCGATTTGCGAATAGTCGGCACTGAGCAGCAGGCATCCCGGGTCGGCGATGAAGGCGCGGCGTATGTCGCGGCCGTCGGCACTGCGGATAGGAATGTTCTGCAGGTTGGGATTGGCCGACGATAAGCGACCTGTGGCTGTAACGGTCTGATTATATGTCGTATGCAGCTTGCCGGTGGCCGGATTTATGAGTTTCGGAAGGGCATCGATATATGTGGCCAGCAATTTCTTAAGGCCGCGTATGTCGAGGATGAGTTGCACCAAAGGCACAGTGGAGGCATATTTTTCGAGTATGTCCTCGGCCGTCGACCATGCACCGCCCTTGGTCTTGCGGGCCTTGGGGTCGATTTGCATCTCGTCGAAGAGGATTTGGCCGACCTGCGAGGGCGAACCGACGTTGAACCGCCGCCCGGCAATGGCGTATGCCTTTTCTTCGAGGTCGTGTAGACGCTCGGTAAGCTGTCCTGACAGGCGCCGTAACTCGGCCACGTCGATACGTGCCCCCTGCCACTCCATGTCGGCGAGAACGGCGACGAGCGGCATCTCTACGTTTTCGAGGAGGGATGTCTGGCCCCGTTCGTCGACTTCCTTGAGCAATATCGGCTTTAGCCTGAGGCACAAGGCTGCGGTCTGGCACATGGCGTCGACAGGGTCGAGCGGAGCCGACGAGCGGTCGCCGGGACGGTCGTAATCGTATGTGCGCACGCCGAGGTAGGTCATGGCCAGGGTGGCGACGTCGTGCTTCTGCTCGGGCTGGCACAGGTAGTGGGCCACGGCGGTGTCGAACCACCGCGCACCGTCGAAGGGCATGCCCATGCGGCGCAGTATGAGCATGTCACGCTTGATATCAGAGCCGCAGATGGTGACGCCCGGGGCCGTAAGCAGCGGCGTTATGTAGAGCGGCGCGTCGGGGAGGGCGGCAAAGTCTATGTATGCCGTTGTGGGCGTGTCGCTACCGACGGCGTAGTACGCCAGTGCGATGCCGTAGGCCGTGGCTGTCATGGCCTCGCTGCCTACGCTGTTGAGGGCCATGCCGACAGTGCCGGCCTCGATGGCGTGGCCGACAAACTCACTAAGCCCGGCCTGGTCGGTGATTTCGCGGCCTTCGACTGCCGGGGCTTCGGCGACGGGTATCTCGGCAGTCGCCGCCGGTTCGTCTTCTACGAGGTCGAAAAGTCCGCCCTCGCCACGTGTGGCCACGGGCATGGGCGCGAGTTTGGCAAGGAACGATTTAAACTCGAGCTCGGTATATAGCTTTTTCAAGGCCTCAGTGTCGGGTTCGCAGCGGCGCAGCGACTCCGGGTCGATGTCGGTGGGCACGTCGGTAATGATTGTCACGAGTTCTTTCGACATGCGGATTTGGTCGGCGTTGTCGACTATTTTTTTCTGGAGCGCGCCCTTGAGCTTGTCGGTGTTTTCGAGCAGGTTTTCTACCGAGCCAAACTCCGCAATAAGTTTGGCCGCCGTCTTTTCGCCTACGCCGGGGCAACCGGGCACGTTGTCCGACGCATCGCCTTCGAGGGCCAGGAGGTCTATTACCTGGCGCGGCGACGATATGCCGTAGCGTTCGCACACCTGTTGTGGGCCGCGTACTTCGAAGCCCTGTCCCTTGATGGCCGGGCGGTACATAAACACGCGGTCGGTCACCAGTTGGCCGTAGTCTTTGTCGGGGGTCATCATATAGGTGGTGAAGCCCCCGTCGAGTGCGCGGCGCGACAGCGTGCCGATTACGTCGTCGGCCTCGTAGCCCTCGACCTCGACCACGGGTATGCGGTAGGCCGCGAGTATGGCCTTGATATAGGGGAGCGCCAATGTTATGTCTTCGGGCTGCTTGTCGCGCCCGGCCTTGTATTCGGGGTATTGCTCGTGGCGGAAAGTGTGGCCGTGCGCCGGGTCGAAGCATACGGCTATATAGCCGGGGTTCTCTTTCTTGAGGAGGTCTTCTAGGGTGTTCACGAAGCCGAATATGGCCGAGGTGTTGAAGCCCGCCGATGTCGTGCGCGGAGAGCGGAGCAGGGCATAGTATGCCCTGTAAATCAGGGCATAGGCATCGAGTAGAAATAGTTTCTTTTCTTCCATAACATCATAAGTTGCGCCCAATCCAATAGGCGACGATGGCGATAAAAATCGCGATGATAATCACCGGCTTTACCGAGGCGGCGTGCAGCCGTGGCCAGTGCCGGCGGCCGGCCTCGACGATAAAGTAGTAAGCGGCCAGGGGCACGGCGAAAAATACCATGGGGTTGAAATGCCATGCCTGCGCGATATCGCCGTGGAGCATGGCATGCAGGGCACGCTGGCTGCCGCAGCCCGGGCAGTCATAGCCGGTGAGGAGTTTGAAGGTGCATTTTGCCCCGGCACCCTCCGATGGGTCGTGGGTGTAGTAGTACCATGCGAGACCCGCGACGGTGATTAGCGCGGCCGCAGCAGCCGCTGTCACCGCCACAAGGTGCTTTGCGCCGGGCTTCATCAGCTTGCCAGGGCGCTGAGCATCATCGACGGTATCATGCCAAGGGCAAACGAAATCATGATGAGCCACGCGGCCCATTCCGATGCCTTGCGTGCCTTGTCGAGGTCGCCGCGCCCATAGTAGCTCGACACGCAGATTGAGGCGGCGAGGGCTCCGAGGCTAACGGGCGAACAGCAGCAAATCATCAGGAATACCGACCAGCCCAGGTAGGTGGGTGGGCACGGTTCGCCCGGCTGTTGGGGGCGGCGGTACATGCGCCCCGGGGCATAGGGGTTGTATTGCTGGTATGGTTGCTCTACCTGTTCTACCTGTTGGGTGGGTCTTGCTCTGCGGCCTGTTCGTCTGCGTTTGCTCCGGCGTT
>VSPF01000200.1 GCA_009775195.1 Muribaculaceae bacterium
GTACAACGGCATCGAGTATGTCAAAGACCTAGAAAGCGGCGTGCCCTACTGCGAAGACCTGTGGGTACCGGGCTATTTCGAAGTGCCAATCAAGAAAGGCGAGTCGATTATCTTCTCGGCCGGCGTAAGCGAGGTAAACACCCGCAACCTGACCAAGATGTACGAGGCCGAGGTTGCAAGCCGCACACCACGCACCTCGTTCTTCAACTGCCTCAAAAACAGCGCAAAGCAATTCTATATACACCGTGGCGAAGGCTCGTATATCATCTCGGGCTTCCCCTGGGGCGTGGTGCTTGCACGCAACACCTTCATGGCACTCCCCGGCCTGACACTCGCCATCGACCACCGCGCCGACTTCGAGGCCATATGCGACACCGCCCTTAAATCGCTCATACGCTTTGCCGACACAGGCGAGCTGTCTAAGCATATACAAGGTATCGACCTGCCCGACATCCCCTTGTGGGCTATATGGGCCATACAGCAGTATGCCAAGACCGTAGGCATCGAAGCCTGCCGCGACAAATATTTCGAGCCTGTCGCACAGCTCGTCGACGACATACTACGTGGCGGATATCCCAACCTGTTTGTCGACCCCGACAGCGGCCTGCTCAGCACCGACGGCCACATACGCCCGGCATCGTGGATGAACTCGGTGCTCAACGGCGCACCGGTCGTTCGCCGCACAGGCATGTTGGTAGAGTTCAACGCACTGTGGTACAACGCGCTGATGTTTGCCGCCAGCCTTGCCGAAGGTGTAGACGACCTTGCCAAGGAGCGTGAAAAATGGCTCGATGCAGCCGAGAAGATGAAGAAACCCTTTGTCGACACCTTCCTCAATGCCAGCGGCTATCTCTACGACTTTGTCGACGGCACATACGCCGACCCGTCGGTACGCCCCAACATGGCAATCGCAATCGGCCTGGACTACTCGCCCCTCGACCGTCGCCAGCGCAAGAGCGTGCTCGACGTTGTCACCCGCGAGCTTCTCACACCCAAGGGCCTGCGCACCCTGTCGCCTAAGAGCTACGGCTACCGCCCCAACTACCTTGGTTCGCCCGACGAGCGCGAATTTGCCATGCACAACGGCCCTGCGCGCCCGTGGCTGGCCGGCTTCTATGCCGACGCCTACCTGCGCGTATTCGGCATGAGCGGCGTAGGATACCTCGACCGCCTGCTTATCGGCTTCGAGGACGAGATGACCGAGGGCTGCATAGCATCGCTGAGCCAGCTCTACGACGGCAACCCTCCCTACACGGGCCGTGGCGCCGTGAGCCACGCCACCAACGTGGCCGAGGTGCTCAGGGCATACCGCACGCTCAAACGCTTTGACCAGAACGCATAATCCCAATCTTATCAATACCTTATCACAATGAAAGCATTAATGTTCGGTTGGGAGTTTCCCCCTCATATCTTAGGAGGCCTGGGCACTGCCAGCTACGGCCTTACACGAGGCATGTGGGAGTGCGGCGACATGGATATAACATTCGTCATCCCCAAACCCTTCGGCGATGAAGACAAAAGCTTCGCCAACATCATCGGTACTTCTCAGGTGCCCGTGGCCTGGCGCGATGTCAACCGCGACTATGTAGAGTCGCGCATCGGCAAGGTGATGGACCCCGACCTCTACTATAAGTTGCGCGACCACATCTACGCCGACTTCAACTACATGCGCACCAACGACCTGGGCTGTATCGAATTCTCGGGCCGCTACCCCGACAATATACTCGAGGAAATCAACAACTACTCAATCACCGCCGGCGTAATCGCGCGCACGCTTGATTTCGACATCATCCACAGCCACGACTGGCTCACCTACCCTGCCGGCATCCACGCCAAGCAGGTGACAGGCAAGCCCCTCGTGGTGCACGTACACGCTACGGAATATGACCGTTCACGAGGGAAGCCCAATCCCACCGTCTATGGCATCGAGCGCGACGGCATGACACACGCCGACCATGTGATTACCGTCAGCAACCTCACCCGTCAGACTGTCATCGACCACTACGGCATCGACCCGGCCAAGGTGACGACGGTACACAACGCCGTTGTGCCCCTGAGCCAGGACCTCCTCGATATCGAGATGCCACGCGCCACCAAGGAGAAAGTCGTCACCTTCCTTGGCCGCATCACAATGCAGAAAGGCCCCGAATACTTCGTAGAAGCCGCCGCCAAGGTATTGCGCAACTGCAACAACGTGCGCTTTGTCATGGCCGGTTCGGGCGATATGATGAACAAGATGATAAACCTCGCCGCCGAGCGCGGCATCGCCGACCGCTTCCACTTCCCCGGCTTCCAGAAAGGTCGCCAGGTCTACGAGATGCTCAAGGCCAGCGACGTCTACATCATGCCGTCGGTATCCGAGCCCTTCGGTATCTCGCCGCTCGAAGCAATGCAGATGGGCGTGCCCTCAATCATCTCGAAGCAGAGCGGCTGCGCCGAAATCCTCGACAACGTCATCAAGACCGACTACTGGGACATCGACGCCATGGCCGACGCCATACACGCCATCATCTCATATCCCGCCCTCTACCGCCAGATGCGCGAGGACGGCCTGGCCGAAGTGGCCCAGATTACCTGGGACAAGGCCGGCCAGAAGGTAATAAACATATATAACAAAGTATTAGGACGATAAAAAGTGACCGACAAAGTCTCCAACCGTCCGACCAACCTTACCTGACAATGAAAGCAATTTGTTTTAACTTCGAGATACATCAGCCGTTCCGTCTCAAACGCTACCGTTTCTTCGACATCGGCCGCGACCACTACTACTTTGATGATTTCACCAACGACGACATCATCACCCGTATAGCCCACAACAGCTATATCCCGGCCGCAGAGACACTCCTTCGCATGGTCGAGGCCAACCAGGGCCGCTTCCGCTTCTCTATCGCAATCTCGGGCGTCGCCCTCGAACAGCTCGAGCACTATGTGCCCGAATTCCTCGACGTGCTCAAGAAACTCGCCGATACAGGGTGCGTAGAGTTCGTTGCTCAGCCATTTGCCTACTCTCTGGCATCGCTCACCGACCCCGAGGAGTTCGCACAGCAGGTAGCCGACACTTGCAGCATACTCCGCAGCCGCTTCGGAGTTACACCCAAGGTGATTCGCAACACCGAGCTTATATATGACGACGACCTGGCACCACAGCTCGTCGACATGGGCTTCAACGGCGTTCTTACCGAAGGTGCCAAGCACATACTTGGCTGGAAGTCGCCCAACTATATCTACACCGCAGCTTCCGCGCCCGACCTGCGCCTGCTGCTGCGCAACGGCAAACTGAGCGACGACATCGCATACCGCTTCAGCGACACTTCGTGGAGCGAGTTCCCCCTCACAGCCGACAAATACATCGACTGGATTGCCTCTACACCGCGTGAAGAGCAGATTGTCAACATCTTCCTCAACATGGAGACATTCGGCGACCTTCACCCAGCCACGACAGGCATCTTCCAGTTCCTCGAGGCACTGCCCCGCTTCGCCGCCGAGCACGGTATCGACTTCGTGACCCCGTCGGAGGCTATTGCCAAAATCAAGCCCGTAGGCGAACTGAGCGTCATGCACCCCATATCGAGCGCCGACGAGGCCCGCGACACCTCGGCATGGCTTGGCAACCGCCTGCAAAACGAGGCTTTCGAGAAACTTTACTCAGCCTCCGAGCGTGTGCGCCAGTGCCAGAACCGCGCCCTCAAACGCGACTGGCAGTATCTGCAAAGCTGCGACCACTTCTACTACATGAACAACCGCGCAGCCTTCAGCCCCTACGAGACAAACTTCGCAGCCTTCACCAACTACATGAACGTGCTGGCCGACTTCCTGATGCGTGTCGAAGAGGAATTCCCCTCGCAGGTCGACAACGAGGAACTCAACTCGCTGCTTATGACCATCTCGAACCAGGGAGCCGAAATCGAGGCCCTCAACAAGGAGCTGAGTTCGATGCGCAAGAATATCGAGCAGTACAACATCGAGCACCGCAACCGCCCCGAGTGCAAGACCGAGGCTCCGGCAGCCGAAGCCCCCAAGAAAACCAGGGCCAAAGCCGAGCCTAAAGCCAAAGCCGCACCCAAGAAACGCGCCACCAAGAAGGCCGAAAAATAATCATTCAAACCCCTTATAGCAGAGGTGGGGGGGGCCCGCCCCCCCCCCCCCGGCCCCCCGATTTAAAAAAAAAAGCAGGGTATA
>VSPF01000201.1 GCA_009775195.1 Muribaculaceae bacterium
AGATTTGTATAAGATACAGGGTGGTGATTTCCTCGGCCAGGCGGCGCTGCAGCACGCGGCGACCGGGGTCGGCGCGGTGCTCGGCGATGAGGCTCTCGATTTCGTCGCGGGTGAGAGTGGTGAAAATCTTGATGTATTTCTCGGCATCGTCGTCGGCGACGTTGAGCCAGAACTGGTAGAACTTGTAGGGCGAGGTGCGCTTGCGGTCGAGCCATACGTTGCCGCCCTCGGTCTTGCCGAATTTTGTGCCGTCGGCCTTGGTTATGAGGTTGCAGGTCAGGGCGTAGGCCTCACCGTCGAGGGTGCGGCGGATTAGCTCGGTGCCGGTGGTCATGTTGCCCCACTGGTCGCTGCCGCCAATCTGCAGCTTGCAGCCGCGGTCGCGGTAGAGGGTCAGGAAGTCGTAGCCCTGCACGAGCTGGTAGCTGAACTCGGTAAACGACATGCCCTGCTGGTTCTCGCCCGAAAGGCGTTTCTTGACCGAGTCCTTGGCCATCATATAGTTGACCGTGATGAGCTTGCCCACGTCGCGGATAAAGTCGAGGAAGGTGAAGTCTTTCATCCAGTCATAGTTGTTGACGAGTACTGCGGCATTGGGGGCATCGGAGTCGAAGTCGAGGAAGTGTGCCAGCTGGCGCTTGATGCCTTCCTGGTTGTGGCGCAGGGTGGGCTCGTCGAGGAGCTTGCGTTCCTGGCTCTTCATCGAGGGGTCGCCAATCATGCCGGTGGCACCGCCGACGAGGGCGATGGGCTTGTGGCCGCAGCGCTGGAAGTGCTTGAGCATCATCACGCCTACGAGGTGGCCTATATGGAGGCTGTCGGCGGTGGGGTCGATGCCGAGGTAGCCGACGGTCATGCCTTTTTTGAGTTCTTCTGCTGTTCCCGGCATGACGGTGTGTATCATTCCGCGCCAGGTGAGTTCTTCTATAAAGTCCATTGTATTTTGTGTCGTTCCTAACGTAATTAAAAGCTTGTAAATGCGAGTGGTAGGAGAGATTTAATCGACGGCAGCCGATATATTTCGTCGGCTCCAGCCAGCAGTACGGCCACATTGTGCCCGGCGCGAGTCTCATATTCGAGCAGGGCCTGGCGGCATGCGCCGCAGGGGGCCGTGGGGGTGGCCGGCTCCTTCATGTCGGCATCGAGGGCCGCGATGGCTATCATCTCGAACTTGGCATCGGGATAATTGGCACCGGCGTAATAGCATGCCGACCGTTCGGCACACGTGCCCGAGGGGTAGGCGGCATTTTCCTGGTTGGCGCCGGTGACGGTCACGCCGTTGTCGAGCAATATGGCAGCTCCGACGTGGAAGCGGCTGTAGGGGGCGTACGAGCCCTTGACAGCCTGTCGGGCGGCATCGACAAGGTGTCGCTCTATCTCGGTAAGCTCAGGGTAGGATTTTGAGGTGACCGGGGTCACGATTTCTATCTCTTTCATGATGCTTAAGGGGTTTTGGGTGTGCAAATTTAATGATTTATAAGCTAAAACAAAAAATATGGGCTTTAAAATTTTCATAATTGTCAAATAAACACTATTTTTGCAGTTCGAAAACTTTAACAAGAATAACGAAACCCAAACATAGCAATGGAAAATTCCCGCCCGACCGCCCAGGAGGTCGATAAATCCGAAGAAATCCTGGCCAAAGCCCGTGCCAACAAAAAAGTTATCATCTGGAGCCTTGTTGTGGCCGCAGTGTGTGTTGTGGCCGTGCTGGTTTACATCTTGGTAGCCCAGGCCGGCAGCCGCAAGGCCGACGAACTTATAGCCAAGGCCGATGCCGCCCAGAACGACAGTATCGCCCTCACCCTCTACGCCCAGGCCGCTGATGCCGGCTACAAGAGCGGCAACCGCGCCAAAGCCGAAATGGGAATACGCCTCTACCGTGACGGCAAATACCAGGAAGCGCTCGAATACCTCGACGACTGCAGCCTCGACGACGAGATTGCCGAGGCCGGTGTAGAGACCCTCAAGGGCGACTGCTACGTAAACCTCGACCAGCTCGACAAGGCCATCAGCGCTTATAAGGACGCTATCAGCGATGCCGACGAGAACCCCGAAATCGTGCCCTTCGTGCTTATCAAGATGGCTAACATCTACCGTTCGCAGGGCAACTACGAAGCCGAGGCAAAGGCATACAAGGAAATTATCGACGAATATCCCTCGTATGTCAACAGTACCCGCATCGATATCCGCAAATTCTACGAGCGCGCTGTTGCTTCGAAATAACGTATAATTTTGAAGGTTGAAGTTTAATAAGAGATTGTCGTAACCATAGTCGGCAACTCTTAGACTTTTAAACTCTAAACTTTAAACCTTAAACTCAAAAAATGGCCTGCGCTTTGTGCCCGGGCCTTTTTAGTATATGGCCGAGCACGACCCCGAAAGATTAAACAAACTTGCCACGCGCCCTGTGGGGCGCCTCTTGTGGGAGTATAGCCTGCCAGCAGTGGTGGGTATGCTCGTCATGGCCCTCTACAATGTGGTCGACCGCGTGTTTATCGGCCAGTGGGTCGGGCCTGATGCTATCGCCGGCCTGGCAGTCACCTTCCCCGTCATGAACCTGACCACGGCTATCGGCGTGCTCATCGGCGTGGGGTCGTCGGCGAAGGTGTCGATAACGCTCGGTGCCGGCAGGCGCGACGAGGCCGAGCTTATATTGGGCAATGCCCTCGTGCTAACCTTTATCAACGCGGCCATCTACATAGCCCTGTTCGCCGTCTATATCGACCCCCTGCTGCAGCTCTTCGGTGCCAGCGAGGCGACCATGCCATACGCCAGGGGCTATATGCTGGTGCTGCTGCCGGGCTGCCTGATGACAAATCTTGCCTACGGGCTCAACAATATCATGCGAGCCTCGGGCTATCCGCAGCGCGCCATGGCCACTATGCTGATTGGTGCCGTGGTCAATGTGGCCCTCGACCCGCTGTTTATATATGTGTTCGACTGGGGTATCGAGGGTGCCGCTTGGGCCACAAATATAGCCATGGCGGTGTCGGCCCTATTTGTCGCCGCCCATTTCATGCGCCGCGATGCCACGGTGCGTTTTACCTCGGGCATATGGCGGCTGCGTTGGCGGCTTATTGCCGGGATTATGGCCATCGGTGCCGCCCCGGCAATCGTCAATGCCGCCTCATGCGTGGTCAACGCCCTGGTCAACAACTCGCTGCTCGACTATGGCGGTGACCGCGACATAGGTGCCGCCGGCATCATGGTTACTTATACATCGTTGCTCGTCACCATTGTGCTTGGCCTATGCCAGGGTATGCAGCCCATCGTGGGATATAACTATGGTGCCGGGCAGCATCACCGCCTGCGTCGCACATATATGCTTGCCGTCATAGCCGCCACCGTCGTCACTGCCGGCGGTGCCGCTTTCGGCCTCGCCTTCCCCCGCGAGGTGGGCATGGCCTTTACGACCGACAATGCCCTTCTCGATGCTACCGAGCGTTCCCTGCGCCTGTGTCTGCTTGTCTTTCCTGTCGTCGGCTACCAGATTATCTCTACCTCGCTCTTTCAGAGCATCGGCCAGGCAACCAAGTCGATTATAGTGGGCCTCCTGCGCCAAGTTGTATTCCTTATCCCCCTGCTGATATTCCTGCCTCGCGAAATCGGGATTGACGGCGTGTGGCTCTCTTTCCCCATCTCCGATTTTATAGCCACGATTGTTACCACGGTGCTCGTCGTGGCGCAGTTCCGCCAAAAAACTGCCGGGCCGCCAATGCCGGCCTGAACAATATCGTCTGTGTGGGCGTAATAAATATTATTATCAATAAAAATATTTATGAGAAAGTTCGTCCACCACACCCACCCATGGCTATGGCTGCTGCTCCTGGCCATAACGCTTGCCTCGCTCACCTCGTGCGGTACTATCCGAACCTATGGCGGCATCGAGCACGAATCGACATACGACTTCGACGGTCGGGGATATTATAGGCAACATAAACATAAAAAACACCACAAGAAGCCCAAAAAGCACCACAAAAAGCATCACGGTCATCATCATCATCACGACCACGACGATGACTGATTTCAGGCGCGTTTTCGTTGCGGATGCAGATTCTAAATCGAAGTGCAAAACTAGACTAGATAATCTGCAACATCTCTTAGCAAGGAGAGAGGGATTGCCC
>VSPF01000202.1 GCA_009775195.1 Muribaculaceae bacterium
GAATAACATTAATAGCATTGGAGCGGAGATTTCCGAGGCAAGCCTCGGACACAAGGAACAAAGATGAATGTTGGTACTTTTCGAATTTTGAATGAGTTGCTAATGAAAATCAAAGAAAACACAAAGACAAAAAATCAGAACTTATAAAAAAGAAGGTGGAGCCTCGCTGAAGCTCGGAGCTGAAACAAAATTTTCTTTTATGATGCAAAGTTAATGCTACAAGCAGGGGGCTGTTGTGCTCTTTGCAAGAATGTTGATTTTTCGCCTCAAGTCAGTCAACCCACGCCAGAGATAAGGTAAACCAATATCAGTAAACATACAAAACCGAGTCAACCATTTTCAGGAACGGACATTTCTGGCTGATTGTTGGGTGGTGTTGCGTTAAAAATTTGTCAGTTATGGGGGAATTTCGTAATTTTGCACTCTCAAACCGATTATATCACAACAACACATATATGATTAACGCACAAGACATCAAGAACGGCACCTGCATCCGTATGGACGGTAGCCTGTACTTCTGCGTGGAGTTCCTTCACGTAAAGCCCGGCAAAGGCAATACATTTATGCGCACCAAACTGAAGAACGTGGTAGACGGCCGCGTGCTTGAGCGCCGCTTCAACATCGGCGAGAAGCTCGAAGACGTGCGCGTGGAGCGTCGCCCCTATCAGTATCTCTATGCCGACGGCGGCGATGATATCTTCATGAACCAGGAGACCTACGAGCAAATTCCTATCAACAAGGAGCTCGTTACCGGCAGCGCCTTTATGAAAGAGGGCGACATGGTCGAGGTTGTCAGCGATGCCTCTACCGACACGGTGCTCTATGCCGAGATGCCCGTCAAGACCGTGCTCGAGATTACCTATACCGAGCCCGGCATCAAGGGTGATACCGCCACCAACACCCTCAAGCCCGCCACCGTCGAGACCGGTGCCGAGGTGCGTGTGCCCCTCTTCTGCAACATCGGCGACAAGATTCGCATCGACACTCGCGACGGTTCGTATCTTGAGCGCGTAAAAGAATAATCATCCCCTTTCTACTTCATCACGCAGCCCGGGCAACCCCCGGGCTGTATTTTTTGGCGACAAGATGTTTTATTCGTTGATAGTATAATCGCCCTGATAGGTTTGGTTAAGTTTGTTTTCGATATATTTTATGGAAATATTGCCCGATGATAGTTGCTTCATATTTATCATCAGATAAATTATATTTGTCGTGTCGGCAGCTTGATAGAATGTCTCGGGCCCGAAAAGGTTTACCATCATACGCTGATAAAACCTGAATCTGCGACTACCGTTGTGCACGTCAACCTTTTTTCCCCTTATATCTTTTTCAAGGTCCTTGGCGGCTACGAAGCCGAATGAAACAAGAGAATTCTTACGGTAATACTCAAGCATTACTTCGATACATGAGCGTATGATGGTACGGGGTTCGTAGTCGTTGGTTAAAATGGTATAACGGTCTTTGCTTTTTTCTACGCCTTTCCAATAAAATTTTATGCCGAAGAATTCATTTTCAAAACCTTCGACTTCTATAATATACCGTTTGTTACTTTTGGTCGACTTGAAAGTCCATAAATCAATAATGCGAAGTGAGTTGTTATCTTTACTTCGCATTATAAATCTTGGCTTATAGTAGTTGTCCGGTGCCCTCACGGAAGCAGATACTTATATGATGATATACGAAGTCTTTGTCTGTCTTCGTGTGTGACTGCCTTTATTTTTATTGTATGACAAGTTGAATGAGGAGTGGGCACACATCCTTTCGAAGAAGCGGCAATCAATAGTAGGGGCTTGTTGTCTGATGCAGTCATGAGTTGTCAAGATATTGTTCTTCGCAAAGTTACAACTTTTTGTCCTCGATAGCAAACTTTTATGAAGAAATTCGCATAATATTTTTATAGAGAGAAACATTTCGAATGTTGACAAGGTTTATGATGGATTGTCTTTTTACTCTAACTGTCGGAAAATTTGGTGGGTTTGTGTCTTTTTTGTAACTTTGCCGTCATAAAAATGTGTTGCAATGAAAAAATGGACTGTCATTTTCGCCGTAGCACTCGCTGTTTGTGCTATAGCCGTAGCTTGTGGCCGTAACAAGCCCTCAGGCCAGGCCTCGGCAGAGACGCAGCCGAACCCCTCAGACTTGCTCCTGGGCAAGTTCGATGCCGACAGCGCCTATGACTTTGTTGCCCGACAAGTAGCTTTCGGCCCCCGTGTGCCCGGAAGCGAGGGGCATCGTGCCTGCCGTCAGTTTATCATCGACCGCCTTAAGGCTTACGGTGCCGACTCGGTGATGATACAGGACGGCGTGGTTACGGCCTTCAATGGCGACAAGTTGCCGATAACCAATATTATAGGAGGATATAATATCAACACTCCGCGCCGCATACTGCTTATCGCGCACTGGGATACGCGCCCGTGGGCCGATAAAGACGACAAACTCGAGGAGCGCCACCGGCCGATTGACGGTGCCAACGATGGCGCATCGGGTGTGGCTGTGTTGCTCGAAATCGCGCGTAATCTCGCTCAGAAGAGCCCCAATGTGGGCGTCGACCTGATGTTTGTCGATGCCGAGGATTATGGCGACAGTTCTGCCTTTGACCCCAGGGAAGATACCTGGTGTCTTGGGTCACAATATTGGATTAACAGCGGCATGCCCCCCTACCGCCCCGACAACCTGCCGGTCTACGGCATACTGCTCGATATGGTCGGAGGTCGCAATGCGCGATTCCATTACGAATATTTTTCGCAGGCCAATGCCCCCAAGCCCACTATCAAGGTCTGGAGCGAGGCCCAAAAGCTTGGCCACAGCGACAAATTTATACGCACTGTCGGCGGTGCCGTGACCGATGACCATATCTTCATCACACGTGCCGGCATACCCACGACCGATATTATCGAGACCCTCAATGTAGAGACAAGCTCGTTTCCGCCCACGTGGCACACCCTCGACGACAATCTCGACGGGATAGACAAGGGCACTCTCAAAGCCGTGGGCGAGACAGTGCTAAATGTTGTGTATAAAGAGAAACAATACGAATGACAATCGAACAAAAAGAGCAGGAACTGATTGACGAGTTTAGCGACATCGACGACTGGATGGACCGCTATGCCTGTATAATCGACATGGGCAATAACCTGCCGGCCCTCCCCGACAATCTCAAAACCCCCGACCGCCTGATTGAAGGCTGCCAGAGCCGTGTGTGGCTCGACGCCGAAATGACTCCCGACGGCAAGGTGGAATACAAGGCCGACTCCGACGCCATAATAGTGAAGGGCATCATCTCGATGCTCGTCGACGTACTGTCGGGCCATACCCCCGACGAAATACTTGGTGCCGACCTGCATTTTATCAACGACATAGGCCTGGCGGAGCACCTGTCGCCTACGCGCAGCAACGGCCTGGTGGCCATGCTCAAGCAAATGCGTGCCTACGCCGCAGCCTTCAAGGCCCGTCAGTAGCGATGAGGACGGCCCGGGTCTGCAAATCTTTTTTTGCATGTCTGGCACTGGTGATTTGTCACCTGTGCGTCAGTGCGTCAGATAGTTTGCACGACGGGTACCCGCCGACGGTCGAAAACCGGCCGTTTGTACGCTGGTGGTGGCATGGGAGTGCCGTCGACAGTGTCGGGCTTACATACAATCTCGAAGAATTTGCCGGCAAGGGTCTCGGCGGTGTGGAAATCACACCGATTTACGGTGTCAGGGGCAACGAGGCCAACGACATAGACTACTTGTCGCCGAAATGGATGGACATGCTCGGCCATACCATGGCCGAAGGCGACCGCCTCGGGCTGCAAATAGATATGAACAACGGCACGGGCTGGCCTTTCGGAGGCCCGGGTGTGGGTACGCGCTACAGCGCACGCAAACAAGTGGTAGAGACATGGACGGCAGCCCCCGGGCGTAAACTCACGGCCAAAATAGTGGCCAAGGACTCCCTGCAGCGGCCTGTGGCGACACTTCAGTCCGTCGTTGCCGTCAACGGCGACAAGCGCGTCGACATCACGCGCCATGTCGGCCGCGATACCGTTCTCAACTGGAAAGCCCCCAAGGCAAAAGACGACTGG
>VSPF01000203.1 GCA_009775195.1 Muribaculaceae bacterium
ATTTTACCCCACGAATAATCGTGGGGCTAACAACAAGAGCGTCCTCTTCGAGGACTCCATCTCATATCTTTTTTGATACACCCTCTTTTATTATACTTCTTTTGTCCTTATGTCCTTATGTTTCCTCTTATCATAAAGTGACTCAGTCGTAGGTCTACTCCACCGTCACCGACTTGGCAAGGTTACGGGGCTGGTCTACATCCTTGCCCTTGCCAACGGCGATATAATAGGCAAGCAGTTGCAGGGGTATCGAGGCCACTATAGGCGTAAGGCACTCGGGCACGCTCGGTATCTCAATGCAGAAATCGGCAATATCGTTCATCGCCGTGTTGCCCTTGCTCACGATTGCCACAACCGCGCCGCCACGGCTCTTCACCTGCTGCACGTTCGATATGATTTTATCGTATAGCGAGTCATTCGGCGCGATAATCACGCTCGGCATCTCGTGGTCTATCAGTGCAATAGGCCCGTGCTTCATCTCGGCTGCCGGGTAGCCCTCGGCATGGATATACGATATCTCCTTGAGCTTCAACGCCCCCTCGAGCGCCGTGGGGTAGTTGTAGCCACGGCCGAGATATAGGAAGTTGTGGGCATAGGTAAAAATACGCGACAGGCTCTGCACCTCGGCATCGCACTGCAGTGCCTCCTCTATCGTATCGGGCATCGCCTTGAGCGCCGTCGCAACCTCGCGAACAGTGTCGGTATCTACAGTTCCGCGCAACTGGCCAACCGCGAGGGCAAGCATGGCAAGCACTGTCACCTGGCCCGTGAAAGCCTTGGTCGAGGCAACGCCGATTTCGGGGCCTACATGTATATACGTGCCAGCGTCGGTATTGCGGGGGATTGACGCACCCACGACATTGGTAACGCCATAGACAAAGGCACCCTTGGCGCGCGCCATCTGTATTGCCGCAAGCGTGTCGGCAGTCTCGCCCGACTGCGATATGGCTATCACGATATCCTTGTCGGTGATATACGGGTTGCCGTAGCGGTACTCCGACGCATACTCCACCGACACCGGTATATGGCAGAAATCCTGCAACAGGCGTTTGCCTATCAGGGCGGCATGCCACGACGTGCCGCACGCTATCAGGGTAATCCGCTCGGCCTCGAGAAACTTCTCCTTGTGCATCTCGACGCCCGACAATACTATCCGCGAACAATCCCGCGTGATGCGGCCGCGAACACAGTCGCGGAGAGTATGGGGCTGTTCGCATATCTCCTTGTGCATGAAGGTTTCGTAACCGCCTTTTTCGAGCTGCGACAACGACAGCTTGAGCTGTTGTATATCCAGTTTGCTCGGTGCGTTAGAGTCTATAGAGGTGATGCTTATGTTGCCGTCGCGCCTTATTTCGGCCATCTCGTTATCTTTGAGATAAATCACCTTGTCGGTATATCCCACTATCGGTGTTGCGTCCGAGGCAATGAAGGTCTGGTTTTCACCAACACCTATCACCAGGGGCGAGCTCTTGCGCGCCACCACGAGCAGGTCGGGATTGCCCGTCTCGATTACGGCTATTGCATACGCCCCGTCGACCTGCAACAGGGCCTCGCGCACAGCCTCGGTAAGCGAGCATGCATTGGTCTCCCTCACATACTCTATCAGTTGCACCAACACCTCGGTGTCTGTCTCAGACTTAAATGTATATCCGTGCTCCACGAGGGCTTTCTTAAGCAGGGCATAATTCTCAATCGTGCCGTTGTGTACCAACGCTATATTGCCGCTCTGGCTCACATGCGGGTGCGCGTTTATATCGTTGGGCTCACCATGCGTGGCCCAGCGCGTGTGGGCTATGCCGAGCACGCCGCTTGTGTCGCCGGCTGCCGCTGTCTGCTCCAGGTTAGAAACCTTGCCGCGCGACTTATATACCTTTAGATTGCCGTCCGTGCCTTCGAGGGCCACACCGGCACTGTCGTAACCCCGGTATTCAAGACGTTTTAGACCCTGAATCATAACATCGTAGGCAGTGTCACTGCCGATGTATCCTACAATTCCACACATATTTTACTTGTTTAGGTTGTGAGAATGTTGTTCCTTAGAAATAGTGAATAGACTTTTTTGACGCGCAAAAGTACAAAAAAATCCGCTACCGGCAATAAACTATAGCGGAAAAAGATTTTCAGTAAAAGTTTCCTTTAGTGTAGTTCATTCTACCTCAAGAATGGATTGCACCATGCGTCGTAAATCTTCTCGATTCGGCAGGTACAACTGATACTTTGAAACAAAAATATTACTGTCCATACCATAAGTCGCGTATTCGACAACGAGCTCATTTTTTGAATGACATAAAACAATTCCGATTGGTTTATTATCATCGGGCTGGGACACTTCATTAGCAAAATATCCCAAATACATATTCATTTGTCCTATGTCATAATGCTTTACGCCGGCACGTTTTAAATCTATCAAAACATAGCATTTCAGAATTGTATGATAGAAAACCAAATCGACATGATAATGGCTGTTGCCTATCTGCATCGAATATTGTTCACCAATAAAGGCAAAGCCTTTGCCAAGCTCAAGAAGGAACTTTTGCATATTATCAATCAGAGCTTTTTCAAGACGATGTTCCGTATATCGTTTTTCCTTTGGGATACCTAAAAATTCAAGTACAAACGTATCCTTCACAACATCCTGAGGAGTACGGATTATCTGACCTTTCTCGGCAAGTTCCAATACACCTTTTTTATCCTGACTTTGCGCTATACGCATGAAAAGGCCGGAATTAATTTGACGTCGAAGAGTGCGTACTCCCCATTGTTGAGCCATACATTCTTTTTCATAGAACTGTCGCTCAAGGTCATCATCCAATTCCAATAGCTCACACCAATGCGACCAGCTCAATTTGCCGGACACTGTCTGGCATTTTGGATAGCACAAATACAACCGTCTCATATTTTGAAGATTAGAACGACTATATCCTTTACCAAGCTGAAGTGTCAGGCGTTTAGACAAGCTACGAAGCAATCCATCGCCGTATGTTGCCCTGGCATTACCATCTTGCTCAAATTCCACGATATACTCTCCAATATGCCAATTGGTTATCACAAGAGTATCATCTATCTGGCGTAACAGCCTATCTTTGGTCTCCGACACCAATGACACAATACTACTTACAAGACTTTCAAATCCTGCATCATCAGATGTCAATATGGCAGTTTTCTTTGTGAGCTTCATAACGGTTACAAAGTTAACAAATTTACTTCGTATTAAACGCCATATAGCGAAAAAAGACTCCAGGCAGTAAGGCCTGGAGTCTATCGGTATGTAAAGGCTATGCGTTTATTTCAGCGTGCCAGCCTGGGCCTGCTCAATCATCTGCTTGTCGGCCGAGATGTAGATTTCTACACGGCGGTTCTGCGCACGGCCCGCAGCCGTCTCGTTGCTGGCAACATAGTCGGCCATAGGTATGCCCTGCGCAGACAGGCGCGTGGGCGACACTCCCGAGTTGGCAAGGTACGACAGCACGGCGTCGGCGCGTTCGCCCGACAGGCGCTGGTTCACCTCGAACGACCCCGTATTGTCGGTAAAGCCGTAGATTTGCACGTTGGTGTTGGGGTTCTCTTTGAGCGATGCTGCAAAGCGGGTAAGGTCGGCCTGGGCCTGGGGGTTGAGGGTATATTTGCCGGTCGGGAAGAGGATGCCGCCGTCAAATGTCACCTTGATGGCCTTAAGGCCGTTCTGGTCGGTTGTCTCCTCTACCTTGGCCTGGTCGCCAAGCTGCTGCTGCAGCTCTTTTTTCTGCTTGTCCATCTTGTTGCCAATCAGGGCGCCAGCGCCTGCACCAACGGCTGCACCGATTGCCGAGCCAATCCCGGCGCCTTTGCCGCCGCCAATCAGGGCACCGAGACCGGCACCGACTGCCGCGCCGCCGCCACCGCCGATGAGCGCGCCTTTGCCCGTCTGGGTCATCGAGCTGCACGCGGTCTCGCCAAATAGTATGCTTCCTGCGATTAGGGCTATTCCAAGGACTTTGAGTACTTTCATAGTTGATAACGTTTTAAGTTAGTTATTAATAAAACATATACGACAAGAGCAC
>VSPF01000204.1 GCA_009775195.1 Muribaculaceae bacterium
TTCGGTATTTGTGTGGTGGTTCATCATACCGCTGATGGGCACATACGGCTCGGCTGAAATCACGGCAATGTCGCCTCAGCAGATATTTGGCGACTACGCACGCATGATAGGCATCGGCGGTATCGCCATGGCCGGTATCATAGGCATCGTCAAGTCGCGCAGCATCATCGGCCAGGCAGTAGGTCTCGCCGCGCGCGAACTCAAAGGCCAGCAGGCCGCAACCAAGCCCGTACGCTGGCAGACCGACATATCGATGAAGCATATCGCCTATTTCACCGCCATCGCACTCGTAGGCGTGCTGCTGTTTTTCTATTTCGGCGTAATCCACACCTTCTGGCAGGCCCTGGTGGCATGGCTGGTCGTCACGGTTATCGCATTCCTGTTTACAACTGTTGCCGCTAACGCCATAGCCATAGTGGGTTCGAACCCCGTGAGCGGCATGACCCTGATGACACTCATCATCGCCTCGGGCGTGTTTGTCGGCATAGGCCTCAGCGGCACCAGCGGCATCGTGGCTGCAATGGTACTGGGCGGCGTTGTCTGCACGGCCCTGTCGATGGCCGGCGGCTTTGTCACCGACCTCAAAATCGGCTACTGGCTCGGCTCTACACCCAAGAAACAGGAGACATGGAAGTTCCTCGGCACCCTGGTTTCGGCAGCAACAGTCGGCGGCGTGATGCTGATGCTCAACGAGGTCTACGGCTTCACAGGCCCCGACGCCATGGCCGCGCCCCAGGCCAATGCCATGGCAAAGGTAATAGAGCCCATGATGATGGGCGGCTCTACGCCCTGGATGCTCTATATCGTCGGTGCAATACTGGCCCTGCTGCTCAACTGGCTCGGCGTACCGGCCCTCGCATTCTGCCTCGGCATGTTCCTGCCCCTCCACCTCAACACCCCGATGCTCGTCGGCGGCCTGGTTTCGTGGTTCGTAGGCCGCAGCTCGAAAGACGCAGCCGTATGCAAAGCCCGCAGCGACCGTGGCACCCTCATCGCCTCGGGCCTCATCGCCGGCGGCGCACTCTTCGGCGTATTCGCAGCCATCACTATATTCTGCGGCTTCCCCGTGCCCAACAATGGCGGAGAGTTCGTGCCCCAGATATTGGGCCTGGTGGCGTATGGCGCCCTTATCACATTCCTCTACGTAGCATCTCGCAAGACTAAATGAAACACCGTGGTGAAATACTTGCCATAGCCCTCCCGGCTATCGTAAGCAATATTACCACGCCCCTGTTAGGACTCGTCGATGTGGCCGTCACAGGCCACATCGGCGCTGCTCTATATATAGGCGCGATTGCTGTCGGCGGGGCTATGTTCAACATGCTCTACTGGCTCTTCAACTTCCTGCGCATGGGCACGACGGGCTTTACGGCCCAGGCTTACGGCGCCGGCGACACGTCGCGCATAAGCCTGATATTTTACCGCAGCCTGATTGTCGGCCTTGCCGTGGGCTTACTCATGATTTTACTCAGCCGGCCCATAGCGCACACCGTGCTTGCTTTTATGGATGCCGACGACGATACCATGGCGCTCGCAAGGCAGTATTTCGCCATATGTATATGGGGCGCCCCGGCCGTACTGATGACCTACGCAATGTCGGGCTGGTTCCTGGGTATGCAGAACTCGCGGGCACAGATGTGGATGGCCATAGTGACAAATGTGGTCAATATAGCCGTAAGCATAACACTCGTTTTCGGCCTCGGCATGAAAATCGAAGGCGTGGCAACGGGCACCTTGACCGCCCAGTGGGTCGGCTTCGGCGTGGGTGTTCTTATAATGGCTATAAAATACAGGCCAAAACTTCCTCTTCTGCATCAAATTTTTGAATTGCGCCAGTTGTTGACATTCTTCCGCGTCAATGGCGACATATTCCTGCGCACGGCCTGTCTCGTCGCCGTCACCCTGTGGTTTACCCACGCCGGGGCATTAGCAGGCACAAACATATTGGCAGCCAACGCCATGCTCATGCAACTGTTTATGCTATTCTCGTTCTTTATGGACGGATTTGCATTTGCCGGCGAAGCCCTTGCCGGGAAATATACGGGCCGGAGCGACTCTGCCAGTCTGCGTTCGCTCGTCAGGGCTCTTATGAAAACCGGGCTATGCTGTGCAGTGGTTTTCAGCTTGACATACCTTGGTGCCGGTGAGTGGATAATAAAGTTGCTTGCCAAAGACCCGTCGGTTACGGCTATGGCAATCTATTATCTGCCATGGGCCGTGGCAGTTCCCCTATGTGGTTTTATGGCTTTCGTTTGGGATGGCATATATGTGGGCCTCGTCCGCACACGAGCAATGCTCGTTTCTATGGCGGTCGCCCTTGCAGTATTCTTTGCCGTATACTTCATAGTACGCAACAACTTGGCCAACCACGGGCTATGGCTGGCTTTCAACCTCTACCTCTTGACTCGCGGCTGCGTGTTAGGAATACTTTTTAGGAGATGTCCGCACTATAAATCAAATAGTTAGCAACAAAAAGCAAACAAGTGTTAACAGCGCGATTTCTTATTTTGGCTACAGCACAGCAAATAGTGATAGCAAAAAGCAAGCGCACGCATTGAGAAACAAACTAATTACCACCACAATCAGTCCATCGCAAGTTTAATAATATAAAATATGTTAAAGCTACGTCTTTTTGCGCACAAAAGACTTGCACAATGCAACAAAACGCTATACCTTTGCATCGTGTTTTTCATGGTATAGATTTAAGGTTAACTAGATTGGTTGTCGCGATGACAATCAATTTTTTTTGCGCCTATGGCTATCTTTTATGCACGAATGTGCCATTTGTCACATCGAATGTCGATTATTAGTTGTATCTTTCCTCTAAAGAAAACAATCAGCTCCTTATCCTGGCGGTGTAAAAAACTCAGAATTTTTATCTAAATTTGCGATATGGTTACATTGATAATGCTAATATTAGCTTTTGCAATAATTATTTCTTTTGGGCTAATGGTGAAATGTCCAAAATATGGTTTGTGGCTATATAAAGGAGCGATTTTTGGGATTATGATAATCTTTTTATTTGTTGCCCTCTTTTTCTGGCTGGGAAGTAATGCAGATGTTTCCGCTCTTAACATCAATCTGCACCCTTGGAAGAATTATTTACTATATCGTGTCTTTGCTGCGACAGCTTGTGTAATGTTTTTTCTTGCTGTATCCCAGTTGCCTTTATTATTTGTAAAATGCTATGCCAAGAAGATAAAAAAGCAAATTGTAAAATATGAAGGACTTGTCTATGCCTTAACATTGGTAATCGGTGTCATATGTCTTTCTGAATTTAGTGGCGTAGGTAAATTACACGATGAAAAATTGCAGGCTGGCAATGAAGTGGTACGGCTTATAGATGAATACAATAATACCCATAAAACGCAGTGCCAGTCACTTTCGGAGTTGGGATTGAAGCCCGTTGGCGATGATTTTTATGAGTATAAGGGAATGAGGTTTTTACTGAATGTAAACGACAAGGCTTTTGATTTACAACGACTTTTATCACTGAAAATCAGCCATATAAGAAAATATCAATACAACTATCCGTTAAGGGAAAAGAGGGAGTGAAAAAGTTGCTTACAGGGAGTGAAAGGATTAGAAAAGGCGTGGGGTTTGAATGAAAGATTTAACTAAATCTTAACAGTTGATAAGAATTTTTATAATAGCATTGCTTGGGGGGGGGGAAAGGCATAAGAAAAGCCACCCGGATTAGGAGTGGCCTAAAAAACTAAACCCCGAGGTTTGTCCGAAGACAGGGACACTCGGGGGATTCCGTTGCAAAGTTAGAAATAATTTCGTAATTTTGCAAATTGCAATACGTTAAAAATCACGATGCAGAGTCAACTGGCAAGTGCAAAATTAGTGTAATCTTCGGAAGAATTCAACTTTTGGATTTGAAAAGCCTAAT
>VSPF01000205.1 GCA_009775195.1 Muribaculaceae bacterium
GATAGGAGCTTGGACCTCCGGGACAAGCCTGTGTGGTAGCACCTGTGGGGTAGAAGTAGTATTATTAAGTTTGAAAGTATTAGCTTTGCATCCCGACAGGCTTGTCCCGGAGGTCCAAGCTCCTACCGTTGCATCCCGACAGGCTTGTCCCGGAGGTCCAAGCTCCTACCGTTGCGTCCCGACAGGCTTGTCCCGGAGGTCCAAGCTCCTACCGTTGCTAATCTTTTTCCTTTTGAATAATTACTATGCTTTTACAAAAAATCATCAATATATCCATATGTTAGCTTGCTACCGACATAATGGATGTATTGATGATTTTATTTTATTCAGATACCTCGGTATCTGCTATGCTCGTGTCAGAGTCTTAGCGTACGATATATTTCTTACCGTTGTGGATGTATATACCGGCCTGGGTGGGTTTGGCGATTTCGATACCCTGCAGGTTGTAGTATTTGTCGTTCTTAACAACGGGAGCAACGATGTCGTTGATGCCCGAGGTGGGTTCCCAACCTGAGTTGGTTACGAATGTGCCGATAGGAATGTTGAAAGCTGTACCGTTTGCTACATGCATGGGCTGTTTAACTGCATTCTCATCGGTTGAAGGGTCTTGAGGGGCTGTGGGAAGAGCATGCATTGAGTAGTCGCCAGCCTCGATTTTAGCGATTTCTGCGTTTACCCAATCTTTGGCAACCTGGATATCCTCGGTGTCGAAGAAGCGTAGGATGAAGTTGTCGCATGCAATCTGGGCGTTGGTAAGGTTGACGGGATTGCCGTCGGCATCAGTGTTGTTGCTTTCAGGGAAGCCGAAACCGAAAGTGATATCGGTGGTACCTTCGTCGAAGGTATCGGGTGACGTCTTGTGGATAAGATAGTAGCGAGGCCAGTTGTTGTTAAACCAACCGTTGGGTTCCGGATGGCCGTTCGACCACAGGATTGTTGTACCTTCTTCTTCTGATGGTTCACCTGGAACAAAGTCTTTGACATCCATGCCGTAGTCATCGTAGAAGAACGCCATATCCCAGAATTTATACAAAGTTTCAGCGATGTTGCCATCCTCATCCCATTTGTAAGAGTTCAGGTCGTTCTTCCAGTTTGTACGCGCTGTGCGGCCGTCGAACTGAAGTACGTATACACCAGCCTTTTGTGTGTAGAGTGTTTGTGCGATGTAGTTTGCGCCAGTGAGGTTCATGGGTGAGCTTGAACGGATACCGAAAGAACCATCTGACCACGATTTGGGACGCGACTGGTAAGCATAGAGCATACCGCCTTTTTCTGTCTTGTCAAGAGAATTGGGGCCAATGACAGTCCAACCGCCAAGGTGGTCGCAAGCCTCGACTGTTGCATCTGTTTCTTCAAACGAAGGGTTAGCGAGGGTAATTTCAACGGGCTCTACTGCGCTTGCGTTGAAAGTCAGCGCGGCAGCAGCCATAAGTAGAGTAGAAATTTTTTTCATGCTACTGAGTTTAGGTTTTTATTATTAAATTTGGTTTATCAGTGTGGCAATATTTGCGATTTTGTCGCTTTTGTTGCACATCGCAAAATTAGAGCCATTCCACAATTTTTTGAAACAATTTCTAATTAAATAGGGTCATATTTTGACTTAAAAATCAATATTGACTCATTTTTACCCCGAATTTTACTCAAAATCAGCCCTCATAACTTAGGCGCACCTACAATATCCTTGTTTGCATGCATCACTATCCCCAACAAAACCGATGGTAACTTAGTAGCACGAAACCCCTGTTAGAACCATTTGCCGATGCTGTCATTTATATATTCTACTCAAGTTTTGGTCTTGGAAAACTGTCGAAGACAGTTCCTGTGTCTGAACCCCAGCTTTACGAAGTTAGCTGGGGTAAAGTGACAAAAAAATGAGTCAAGGTCGAAGACCTTGCCCATTTAGAAGTGTAACAGTGCGGCATGCAACAAGTAAAGAGGGTAAGGTCTCCGACCTTGCTCTGATTATGCCGTATTATACCCCAGCTAACTTCGTAAAGCTGGGGTTCCTGCAAATATACTGTCTACGACAGTTTCACTTAACCGCAACCGTCGTAGACAATTCTCATATTCTTATTAAAAACGCATTGCAGCACGACGACACTCAAATGGGCGGATGCCTTTTACCTTATGTCCTTTTTGACTTTATGTCCTTATGTGTCCTCATCTCAGCAACTTATCGGCAATCGCCTTACCATTCTATCTGCGATACTTAGTCAGGAAGCCGTCGTCGAAGATGAGGTAGATGCCGTCGGTATAGGTCCAACGCTCTTGCATTCCGCCATAGGTGGGTATGCGCAGTATGTCTGACGGCTGGCCCAGGGCGAGGCGGCACTCGTCGCGAGTCATGCCTTCGCGCACACGCGACCGCGTAATCAGTTCCCACACGTCGTCTTTGATTTCCGGATAGCGGTTGCGCGGATTGTCGAAGGCGAAGAGACTGTCGAATGTCCGCGTTGCTCCCCGGCCTTTTCCCACGCTCATCAGCAGCACGTATTTTTTGTCATTTCCCGATGCCTGATGGAAGCACACAGCCGCCGGGAAATCGGCCGTTCCTGCTACTACGCTGTCGACTATGATGCGGACATGGCGTAAGCCCGACAGCGGCGTGAGTGCGGTGTCGGCACTATACCACGACGGGGTGCGCACGTAGAAGTGCTGTCCCTGCATTTTTGTATTTACTGCCGACACAAGGTCGAGGTCGACGGTAAACGGGACCTCGAGCGAGGAGACGGTATCGAGTCGTTCGCGACCATAATTATTGATTCGGTAGTAATATTTTCCCCCGTGTTCGTCGGCAAACCTCATGACCGATGCGTCGTTGCCGGTAAGGCTTGTAGCGCCGTCGGTACCGAGATATATTATGTCATGCCCGACAAGTTTGTCGGTAGGGTCGGACGGAGGGCCGAAGATGAGCGATATACGGTCGTCGACCACATGGAAGCGTTTGCCAACGCGCCACTTCGCCGGTGCCTCGGGCTTGATGTCGGCGAGATAGGAGGCCTCGGCCACAGGGTCGGCGGCACGCTGTTCGCGCACTGTCGAGGCATCGATGCGCGGGGTGCTTTCGACTCCCGTAAAACACGAAGTAGCCCCGATGCACATTAATGCGCCAAGTAAAGACTTAGTTATTGTGTCAAAAATCATTTTAGTGGGTCAATATGCGGCTATTATTAGGAGCTTGGCTCTCCGAGACAAGCCATATTGCAAGCTGTGTTGATTAAAAACGTATCGTCTATATTTTGGCTCGTCCCGGAGGTTCGAGCTCCTATAATAGCAACTCCTACACGAAGATGGTTCAAGCTACTACCTTAGCTATCCATTTATCACCAAATCATTTATCTTTGGCAGCGGTTCGGGGCTCGATGCCGAGGTTGTTGTAGATAAACGAATAGATGTCGGTGTACTCGTCAATCACCTTGCTGATAGGCTTGCCTGCGCCGTGACCGGCCTTGCTGTCGATGCGGATTAGTTTGGGGGCGTCGCCGGTGTTGGCAGCCTGTAGCGTGGCGGCATATTTGAAGCTGTGTGCCGGTACTACGCGGTCGTCGTGGTCGGCTGTCGTGACCATGATTGCCGGGTAAGGTGTGCCGTCGTTCTTGATGTTGTGGATGGGCGAATAGCCCAGGAGGTATGCGGCCATTTCCTCGCTGTCGTCAGCAGTACCGTAGTCAGGTGCCCAGTTCCAGCCGATGGTGAAGAGGTGGTAGCGCATCATGTCCATCACACCCACGCGCGGTATGGCCACCTTGAAGAGGTCGGGGCGCTGGTTGACTGTGGCGCCTTCGTGCTGTCCGCCGTTGCTGCCTCCCG
>VSPF01000206.1 GCA_009775195.1 Muribaculaceae bacterium
AGGAGATGTGTATAAGCTACAGCGGCAAGATTGTGAACATAGTGATAGGCTGAGTACAATAATCGCCATTGCAACACGTTAAATATTAGAGGGTGTTTGGAGTCTCAAAGGCTCCAAACACCTTAAGTTCTCTAAAACGAAATATGCTCAAGCAGATAGTCTTTGCCACAAATAATGCCCATAAACTCGGCGAACTTCGCACGATGCTTGCCGGGCGTTTCCGCGTAGTCGGCCTTGCCGACATAGGCTGTCGTGACGATATACCCGAGGATGCCGATACCTTTGAGGGCAACGCCCTCGCCAAGGCTCAATGGGTCTTTGACCATTATGGTCTCGACTGTATCGCCGATGACTCGGGCCTCGAAGTCGACGCTCTCGGCGGCGAACCGGGTATCCATAGTGCCCGATATGCCGGTGCCGGTCATGACGATGCCGCCAATAATGCTTTATTGTTGAGCCGTCTCGAAGGTGCCGGTGACCGCAGTGCCCGTTTTCGCACGGTGATAGCCATGGTGCGCAAGGGGCGCCAGCCGATGTATTTCCACGGCACGGTAGAGGGGCGCATACTCGAAGCTCCCCGTGGCGAATCAGGTTTTGGCTACGACCCCTTGTTTGTACCCGAAGGCTGGGACAAGACTTTTGCGGAGGCATCAGCCGACGAGAAAAACTCCGTAAGCCATCGCGGCCGCGCCGTGCGCGAACTCTGCCGCTACCTCTTCCGCTCTCCTGACCAATAATCACTATTTCATGATAAAGAAAATACTTGCCATACTGACACTTGCCTTTTGTTGTGCCACCCTTGTGCAGGCGCAGCAGAAAGAAGGCCGTTGGACACTGTTTCCTACGGTTGGCGACAAGTTTTCAAACATTATCGAGACACCCGACAGGACGTACATGCTGTCGGGCTCGACCTTGTTTTCGATAGCCGACGATGATAACGAAAGCTATGCCTATAACGTGTTCAACAAGCTCACCGAGCGCGCGGCTATCAGCAGTATAGCGTATAATGACGAGAAAAACTACCTCTTCGTTGCGTACGACAACGGTAATATCGACCTGGTATATGACAGCGGCAAGACTGTAAATCTGCCAGAAATCAAGGATGCGACACTGTCGGTTAGCCGTGGCATACTGTCGGTCGCATTCGGCCACGACCGTATATTTGTCGGCACCGAGTTCGGCCTTGTCGTGTTCGACGACGAGCGACACTTGGTGATAGAATCCGGCATATATAATGTGCCGATTGACCATGTGTTTGTTATGGGCGACCACTTGTTGCTTATTAATAATCAGAAGGTCTATGCCTCGCGTTATGATGACCGCCATCTCGAACTCGGCACTCAGCGTGTGTGCACAGACATGTGGAAAACTGATGTTGCGAAACTCAATGACAAAGTGCTGATATACTCTGATAATAACAATGAGAATATCTTTACAATGGAATATGATTTCGAGACTCCTGCCGAAATCCGTAACTACATTTGCCAACTTGATAAGCATAAACAACTCAATTGGTCTGAAGCCGGTGTATATTGTGTAGACAAAGGCAACGTCGTACTCATCGATAAGGATTTGAAAATCACTCAGACCGCTCTTCCGAGTGAATACGCCGAAAGCAATGTCTTTCTCAACGATTTATCATCAGTATGGGTTAACACGCCTGCAGGCGTTACCCGTCTCAATATGAGCAAAGGCACACCCGAAATACTGATGCAGCCTTATAAGCCCGAGGCTATAACTACATCCCGGCCTTTTAAAATGTATTTCAGCAATGACGGGCAGAAGTTGTATGTCGGCAATATCGCATACTCGTTCCTCTACGATGTGGGGGAAAGCGACAATCCCCAGTATGCCACAAACCATTATCACTATATAGCCCGCACGTGCGTGGTCGATAAGGGGGGGGTACACGATGTGCAGCCGGCCGATTTTGTTGCGCCTACGAATGTGCATCCCGACTATGTCAAGATACAGCGTGACGAGGATAATACCACGCTCATGACCGGTGGTACCATGGGGCTGGCTGTCGACCCCGACGACCCCGACATGTACTATATCACCAACTTTTGTGCCGGCTTGTTCGTGATAAAGGACGGGAAGTTGCACCACCTGATAAACCCCGATAATACCCCGTATCAGCGCACAAGCTCCCTTAAAGACTGCATAATGCATGTCGATATCGATAACGATGGCAATATCTGGATAGCGCAGGGACTCGACAGCGACAATGCTTCGCCATATATAATGATGTTGCCTTCGGCAAAACGCAGGGACATTCGCAGCGTTAAGAAGTCTGACTGGGTACCGCTGCATCTTCGCAGCGACTTCAGGACTTCGCGTGACATTGTCACAACATTTTGTAAAAGAACTCCCGTAAATATATTTACCCCTGGTGGTTGGGAACCTCTGATTGTATTCCAGGCCCATAACAATACACCGCTCAACACCTCCGATGACCGATTTGCATATTTTAAAGGATACACCGACCAAAACGGTAATACGATAAGTCCGCGCCATGTGACATCGATAGTCGAAGACCACGACGGCAGGGTGTGGGTAGGATTGCATACGGGTACTTTCGTGATTGACAATCCGGCCGACTGCTTTGGTGCGCAGCTCAATGTGCGCCGCCCCATTGTCGCCCGTAACGATGGAACCGGCCTTGGCGACTACCTGCTCGAATCGAGTGTGGTTTACGATATCGCTGTCGATGCGTCGAACCGCAAATGGTATGCCACCAACTCGGGTGCATATCTCGTAAGTGCCGACGGCTCCGAAATCCTTTCCCACTACGATACCGATAATTCTCCGCTGCCCTCCAACGTTGTCGGCGCTGTAGAATGTGACCCCATGGGCAACAAGGTCTACTTTGGTACCGACAACGGCCTTGTGTGCTACGACAGCGACGCAGCCCCGGCTGCCGACGATTACTCCGACGTGTATGCCTATCCCAACCCCGTACGCCCCGAATATACCGGCTGGATTACTGTGACCGGCCTGATGGACAACTCCCTGGTCAAGATTGCCGATGCTGCCGGTAATGTATTCTATCAGGGCCGTAGCGAGGGCGGCATGGTGTCGTGGGACGGTTGCGACCCGGCGGGTCGGCGTGTTAAATCGGGCGTTTATTTTGTTTTTGCTTCTCAAGGCAATGAAGGCTCCTCGAAAGGAGCTGTTGCCAAAATATTGGTTATAAATTGATTTATCTGCATTTATGACTCCTAATACACTCCAGTATAGTGATGACCGCGACAAAGCCTACGGCGTGGCAGGCATGACCATCACCCTTGTCGCCCTCGATGGCGAAGACTATTTTAGCGGTATCGACCTTGATGCCCCGGCAGGCGAACACATCATCATGAGCCATGACTATGGCTTCCGTGGCAACCCGCGTATGTCGGCCAAAGTGGTGTGGGAGCAGATTATGCGCGAACTGCGTATCACTGCCTCGCTTGCCCTGGGCAATCTGACATGTCGCCGCTATCTGCTTGCACACCGTGGATTGGCGAATGACGAGCTGTCGGCTCTGCGCGATGCCCTCCGCTATGATGCCAATGAGCACCTCGATATGGATAATGACGAGGCCGACCGCCTCTTTGAGAGCTGTCGCCAGTATGCCGACCGCCTATTCCGTCATCAAGGCGTTGTAGGTATCGCCCATACATTCGCCGGACGTCTGGCCGACAAACATCGCATGTCGGCGGCCGAAGCAATCGAAATTCTCGCCTCTTTAGGATTACAATGAATCTAAACCTCCCTATATATCAAGA
>VSPF01000207.1 GCA_009775195.1 Muribaculaceae bacterium
ATTATTAATATATTAATCTCTTTGAATTTAAGATTCTTATTTTGAGAAAGGGATTTACTTAACCACTGTTTAAAGTCTATGAATGCAATATTGTCGGGTTTATCTTCTATAGAAGAGTTAAATCCTGTTCTTTTATTTATATCAGTAGTAGAAAAAAGGACATAAAGCGTATTAAATTCTTTATCGGTCTCACAAGAGAGAGTATACTCGTCAACAAATTGTCTGTCGCCTTTTTCTGCCTTTTCTCGTGAAAAGAATATATACTCTTGATTGGCTTTTACTGCAACTGCCGGGATTGACTGTCTCTTATATGGGAGTATATTATATACCGTCTGAGTTGTCTCGTCAAGTAAATACACAGCTAAAAAACCGTCAATTGGAGTTTCAAAATATAAGTATAAATCGTCACCGTTTCTAAATTCATTAGATTCAAATTTCAGGGATGTGCCATTACGTAATGGTTTCGATGTAAATTCGATACTTGCTGAATTAATTTCTCGTGCTTTACCTTTGACGGAACATAGAACTATCAATTGATTGTTTTTGTAATTTATATCAAATTTGGGTTCCCCGATAGTTTCTATCCATTCACCTTTTACATCCGTGCCTCCGTAAGAGTAAAAGCTTTCATTAGTTACTCCATTTTTGTTTGAGATTATTGATGAGGTGCTTTGAGTTACTATTGTCCCAAACTCGTCGGCTATTGCCTGAATTTTAGCACGGTCAAGTGCAACTCTCTTGGCTTCCTCAATCGACATTGTTTCTGGGGCGTAATAGGTGTATGTCGCAGATACTTTTGCAGTTCTCTGCGAATAAACCATCATAAAGGTAGAGATGAATATGGCAAAAAGAACGGCTCGTCTCATTTACCAACCAAGGAGTTCATCGAGTTTGCCATGCAAAGAATCTCCACGTTCTTCAAGCTCTTTCTTGATAGCACGTTTAGCAGTCGCTTTGGCCATGTCCTGACTATAAGCGATGCGCACTAATACTTCTTTATTATTGCCGTTTACGGCACGATAAGTTTCTACAACCGGTACGACGCGACCAATGCTTTGAGAAATCAGATTTTTGCTTGCCAATACACTACGAGTGATTGAAGCTGCATCTCCTTGGTCCATTTGTTCGTTTGCAACTGTGTTTTCAATAAGGGCTGTAACTTCGGTCTGAATTTGCCCGGCAAGGTTTTGTTTGGCAAGTTCGAGTGCTTGCATTTTTGCTGCATCGTAGTTACCGCCTGTGCTCATGGCTTCGGCCATTATGAACTGGGGGAATCCGTCAGAATCATACTGATATTGCATCATGTATGACTTGTCAAGTTGTTTTTCAAGTGGAAGTGCTCCAGGGGCAGTCTTCCACCCCTCTTTCGAAAGTCGCTTGGCTTCTTTTCGTGCAGCTTTGCTGGCCTTCTCGTTTAGTTCTTTTTTAGAGGACTTTGCTAATTCCTGACGCTCCTTGCGTTGTTCTTTGGTTGTTTGAGCATACGAGATGCTTGATACTGATACAAGCATCAATGTGATTAGTCCGAAAATAGTCTTTCTCATAGGGAGTCTATGATGGGCAACATGTTGGAAGACTCACAATCCAACTGATGGCAAAAAAAGCGTGAGAGTCTGTATCTGTTGCCATCCTACTTTCTGAGGCTTCTCGCATTGCCCTTTCCTGTTAGATGGCAACGCAGAAGCCCACGCTTGTATATGTAATTATTGCCTCGAGCAATATTTCTCACGAAATATTGTACCGGAAGCATAATATTACATATCCACGGGCATCTACCGTTGCTCAATCCTTGACAGGAAAAATGAAATTTTGCGAGAATTTCAGAAAGTCAAGAATCAGCGCGGATAAACGCTTTCTATGTATGTCTACATCCCTCCTCTCTTTACCTCAAGCTGAGGCTTCTGCGAGTCAGTATGTAAGCACAAAATTACAATATATTTTTTATTTACCAAGTAATTTTTTTAATTTTTTTACATGTAAATGGCCATAGGAAACATAAGGACATAATAACTAAAGGGACAAGAGAGTTTTTGATTATTCCTCGAGCACGAGGAATAACTTTAATGGTTTTGGCTTGGGATTTCCGAGGCAAGCCTCGGGGACTGGGGACAAAGATAAATGCGCAGACTTGGCAAAGGGTCTGGGTGGTCTGACAAGTCCGACTTTTCGGACTTGTCAGACTCTTTGGCGTGATTATTTTTTTGTGATGCGGTAGATTGTGCCTTCGATTAGGGAGACGTAGATGTGGCCGGTGGCGGGGTCGATGTCGATGCCGTTGATTTCGCTGGTGCCGAGGGGCAGTGTGGCGATGAGCTCGGGGACGTCGGCGCGCGTTATGGTCACGAGGCCGCGACGACTGCCGGTGTAGATGTAGCCGTCGCGCTCGACGACGATGCAGGGGGCGTGTTCGTAGCCCAGGCCGAGGTCGAGGGTCCAGCGCTCTTTAAATTGCGGCGTGGTGGCATCGACGGCGACGAGTTCGCCGTCCATAGTCTTGGCATATACGGTGGTGCCGTCTTCGCTATGGCCGAGGCTCTCGCGGTAGCGGTGGCTGTTGTCGCGCCATAGCTGCCGTCCGGTTGCACGGTCGAGGGCTGTCATGTAGCGGTCGGGGGCGACGATGATGACTTTGTCGCCGGTGATGACGGGCACTACGTTGCCCGGGCCGAGCATGTTGGCGGTCTTGCCGTTGTTCCATACCCATTTCAGACGGCCCTTGGCGAGGTCGAGGCAGCGCAGGTTGGTGTCCCAGGCGCCAAAGACGAGGTCGTTGCCGTCGATAGCCGGTGCGGCTTGACAGTAGTTGAAGATTGAGTCGTAGCACCACACGAGGCGACCGTCGGCGGGACGGCGGCGCTCGATACGTTTGTAACCGCCTTGGATATAACCCTTGCCGTCGGGCGTGATGACGCCGTCGGCGACGTACGGGCCTTCCTTAGAGCCGTGTTTGCGTATGATTTTGCCCGAGGTGCCGTCGATGATAAGTATGCCGTCGTGGACAGGCATGGCTACGCGACCCTTGGGTAAAGCCACGGGGCGGCTGAATATTGACGCGCCTGTGGGAACGCTCCATTTCAAAGTGCCGTCCTTGGCAACGGCACGTGCCTGGCCGAGCGAGTTGCCGAAGTAGACATTATCGTTGTCAAACCCGAGGCGTGTGAAGATTGAGGCGCTGTCGGCCCATACCTTTGTGACCTCGAAGCCTTCGGGTGCTTCGAGCCCGGGACGCGGCGCAAATGTGGCTGCTTTGTGGTCGCGGCGGTTGGCGAAGGCATACATAGCCTGCGGCTCGGCACCGAGGCGTTTATTGTAAAAATGCAGCCATTGCGGGTCGATTTCGAGAATCGAATATCCGAAGTCACCCTTGCCGAGGTCGAGGGCCCGGACTGTGACGCACTGCAGGTCGGAACCGGCCTCGGGACCCCCGGCACGGTAGTTATTCCAGCGGTGGTAGTGGCCGTTGATATGGGCTATGACGGGGTATTGCGACAGCAGGGCCATGTAGTCGGCCACGTTGTCGAGGTCGGTGAGCAGGGGATAGTGGTTGAACGACAGCACGCGGCGGCCGTCGGTGACGAGGCTGTCGAGTGTCGATTTGAGCCAGTGCAGGTCTTCTTGCTTCACATGTCCGTCGCCCATCTTCATATACGGGCCGCAGTTGATGCCGACAATGACGAGCGAGTCGGTAGTCGTGACGAAGCGGTCGTTGCCCCAAAGGTCGACAAAAGTCTTTGTGGCACGCTGACTCCAGTTGTTCTCGTGGTTGCCGGGGAG
>VSPF01000208.1 GCA_009775195.1 Muribaculaceae bacterium
GGTGAGCTGCGAAATTGTGCCACTAAGACTTGCGTTGTAACCGAGGCCGTCGTTCGGAAGGGCCATCGTTTCTACTTCCGGTTCGTTGGAGCCTATGGTATATTTTAATTCGATATTCTTTACCACGTCGGCAGCTTCGTTTTCGATTTCGAATTCGAACTCGAACTGTTTGTTCTGCTCCTCGGCGGGATTGGTATATACACCGTTGAGCGCAACCTGGTTGGTAGGCAAGTTTGTGCCAGTAATGGTGGCCCCTACGCATACAAAGCCAAAGTTCTGCGCTATATTCTGCCAGGCCCACGAGGTTGTATTATAATTTCCGACCCATCCGCCGCAGTCGTCAGAGCCGTGGTCGAGATAGTCGTATACCAACCATACATCATTGGCCGAAGCAAGGGTAAATTCTACGCCGACAAATACTTTCTTACCGGCCTCGATAGGGTAGGGTGCGTCGAGGTCGGCTTGGAAAAAGGTCAGGGGGTTGGTGGGCAGTGCTACGGTCTTCTCGACGAGGCGTGTGCCGGGTTGGCCGGTAGCGTCGGCAGCAATAAATACTGTGGCATTTGCCACGTCGTTGACCCTTGTTTGTGAGTTAATCGGGGTATAGAACAGCACCGATGATATGTCGTTACCGGCAAATTTATTTGCGGTTGCTGTTGTCAGTTGGAAAAAATCTTTTTGAGCACAATGTTTGATAAGTAATCGGTGATGGAAACCGGCCTCAGTTGCAGATAGGGCGGCAAAATAAATTAGCGAAAAATTTCTGCAATAATTTTACAATATTTCGAATAAAATATTTATATTTGCCGAAAATATTGCAAACAAGTCGCAACAAATCAAAAAATCATGGTTAATCGTTTCATCCTCAATGAGGTATCCTATTTCGGCCCAGGTGCTCGCAAGATGCTCCCCGAAGCTATCGACCGTATGGGAAAGAAAAAAGCCCTCGTAGTCACAGACCCGGGTCTGATTAAATTCGGAGTAGCCAAAATGGTGACCGATGTCCTTGACGAGGCCGGTATCAAGTACGAAATTTTCAGCGATGTCAAGCCCAACCCGACCGTGACCAATGTCACCAACGGCATCGAGGCTTTCCGCAAGGCCGGAGCCGACCTGATTGTGGCTATCGGTGGCGGTTCGTCGATTGACACCGCCAAGGGTATCGGTATCGTTATCAGCAACCCTGACTTTGCTGATATCGTGTCGCTCGAGGGCTGCGCTCCCACCAAGCACAAGAGTGTGCCTATCATCGCATTGCCTACGACGGCCGGTACTGCTGCCGAGACAACTATCAATTATGTCATCATCGACGAGGAGAAACAGAAAAAGATGGTATGTGTCGACCCCAACGACATACCCGCAGTCGCCATCATCGATGCCGAACTGATGTACAGCCTCCCCAAGAGCCTTACTGCCGCCACCGGTATGGACGCCCTTACCCATGCAATCGAGGGTTATATCACCAAGGCCGCATGGGAAATGTCGGATATGTTCGAAATCGAGGCTGTCAGGATGATAGCACACTATCTTCCCGTCGCCGTAGAGCATCCGTCGGATGCCGATGCGCGCAACGGCATGGCTGTGGCCCAGTATATCGCCGGTATGGCATTTAGCAATGTCGGCCTCGGCCTCGTGCACGGCATGGCGCACCCCATGGGTTCGCTCTTCGACGTGCCCCACGGTGTGGCTAACGCCCTCCTGTTGCCGACAATCATGAGGTTCAACAAAGAGAAGTGCCTCGACAAATATCCTTCGATTGCACGTGCCATGGGTGTCAACACCGACGGTATGACAGCCGAAGAGGCATCGGATGCCGCATGTGACGCCGTGCAGGCCCTGGCCCTAAAGGTTGGCATACCCCAGCACCTTACCGAACTCGGTATTACCGAAAACGACATACCCCGTCTTGCCGAGCAGGCTCTCGCCGATGTCTGCACCCCCGGCAATCCGCGTGATGTGACTTTGGAACAAATCAAAGAACTCTACAAGTCGGTTCTCTGATTCGGTTAAATAAGGAAATTCCTGGCGAGGGACAGGCACGGTGGCAACACCCGGCTTGTCCCTCGCCTCTTTTTTATATTTGTTGCAAATGGGTTTTAGATGTTGCAAGCTTGTTGAAATATAGGGCAGTTGAAACAAAATGTATAATAAATGAAACGTAAAAATAATCAAATTTTATTTTAGAGGCAGTAATTTTGTGCATCTTTCAACAACCTACGAATCATCATGAATCACCAGTTTCTTGCCGTCGACCTCGGAGCCACCAGCGGACGCACCGTCCTTGGCACCGTTACCGACGATGAAGTCTCAATCAAAGAACTTACCCGGTTTGGCCACGATATAGTCAGCATGGGTAACCATTTGTATTGGGACTTTCCGCATCTCTACAATGAAATAGAAAAGGCTCTTTCCCTGCTTGCTTCACAAGGTATCACTCCCACATCGATTGGTATCGACACATGGGGCGTCGACATAGTATGTTTCGGTGCCGACGGGCTGCCTTTGGCCAACCCGTTCAGCTACCGTGACCCGCATACTACCGACGAACCTATGCGCTACTTCCGCGAGTGCCTGCCCGGCGACCATGTGTATGACCTGACAGGCATACAGGTGATGAACTTCAATACTCTTTTCCAACTGTCGGCCATGAAGCGCGACGGCAACTCGTCGCTGGCAGCGGCAAAGCGCATAATGTTCCTCCCCGACGCGCTGAGTTACCTGCTGTGCGGTATCGAAGTGACTGAGTATACTATTGCCTCGACCTCGCAGTTGCTCAATCCCAACACACGCTGCATCGAGCCCGAGTTGCTTGCCACCCTCGGCCTTGGTAGCGACATATTCCCCCCCCTTGTCATGCCTGCGACCGTAATAGGGCGCCTGACTCCTGCCGTAAGCCGTCGCACGGGCATGCCGCAGATACCGGTGATTTCTGTCGCAGGTCACGACACGGCATCGGCCGTGGCCGCAATACCGGCCACTGAGACCGGCTTCGCATACCTCAGCAGCGGTACGTGGAGCCTGATGGGTATCGAAGTGCAGAAACCGATTATCAACGACGATAGCTGCGTGGCAAACTTCACAAACGAAGGCGGTGTAGACGGCACCACCCGTTTCTTGAAGAACATTTGTGGCATGTGGCTCCTCGAAAGCTGCCGCAACGAATGGGAACAGCAGGGCCTGCCGACCGATTTCGACACGCTCTTTACCCAGTCGGATGCCGTCGCCGACCCCATGCGCTCTATTATATTCCCCGATGCTGCCGAGTTTGCAAGCCCGGTGTCGATGCTCGAGGCCATACGGCAGTATTGCGCTGATACAAACCAGCCAGTGCCTCAGACACAGGGCGAGTTCACGGCCTGTATATTGGTAAGCCTTGCCTTGCGCTACCGCCAGGTGATGGGCATGCTGAGCCGCTTCTCGCCTTTCCCCATCGAGCGTCTGCACATCATCGGCGGTGGTTCGCGCAACCAGCGACTCAACCAAATGACTGCCGACGTGCTGCAGATGCCAGTCGTTGCCGGCCCTGTAGAGTGCACCGCCCTCGGCAATGTCATGCTTCAGGCCAAGGCTGCAGGAGTGGTAAACACACTCGAGCAAATGCGACAGGTGATTAAGAAATCTGTCGAGCTTAAAGAGTTTACTCCGCGCACCAACAATAAAGCCGCTTGGGACGAGGCTTACAACCGTTTCCTGACCCTACCGAAATAACATAATCATTAACTTAATAA
>VSPF01000209.1 GCA_009775195.1 Muribaculaceae bacterium
GCAATCCCTCTCTCCTTGCTAAGAGATGTTGCAGATTATCTAGTCTAGTTTTGCACTTCGATTTAGAATCTGCAAAAAAATAGAATCCCCGTGGCACCAGCCGGCCCGGTCGGGGCCGCGTGATTGCCACGGGGTTCTATAAGGTCTGTATCGCGACTTATTTCGCTGCCGGTTGCGAGGCGGCGAAACGGGCGTTGAGGCCTTCGATTACCTCAGCCGAGATATTGAGCTCGGGCTTGAAGTAAACGCCGGCTTCGCGAAGGAGTATGGCATCGTAGCCGTGCACGGCATTGTAGTCTTTGATGAAGCTGTTGATAGAGTCATTGAGTCGGCGTTGCATCTGCTCACCGGCAATGGCGAGGCGCTGCTGCTGCGTGCCGAAGTAGCGCTCGGCTTCCTCGCTCTTCTTCTGCAGGTTGTTGACATCTTCCTGCATCGAGGCCTGTGAGAGGTACACGTTGTTTTGCTGTTTCTGGCTGATGGTATTAGCTATGCCCTGCAGTTCGCGCTGCTTGTTTTCGTGCCACTGCTGCAGTTTGTTGAGTTCGCGCTGCTGCTCTTCCATCAACTGCTGTGCCAGCGCGTAAGACCCGATAACAGAGTCGGCG
Organism: Muribaculaceae bacterium; assembly: GCA_009775195.1. GTDB lineage: Bacteria > Bacteroidota > Bacteroidia > Bacteroidales > Muribaculaceae > CAG-873. Next base: position 609 of record VSPF01000209.1, read on the forward strand.
TCGATATATCGGATATTGATAGTAGCGGCGGCCTGACCGTCGGTTGTCGCCGGGGCGACGGGGGCGGCGGTTTCCTTATTACCGCACGAGCTGGCGCCGAGTAGCAGGGCGCATGCTGCCAATGTCTTTACTGTTACGTACAGTTTTTTCATTATATTGGTTTATTGTAAGGTTTTGCGACCGGGAGCCTGCGCCGTGCCGTCATGGCCCGAGGCGCAGCCTATGCCTTTGTCGCGAAGCGCGGCAACGTCGTGTACATGCCCCGAGGGGAAACGCCCTCCTTTGACAAATAGCACTTTCACGCCGAGCAGCACTACTGCGACAAGCACCAGTATTATGGTCAGAATTACTGTTTTCATTTGCGATTGCTTCGCTTTGACGGTGCAAATATAGCGAAAATTGCCGCTTTTTTTCGCCATATCGATTTTATTTTGTAATTTAGAGGGCGATTATGAATGTTTTTAACATTCTTTCTCAAAATGAAATCATATTTAGAACTTTATACAGGACTATAAAAACGAAAAAACGATGACAATAAGAGACCTCCAGCCGGCCAACGTGTTTGCTATCTTCGACGAGATTAACCACGTGCCACGCCCCTCGAAACACGAGGAAAAAATACGCCAGTACCTGCTCGACTTCGCAGCAAAGCACAATATCGAAGCCGTAACCGACAAAATCGGCAACGTGGTCATGCGCGTACCGGGCACCCCGGGTCACGAAAACGCCCCCGTGGTTGCACTGCAGGCTCACATGGACATGGTTTGCGAAAGCAACGACAAGAGCTTTGACTTTGCCAACAGCCCCATCACCACCATCGTCGACGGCGACTGGCTCCGCGCCGACGGCACAACCCTCGGTGCCGACAACGGCATCGGCATGGCGGCAGCGCTTGCCGTCCTCACCGACAAAGACCTTGTTCACGGCCCCGTAGAGGCCCTCTTTACTGTCGACGAGGAGACCGGCCTCACCGGTGCCAACAACCTCGGCGACGGCATGCTCTCGGCATCGATGCTGCTCAACCTCGACAGCGAGGACGATGCCGAGATTTTCGTGGGATGCGCCGGCGGCGTAGACACTACATGCCTCTTCACATACAAGCGTTCGTTTGCCCCCACCGACTTCCACTATTTCAAATTTGATATCTCGGGCGGCCTCGGCGGCCACTCGGGCGGCGACATACACCTGGGCCGCGCCAATGCCAACAAGCTGCTCGCGCGCTTCCTCTACACCCTGAGCCTCGACCACGAAATCGCACTGTGCGATATCGACGGCGGCAACCTGCGCAACGCCATACCCCGCGCCGCCCACGCCGTATTCGGCGTCGACACCTCGCACAAAGAGCAGGTGCGCGTGGCTTTCAACAAGTTCGTGGCCGATATCGAAAACGAATACGCCGGCCTCGAACCGACACTCAAATTCGAGCTCGAGAGCTACGACCGCCCCGAGTTCGCCCTCGACCATGAGACTACAAAGGCTCTCGTAGAGTCGCTCTACAGCGCCCCCCACGGTGTAGTGTCGATGAGCCGCGACCTCGAGGGCCTCGTAGAGACCTCGACAAACCTCGCATCAGTCAAGATGCAGGGCGACAACCAGGTGCTTGTCACCACGAGCCAGCGCTCGTCGGTTGAGTCGCGCAAATGGGACATTGCGCGCCAGGTCGAAGCCCTCTTCACCCTCGCCGGTGCCGAGGTAACCCACGGAGACGGCTACCCCGGCTGGGCCCCCAACATGAACAGCCGCATCATGCACCTTGCCAGCGACGCCTACGAAGAACTCTACGGCATCAAGCCGGCCATCAAGGCCATCCATGCCGGCCTCGAGTGCGGTCTCTTCTTGCAGAAATATCCGCACCTCGACATGGTATCGTTCGGCCCCACACTCCAGGGCGTACACTCGCCGAGCGAACGCATGTATATCCCCGCCGTCGAGCGCTTCTACGGCCAAATCACACGCACGCTCGAAAAAGTAGCCGAGCTGTAAAGAGCATACTTTCTTGCGGATGCGCCCCGTCGGCCGGGACGCATCCGCAAATTTACTTATATCCCACCATTGTCTGATGCCACGCCTGTTTTTTATAACGATGATGCTCCTTTGTGCCGTGTGTGCCAACGCGCGGTGGCAGGGCGCACGTTTTCTGCCCGATACATTATATGTATACGACACCATGGGCGTGGAGGTCGACTCGCTCGGCCGCTCATTCGTAATCATCGACAACGACACCCTCCACACCGCCTTCCTGCCACACCCCGAGCTGGTTCACACCGGGCCGCTGCGACCCGAAGACTATGATGAAATAGCAAAAGAACTCGGCATAGAGACAGCCGCCATCCGTGCCGTGGTCGAAATAGAGACAGGCCGTCTGCAAAAAGGCTTCAACGCCGACGGGTCGGCAATCATCAACTTCGACCTGCCGGTCTTCCGCCGCGCCGCCGCCAGGCGTGGCATCAACCTGTCGCGCCACAGCAACAGCGTCGCACTAAAGCCCGTCAACATTGCAAAATACGGCTCCCAGCAAGCCGCACAGCATGCCCGGCTCGAGGCCGCCATGGCAATCGACTCAGTGGCTGCGGTCGAAAGCACGTTCTGGGGCATGTTCCAAATCGGAGGTTTCAACTGGAAGCTGTGCGGCACGGCGTCGCGCGAGGAGTTTGTCGAACGGATGAAGCGTTCGGAGTACGACCAACTCAGCCTTTTCGCCAACTACATAAGAAACACAGGACTGCTGGCGCATTTGAAGAACAAGAACTGGGCAGCCTTCGCCCGTGCCTACAACGGCCCCTCCTACGCCAGTCGCGGCTACCACACACGCTTGGCCGCAGCATATCGAAAATACAAATGAAACACATCACATACACACCCCAGGGCACATGCTCACGCCAGATTGATTTTGACATAGACGACGAAGGTCGCATCCGCAGCCTCGTATTCACCAAAGGTTGCGCCGGCAATACGCGCGGTGTATCGCGCCTGTGCGAAGGACGCCCCGCCGACGAAGTCGCCGACCTGCTCGAAGGCACACCCTGCGGCCCGCGCCCCACCTCGTGCCCCGACCAGCTCGCCCGCGCCATCCGCCAGGCCCTTGACGAGTAAGTCACTATTAGAT
>VSPF01000021.1 GCA_009775195.1 Muribaculaceae bacterium
TGTTATTTGCATTTATCAAACCATAACCTATAACCAAAAGACTACTAACAGTGAGCAAGTTGCATACTTGCGAAACTTGAATTTCTAATATGTCGGGCGGTGTTATATCTTTATTTTCATGGTCTTGTTGCCGAGTTTTATTAAATATATGCCATGAGGTAAAGATGGTATAAATTGGGGGTTGCCTTGGTAGATTTGAATACCGAGAAGATTAAAGATGCTGATTATTCGATTATCACTATCCTCTTGGATGTTGGCTATTCCGCTATTTTCATGTTCAAAGATATTTAGGTCCTGCCATTGTGGGCTGCTCGAATATATCGCTGCAGAGCCAATGGGTACATATAATTTTAGACTATTCCAATTACATTGGTCAAAAATGTGGTCATAGGGATTCAGGTTAGGTAAATCTGCTTTATTTTCCCAATGAACATACACCTCTTCTAACGACCGACAATATGTGAAAGCAAAGCCGCCAGTTATATTTTTGACCGTCGACGGGATGTCAATAGAGGCCGCACCCGTGTTCTGAAAAGCACATCTTCCAATTGTTTCCAGACCATACGGTAACTCAATTTTTGGCACTTCACAATTATTAAATCCCCAACCGATTATTTCTTTCAATTTTGATGGTTGCGAGAAGGTGAGTTTGTTTACGGAGCAGGACATCGCACCTTCATTGATTACCCTTATATCGTTTCCGACTACCAACTCATCTAATTTACTATCTCTAAAAGCGTCGATGCCTAATTCTACAACATCGTAAATTATTCCATCATAAGAAATTGTGTTTGGTATAGTTACACAACCTTTATAACTATTGTATTTGTTATTTTTATATGTTACAGTTGCCGTATGGTCTTCGTTGAGGATATAAAATATACCATCGACCTCAATTTTACCATCATCAAGCTTATCAGTTACGTCTATATTTGAATATTTATATGACCCATTAATGACAGATAGTGAAATTGCTTCTTGTCTACCATCGTAAAATGTAAATTTATTCCACTGACCATCAGAAAATCTTAATGCCGGATAAACGAGATAGTCTCCGTCGGGGAGTTTTGAAGGAAGGGGCATGTCGTAGATAATCGAAAACTCAGTTCCTTTACGCTTTGTAAACGAATAAAAATCATGAGTAGACATATTTTCTGCAATAGTGGCAACCTCATTGTAAACTTCACCATAGGGGTCATAAAAAATACCCAGAGGATTGTAGAAGTCTAATTCGCAGGAGATTTTACCGTTATCATACATGAAATCATATTTGCTACCAAATGTCATGGTGGCCACCCCTCCACAGTCTGGCTGAATCCCTATTTCAATGCAGCTAATATCCCATCCAATCGTAGGCAGATAGTATCCATCATTAGCACCATTCCAACCTAAATTGAAGTGGAAATAGCCATTTTCGTCATAACCATCGCAGATGAAAGAATGAGCGGTTATCCCAGGGATATCCGATATTGTGCCACTTACAAAAAACGGTCTGCCAGCGTCAAGCTCTTTTCGCATGGCATCCACAAAATATTGCTGACTGCACATATGGGGGTCGATTATACGTATGCCTTTATCATACCCGAAGTTTCTTACAAGAGCGTCATAGTGAACAGTCGCCCCACTCTCGCCAGAATACGAGGTGTGATTGGCGTATCCGCAGTCTCGCATTAAGACAGCAACAGCATTGGCGTTCTCTTCTGAAAAACCGAATTCGTAACTCTCCAACATTGCGTCCCATTGATATTGTGAAGAGGAGAAATCCAGAGATAAAATTTGATTATTCCATTCGTATCTTACACTTCCTGACCCAGATGACGGAAATTCCCAGAATTTCATAATTTGAGCTTGGGCTGTGTTCGTACAACCGGTTGCACAATGACTTCCATCGTATAGAACGGGTGTTAAATAATTATATGGTGAACCTTGCCCCCAGGCGGTCTTTAACAAAGGTAAAACATATTTAGGTGTAGTTCTTAGATTAGATTGCTCTTTTGGAAATGAAGATTTATAAATCAATTCTTTCAGATTGACGGAATACAATGGGCATTGCAGGTTGAACAAATTATAGTCAAACACATTTTCGTTAGAATATCCAAGAATTTGAGGTAATCTATCATCTCCTGAGATAATTACGAAACCTTTATTATCGGATGGCTTGAAAATGTAGTAAGGCGCATTTTCATAGTCTTGTGCAGCATTGAGAGAACGAGTGCCAATAGCGCAAGGTGCGTATATCTGTTCAATGGTTGTGTCGTTGAAGAAGTCTTGAGCAATGCTTTGGGCTTCATTCGGTGTGATTTGACGCGCGTTAGCAATTAACGCCAGCACACCGAGTGATAATGATAAGATGTATCGCATACCGGGTTTTGATGTTACCGCCGGACTCCCCTCGTTGGCGTTAGATTGGTTTACGAAAAAAGCGTAGGAATCTGTATCTGTTACCGTCCTACTGTCAGAGGCTTCTCGCATTGCCCTATCAAAGTCGGACGGCAACTGCAGAAGCCCACGCCAGTATATGCAATCAGTACATCCGACACTATTTCTCTCGAAATATCGTGCCGAAGGCATGACAATTACATATCCACGGGCATCTACCGTTGCTCAATCCTTGACTTTGATATGAAATTTTGCCAGAATTTCTGCTTGTCAAGAATCAGCGCGGATAAACGCTTTTTATTATGTCTACACATCCCACCCCGCTCAAACCCCAGACCGGAAGTCGGCTCGGATGAACCTCTCCCTACTGGCGTGGTCTGCGAGGCGGTCTGCGATTGCAAAGTTAATAATTTTTGTTAGATTATTGACTAAATGTGTTGAAAAACATAAGAGTAATTTTTGAAGGGTGGAAGTGCGATTGCGTGGGGTAGCATATGGCAATATAGGTTTGGGATTTGTGAAACTGTCGAAGACAGTTCATTTATAGAAACCCCAGCTTTACAAAGTTAGCTTGGGTCTAATGCGATATACTCAGAGAGGGTGTATCAAAATGAAATGTCGTCGGAGACGACGCTTTTGTCGTTAACCCCGCCATCATTGGCGGGGATTATAGGACATCTGCGATAAAATGACCTCGGAGAGGTCGCAAACGACATGTAATCAATTCCTTTGCGTCCTCTCCGAGGACTTTATTTATATTGGTTTCTATTCTTACCCCTCGAATAATCGTGGGGCTAACAACAAGAGCGTCCTCTTCGAGGACTCCAGCATATATTTTTTGATACACCCTCCCTTGTATGTGTCTATGCACGCTATCCTGACACACTCTTAAGTGGGCAAGGTCTTCGACCTTGGCACTGTTTTTTCAGTCGTTACCCCAGCTAACTTCGTAAAGCTGGGGTTCTGACACAGGAACTGTCTTCGACAGTTTTCCCAAAAACCGAAACTTGAAAATAATAGTTTTCATACCTATTTAAAGGATGGGATTTCAAATTGGGGAGGAAACCGAAAGTTGCCTTACGCTTTCAGTCAGATGCAACAAAACCCCGAAATAATTTTGGCAAGACTTAGATGATAAGAGAGCTAAGTTCCTATCGCAGTTGCCTGAATTATCTCTACAAACCTCAATCGATGTTTTTAGTGTGTCAGGCGGCATGATGGCTTGTCTCGGAGAGCCAAGCTCCTATAATGGCATTGCCTGCCTGGACGCACCGAGGGTCAATATTGGGATAAAATAAAGACAAAAAGGCTTTTTGTACTTTTTGCCTTTTTGTCTTTATGTTTTTAATATGTCAGGCGAGGAGGGCTTATTTGATGTTGAAGGTTTTTTCGCTGACGTAGAGGCGGTAGTTGCGGATGGCGCCGGGGACTTCGGCTTCCATGCGCGGGAGGTATTGGATGGCTCCGACGTTTTGAACGGAGCCGAGGTCGATGACGACCACGTGGGGGAAGGGGGTGCCCTTGACTGTGCTCCAGTAGGTCGATTCTTGGAGGTCGAACATCTTGTCGGCCGAGCGGTTCACACCATCAACGTCCTCGCTGTCGGCATATACCACCGTCCAGGGTTCGCGCACGAGGCGCTGGCCCTTGTCGTTGACGACGTAGAACTCGGCAATGGCGGCATTGTCGCCACCGTCGACGGCATCGACGGCCTCGAGGGCTATGTAGCGGCCACGGACGGGTTTGGGCAGCGATGCCTCCTGCCAGCCGTTGCCGCCCTTGAAGCTGCCTGTCAGGGCCGGCTTGAGGCCGCCCAGGTCGAGGGTCTGACCTTCGAGACGGTGAGTCAAGGGCTTGGTGACGAGCAGGTTGTCGAGCAGCGGTTCGCGCAGGCCGGCAACCTTGGTGTCGCGCGGGCCGAGGATGTCGAAAACGAGGATTTCGTTCTCGCCCTTCTTGAGCCAGCAACCGGGCATATAGAGGGTCTGCTGCGGGCCGATTTCCCAGATGCGGCCCATGGGGTGGCCGTTGACATATACGAGGCCCTTGCCCCAGGTAGAAAAGTCGAGGAAGGTGTCGCCTACCTTGTTGACCTTGAATGTGCCGCGATATACGCCGCGAGGCAGTCGGCCGTCGGCACCTGGGGTGAAGGCCCCCGTAGGCATGAACTCGCCAATAGCGGTATAGGTGTCGTAGGTGTCTTCGATATTGTAGACCTTCCAGTCTTTGAGCTTGCAGGTGAAGTTGTGCTTACCCCTTGGCTCGGTGACTGTTACCTCGCCGACGATGCCTTTGAAGTCCTTGATGGCGCGGCCGAAGTTGATGCGGCCCATGGCCTCGACGAAGATGTCGAGCCTGGCACCTTCTTTGACGGCGGGGAGGGTGAGCTCTTTCTCGCCAAGGCGGCGGTCGAGCTTGCCGATGTACTTGTCGTCGACAAATACCTGTGCGAAGTCGTGAGCGTCGCTGACAGTGAGCGTGCTGCCTGCGGCGAGGGCGGGCAGCGTGGTGCGGTAGAGGATTGAGCCGAAGCCCTGGTCGTATTCCTCCATGGTCTTAAGCTCGGCGTCTTCCTTGGGCTCGGGCAGGTTGGCAAAGAGGGGAGCGACCTCGGTGAGGGTGAACTCGGGGACTGTCACGGCCTTGATAGAGGCCGGAATAGCCGGGAGCTTCTTGCCGTCGTAGTACTTTGCCAAGGTCTTGCGCAGGGCGTGGTATTTGGGCGTAAGCTGTCCCGACTCAGAAATGGGGGCATCGTAGTCGTAGCTGGTCACGTCGGGGGCGAAGCCGGGCGAGTTGGCGCCGGCCCAGTGGCCCCAGTTGGTGCCGCCGTGGGTCATGTAGAGGCTGAACGAGATGCCCTTCGACAGCATTTCGTCGATGCCGGCAATCATGTCGGCGGCAGGGCGCGTCTCGTGGTTGGCACCCCACTTGTCGAACCATCCGCTCCAGAACTCCGAGCACATCAGGGGACTGTCGGGACGCACCTGTTTGAGTTTGGCGAACTGCTGGTCGATGTTGGCGCCGGTGCCGAAGTTCATGGTCCAGAAGAGGTCGTCGAGGCCGTTGTTGAGGAAGTTCGACGACCAGTCGCACTGGAAGAGCGTCACCTTGTCGCCGAAGTTGCGGCGGAGCATGTCGCGAATGTTGCCTACATACTCCTTGTCGATGCCGTAGGAGCCGTATTCGTTCTCGACCTGTACCATGATGATTGGTCCGCCGTTGGCAACGGTGAGGTCGCCGACCTGCCCGGCAACGGCTTTCTGGAACTTGTCGACGCGCTCGAGGAAGTAGGGGTCGTTCTCGCGCAGGCGGATGTCTTTCTTCTTGAGCAGCCACCATGGCAGGCCGCCCATCTCCCACTCGGCGCATACATAGGGGCCGGGACGCAGGATTACCTTCATGTCGTTTTCCTGGCAGAGCTTGACGAACTTGCGCAGGTCGTTCTGACCGGTGAAGTCGAACTGTCCTTCTCGCGGTTCGTGGCTGTTCCAGAACACGTAGAGGCACACGGTGTTCATGCCCAGGGCCTTGCACTGCTTGATGCGCTGGTCCCAGTAGGGTTCGGGTATGCGCGGATAGTGGAGCTCGGCGGCTTTTACCACATAAGGCTCCCCGTTGAGCAGGAAAGTGCCCTTGCCGGCCTCAAAACTCCCGGTTGCCGGCTCTGCCGCCATGGCCGGCGTGAGCGCGGCCATGCACAGCATAAGACTTGCAAGTATCTTTTTCATTTAGTAAAGCGATATACGGTGAATGTCTTTGCCGGTAAGAAAGTGCTCCAACGTGTGCGCCCCTTGATGTCGGCGCCCTCGGTGGTGGTGACGGGTGCAATCAGCCCCGGGTTGTCGAGGGTGTTCTCGGCGGTCTCCGACGGGGCCTCGAGGCGCGTCTTGATAATCTTGGTGTAGGCCTGTTTGCGTTTGAGGCCCTTGAAGTCTACGGCAAAGGGCTGCTCGGTGTCGGAAGTGTTGGCAACCTTGATGATGATGTCGCCCGAGGGTTCGTCGATGACTGCCGAGGCAAAGATGTCGTCCTGGCCGGTGAGGGGCTTGCCGTCGCTGAGCAGGGGCAGCACGCGGCTGCCACGGTTGTGCATATAGAGCTGCTGTATGTAGTAGCTCGAGGTACGCATCGAGCGCGAGTTGTCGAACCAAATCATGTCGGGACGCCACTGCCAGCCCTCGACGTGTGCGAAGAGGGGCGCGTAGGTGGCCATCTCCACGATGTCGGCGTTGCGTTCGAGGCCGGTCATAAAGGCGCCTTCGAGCAGGGCGGCATTGAAGTGGTTCAATTTTTTGCCCTTGCCGTGGCATGCATATTCGCCGGCAAATACTTTCGGGCCTTTGCGGTCGTAGCTGTCGTAGCGTGCGCCCTGGGAGAGGAACCATTTCTCGGGGCGGTAGAAGTGCTCGTCGACGAGGTCGACTTTGAGGCGTGTCATTTCGGGCCAGAGGTAGTCGAAGTTTTTGCCTTCGCTATCGGGGCCCGACGAACCGATGACCTTGATATCGGGATATTTGGCGCGGATAGCCTTGATGAAGGGTTCGAGGTGCTCGACGTATGTCGGGCCCCACTGCTCGTTGCCGATGGCGAGGTATTTGAGTCCGAATGGTGCGGGATGGCCCATGTCGGCGCGGAGCTTGCCCCATACGGTGGTGGTGTCGCCGTTGGCGAACTCGACGAGGTCGAGGGCGTCCTGTATGTAGGGCTGCAGCTCGTCCATGTGCGGATGGGCCTTGGGGTCGCGGTTCTGGAACTGGCATACCATGCCGACATTGAGCACGGGCAGTGGTGCTGCACCGATTTTCTCGCTCAGCAAGAAGTATTCGTAGAAGCCGAGGCCGTACGACTGATAGTAGTCGGGATAGAAGCGGTGGGGGAATGTGTAGTGCCAGCGGTTGAGGTTGGTGGGGCGGTTTTCAACCTGGCCCACGGTGTGTTTCCACTGGTAGCGGTCGCCGACCTCGGTGCCCTCGACTATGCAGCCGCCGGGGAAGCGGAATACGCCGGGTTTGAGGTCTTCGAGCGCCTGAACGAGGTCGGTGCGCAGGCCGTTCCAAGTGTGCTCGGGGAAGAGCGAGATGTGCTCGGCATCGACAATGTTCTTGTCGGGATGCGCCAGGAAGATGCGCAGTATGCCCTTGTTGACCGAGTTGTTGGCCTTGAGGGTGGCGGTGTAGCGCTGCCAGTCTTTCGATGTCACGTCGATGTCGGCCTTGGCATAGACCTGAGTCTCGCCCATCGACGAGGGGTCGGCCAGCTCGACACGAATTTTAGCAGGGCCTTCCGGGGCGCGGAGCCATGCCGAGAAGAGGTAGGTAGAGTCTTTGTGGACGGTCACACCAAAGAAGCCTTCGTTCTGCAGGCCGGTGTATTTGTCGCTGTGGCCCGAGGGCGACAGGCGCACGTAGTGGGGGTTGGCCTCGAAGGGTCCGTCGTCGCGCACGGCAAGGTTGCCGAATGCCGTCCAGCCGGTCAGCGGCTGCTGGAACTCGAAAGAGCGGTTCTTGACCATCTCGGCGTAGAGGCCGCCGTCGGCGCCATAGTTGATGTCTTCGAAAAAGATGCCGTACATCGTCGGCGAAACCTCGGCCCCGGGCTTGTTAGCCTCGAGGACTGCCGTCTCTGCTGCTGCTGAGAGCATGGTACCGGCAAGTAATAATGACAGTATGCGTTTCATGATTATCAGATTTTTTGCAAAAATACGAAAATATCGCCAAAGAACAGGCTTGCAAATTTGTCAAAAATAGTGAATTATATTTCTTTATCTAAGTTTCGCAAGTCTATGACTACTCGCCCCAGGCACTGGCGGCGGCGCGGTCGCGGGCGAGTTGTGCCTTGAGGGCGGCGAGGGTGGGGAATGCCTTTTCGGGGCGGAGGCGGTCGAGGATATCGATGTCGAGGGCGCGGCCATAAAGGTCGCCGTCGTAGTCGAAGATATTAACCTCGAGGGTCTTGCCCCGGCCATCGTCGAGCGTGGGGCGCATGCCCGTATTGGCCATGCCGCGAAGTGTGCTGCCGTCGAGGTGCACGTCGACAACGTAGGCTCCGTCGGGCGGCAGGAGCTGGCGCGGGTCTGACAACTCGATATTGGCCGTCGGGAAACCGATAGTGCGCCCTACCCTGTTGCCCTCGACCACCTTGCCACGGACGGTATATTCATGGCCGAGCATCGCGCGCACAGCGGCTATGTCGCCGGCAATCACGGCATTGCGTATTGCCGAGCTACTTGGCTGATAGTCACCGGCGGTAACGCGACCTACGGTATAGACCTCGGCCCCGAGGTCGCCGACAAGCGACCGTGCATCGAGGTGGTCGCTGCCTATGCGGTTGTCGTAGCCCATGACGAGAGCCTCGACACCATAAAGTTCTCGGAGTCGTTGCAAAAAGGTCGCCGCCGGCATGGCAAAGTCGGCCTTCGAAAAGTTCATCACATTGACCGGCAAGCCGAAAATCTCCTCAATCAGTTCACGCTTGAGGTCTGGAGGCGTGATAAGCGGCATAGCCTCGCCGGTAAGCGTCTCGCGCGGATGGGTGTCGAATGTAAAGACTATAGGCCGGCAGTTAGTCTCGGCGCCCTTTTCGACCAAAGCCGACAATATGGCGCGGTGCCCGAGATGGACACCGTCGAACATGCCGATTGCGGCTATCGACTTCATTATTTCGAGGGTAAATAGTCAACAAACTCGGTGCCGGGCTTGACCTCGACGGCGTTGAAACCGAGCGACCTGGCAACTTCTACATTAGCGGCCGAGTCGTCGAAGAAGAGAGTTTCGGCCGGGACGATGCCGAGGTTTTCGACAGTGTAGTTAAAGATTGCCGGGTCGGGCTTGAGGGCCTTGGCCTCGAATGATGTGACGATGCCGTCGAAATAGTCTTCGCGCCTGAGACCTTCCTTGCCAAACTCGCTGGCAATGACGCCTCGCCACATAATGGGGTTGGTATTGCTGAGCACGTAGATGCCGTAGCCCTCGCAGCGTAGGCGGCGCAGGGCCTCGAGGCGGTGAAGAGGTATGCCGACAATAAATTTTTGAAAGGCTGTGTCAATCTGATAGTCGGTCACACCGGCAGGGAGGGCCTTGTGCAACTCGCTATGGAATGTATCGGTATTGATAGAACCCTCTTCGATAGCTTTGAATATACCTTTCTGGCCATAGAGGCCGAAGAAAGAGTCGGGGTCCTGAAGTCCGAGAGCGGCAAAGGCATCGACACAATGCTGACGCTCAATATCTACAATAACGCCGCCGAGGTCAAAAAGAAGGTTCTTAATCATAGATAGTAATTTGATTTAAGTTTCGCAAGCTTCAACTTAAATGGTTAAGGGTTAAAGTTTAAGGTTTAAGGAGAAAGGCAAGGGAGGGATAGGATAATCTATATAGACTTTAAACCTCAAACTTCAAACTAACAAAGTTAAGGCTCTAACCGTAAATCGATTAGAGCCGAAGTGTAGCCCATAGCAGAATCGAACTGCTCTTTCAAGAATGAAAATCTTGCGTCCTAACCGATAGACGAATGGGCCATCAGAGCCTCCGTGATAGAGGAAAGACGATTTAAGAAAGCGCGGTTACGCAGCGAGCTTTGCGATGTGGCGTGCGAGCTTGCTCTTGAGGTTGGCGGCTTTGTTCTTAGAGATGGTGTTCTTAGCAGCCAGACGGTCGAGCATGGCGGTCACTTCGCGGTAGCGAGCCTCGGCAGCGGCCTTGTCGGTCATCTTGCGGAGAGCGCGGACAGCGTTACGGACAGTTTTGGCATAGTAGCGATTGCGCAGACGACGGGCGATTGTCTGGCGGATACGCTTTTTAGAAGAATCGTGATTTGCCATTTTGTATGCGGTAATTCTTTATTTTCTGATTAATTAAGTAGCCCATAGCAGAATCGAACTGCTCTTTCAAGAATGAAAATCTTGCGTCCTAACCGATAGACGAATGGGCCATGCGCTTTTTGCGAGTGCAAATTTAGATATTATTTCCGACGTGGGCAAACATTATCACTCACAATCGCAATTTTTAATATATTTTCACATTTCATCGCGCTGTAACGGCTATGCGGCGCGAGGCAGTCTCGTAGCTCTTGCCGTCGGCGGTGATGGTGGCGCGGTAGAGATAGATGCCGCGACCCACGCGGCGGCCGGCATTGTCGCTGAGGTCCCAGCTCACGGGAACCGACAGGAACATGTCGCTACGACCGCTCGAAGTGCCGCTCCATACCGGTCGGCCTATGAGGTTGTAGACCGTCACGGTCACGGTCACATTACCGTCGGGCTGGTTGTGGCTGAGGTAGAAGTTGGCCGTTGTCGAGGCAGGGTTGGCATCGGAGTAGACATCGTAAATCTTGGGTGCCATACCCTCGACCACGGTGAAGTCGACAGTCTTCTCGGCAGGGTTGCCCGTGGTGTCCCACACGCGCAGGGTCAGGGTATGCGGGCCGGGCTGCAGCCCGCTCATGGGGTAGTTGAGCACACCCGACGGGCTGCCGTCGGCCGAGGGGGTATAGTAGTCCGACAGGCCTGTAAAAGTCTTTGTGCCGTCGACTATGGCCGTAAGCTGGTGGCCGATGCCGGCAGAAGATATGTTGATGCCCACATCGTCGCGGAGCTGCGCTATGAGCATGGGGGTGTCGTTGACGGCGTCGCCGCTGCGGAAATCGCTGTGGTTGAGAACCAGCGACTCAATCACAGGCGCCTTGTCGTCGGGCGCGACAGTCTCGTCGTAGCCGTAGACATAGAAGTCGCGGCATAGGCCCACGGCCTCGGTATTGTTGACGGTCGAATAAGCGTAGAGCGACATAGTTGCCGGGCGGAAGTTCTGAGCCAGTTCGGCAGGCATGGCCACGTCGAGGCTGAAACGGCCGTCCTTTATCAGAGTCGAGCCTGTGTATATCCGTTCGCCGATATCTTCGAAGTTTGCCACGCGGCCCTCTCCGCGCCCCTTTGTGGTGACGGTGCGCTCGGCATCAAAAATGTCAATCATCAACACGCCCTCGAAGTCGCCGAGTTCCGAACCGTCGGCGGCGGTGATTGTGCCCGATATGTTTGCGCGCTCGAGAGCCGCCAGGGTAGGCTGTGCGCCCTGGCCATAGAGAGGCGCGCCCTTGATACTGTCGACACGCACGTTGTTATAGGGCATCGCCAGGGGCAGGGCCGGGTCGCCGACAAAGATGTAGCGGAGGCGGTTTTCGTCGGATGTGGGCTTCTCGTTATTATCGTCGCGAATGTCGTTTTTGGCCTGGCGGTAAATTTCACCGGGAGTGAGGCTACGGCCGTCGGCACCGGTCTTGGCGAGGGCGCGGCCTATGGCGGCGGTGAGCCTGCCATTAGCCGGTATAAACACCGGGCGCACCGCGCTAATCATGCCTATGGCACCGCCGTAACGCTCGAGATACATCAGTTCGCCACCGCTGATACGGCGCGAGTCGAGGCGCAGGAAGTCGCACGTGGCGGCATAGATAAACGGCCAGTGGCGCAGGTAGAGGCTGTTGAGGTCGCTATACGACAGCATCCCCTCTTTGGTCCAGCCCGTAGGACTGGCGTGGCCCACAAAGTTCCACCACACCACTCCCTCGTCGAGCATACGGTACATGGCGTTGCGCGCGTCGGGATATGTGCTGCCAACATAGTCGTAGGCATCGATATAGATTTTTCGCGGCAGCATATAGCCGCCACCCGAGGTGTCGTACTGGCCGAGGAGGGCCTCGGTCTGGTCGAGGTGTATGCCGTTGTCCTCGTCGTCGCAGAGGAAGAGGAAGCGATGCTTCCACGCCGACTTCTTCGACTTGTTGACATACTCTATGCTCTTGTCGACGGCATTGCGCGCCTCGAGTACCGTAGTGACGGGTATTCGGCCGATTGCTATGGATAGCTTGTCGGTGCTCATCGACGCGCCCGAACCGTCTTCGAGCATGGCGGTGATATCGTCGGAGCAATATCCGGTGTTGTCGCTCAGCGACGCTGCAGCCCCTCGCGGCATCCACGAGGGCAGCGTGGGATAGGCGGGCGCATAGGCTGTGAGGCCGCGATTGTCGAGGGTGGTACGTGCAAACAAGATGGCGTAGCGCAAGCCGCCACGGTCGTATAGCATCTTGAAAAAGCGGCGTATGCCGCCGATGTCGGGGGTGCCGCTCGAAAATTCGTTGTATATTTCGTCGGGGGTGACCACGGCCACGGCAAGACTGTCGCCCGAGGAGGCATGGAAGTCGGCCAGGCGCAGGGCTTGTTCGCGGAAGGGTGCCGGGGTCACGATAACCATGTTGATACCGCTCAGTGCATGGAGGTTTTGATTTGTCACCGTGCCAACGAGTGCCGGTGCCGGCATCCTCGAGGCATCGGTAAAGGCGGCATAGTCGCGCATGGCGGTGCCGTTCATGCCCCAGCGGTATGCGCCGTCGTCGGTCGCGCCATTGACAGCTTTGAGATTGAGCGGGTCGGTGACGTCCCACAGCGTAAGTGCCGAGGCATTGGCGCAGGCAAGACGGTTGGCGGCTTTGTCGGTGCTGAACGACTTGTAGCCCGCAGCCGGCAGGGCCAGACTACGCTCGTAGTTGATGCTGACATAGTTGAGGTTTGCAGCCGAGACCGTGCCGCCACCGTTGAAGGCCACCTCTACCTCGGTCGAGGCCGGGGCCGGCGAAGCGAAGGCCACGCTGTTGCGGGCTATGGTCTCGGTGCCGTGTATATAGTCGCTCTTAGAAGTGGCCTCTATCGTGGTCGAGGATGCCTCGCTGCCAAAGAGCGAAACCTTCAAGCTCCCCCTGCCATCCATGGCCGTGATTACCGACACCTGGTACGAGAGCGCACCACCCGGCACGGCGTCTGGCGTGGCAAACGACACCTTGCGCCTGGTGGTGAAGCGCATGTCTTCGCCAAGCAGCAGGGGGCCGGCCTCGCCCTGCACCTGGGTAAGTTCTTGTTCATGGTGCAGACGGCACATATAGCTGTCGGCGAGGGCGGCATCAGCCCCGGGAGCATAGCCCGTAGCGTCAATCGAGCGCGCCTCCTCGCCATCGGCAAGTTCGCCTACAAAGTAATATCCGGCATCAGAATAGTCGTTTTGGGCATAGTAGTAGCCATTAGAAACAGCCCGGGTCCATTCTCCGGCCCCTACGCCGTAGAAGACGATGCCCTGCTGGGTTACAAGCGACTGAACGGCGGGCAGGTCGTCGATATAGTTGCCGAGCGACAGTACGTCGTCCTGGCGGCGGCCACCATAGCCTTTAATAACCACTTTTTGCGGGTCGCTGAAGCCCCACGAACGGAGCCGGCTCGTCGGTATGCAATAGAGTCCGTCGGCATCGACCCTGACCTTGACCCAGCGGCCTTCGGCGAGGGCCGACTTGTCGGTGTAGACGGATGTGTCGAAAGCCCGCGCAGCAACAGGCACGAGCAGCATCAGCAATACGGATATTAAATATGCGATATATGACGGTTTAATCATGGAGAGCGTAATTATCAATAGACTAACGTCGCAAAGGCTGCTTTATTGTATTCGACAGCGAGTCGAGCCATTGCAGCCACTCGCCACGACTGCCGTTGAATATGTTCAAGTCTACTTCGCCTACTATGCCGGGCACTTTGCCCACGTGGCTGTGCTGCCATATCCGCCATGGGCGACGGGTCAGCGGCGGGTCGGTAAACGAACATATCCACAGCTCAGGGTCGCTACCGTCGAGGCTGTCGTACTGGTGGCGTACAAACCGTGCGTCGCCGTTTTTATTGGTATATATTATAGTGGGACCGCGCTGCGAACCGACAACGGCAACCATCGTAGCTATACGCTCGTTGATGATTTCGGTCGCCACACCGGCAGGGTTGCCCCACTCCTCGATATCGATTGCCATAGGCAGTTGCAGGTCGCACTTCTCGGTCGAGGTAAGGAAATTGGCAGCCTGCCCCATGCCGTCGCAGTCGAAACGGAAGAAATGGTAGGCACCGACTTTGAGCCCGGCGCGCCTGGCGGCAAGGTAGTTGCGCAGGAAGGCCGGGTCATTAAGCGTAAGGCCCTCGCTGGCCTTGAGGTAGACAAAGTCGATGCCGGCGGCGGCAATCGAGTCGAAATCGGGGGCGCCATTGTGGGCCGAGATATCGAGGCCGCGCACAGGGTAGCGCGCATAGTCGACCTCGACATGAGGCTGGCGCGGCCGCAGTACGCGCCACAAGGCCACACCCCCGGCAAGTACCGCCGTGAGCACCACAAGCCCTATGGCTATCGCCCGGGCACCTCTGTCGCTGAGCCGCTTCACACTACAAATATACGCATTTATTTCTTGCCCGGCAAAACAAAATCACACCCTGCCGCCGGTGAAAAGGGCAAGGAAACGCGGCGTATAGCGCCGCATCAGGGCGTAGGCCCCGAGCAATATGCCTATAATCACGGTATAGGTGAGCAGGTAGCCGCACATCACGGCCATGTCGCCGCCGCTACCGGTCAGGGCGAAGACGCGCCTCGCCACGGGGTCGAGGATGATGAAATGGCCGCAATATATAAAGAATGAGGCCGACGATAGAAACGCACTCGCCCGGCAACGGCCATGCGACACCAGCCACGCCGATATGTTGTAGAAGAAAAAGAGGCCGACCACTATGTTGACACTCTTGACATAGGTCATGGCCTGCGGCCACAAGGGCGCGAGGAACAGTATGGCCGTGGCAAGGAGCGGATAAAGCACGAACGACGCAAAGGAATAGCGGCGGAACTCGGCTATCATGTCGCGCTTGTGATAGCTCAGATAGCCGCCCCAGGCGAAAAACACGAAGGCCTCGAGGAGCTGCGCCAGATGCCCGAGCCCGGGGATTTTTACCGCCCATACCAGCGTGGCACCGGCCAAGACGATACGGGTTGTAATCCGAGGTAATTTATAGAGCGCGTAGAAAGCCGGCGAGACGAGGGCCATGAGCATGAGGTCGCGCACGAACCACAGGGGCTTGTCGATGGGGAATGTGCCGTCGTTGCAACTGTTGACATAGGGAATGATGCCGTAGCTGTCGTCCCAGAAACTTTCGATAAAGCTTGATAGCGACAGGTCGAGTTGGGATGTGTCGGCGAAATCAGACACGGCGCCCATGCCCGGCAGCATGACCTTGAGCACATAGAGTATGGCGACGGCGTTCCACACAATATACGGTATGAGCAGCGAGTGGCAGCGGCGTCGAATCTTGCCCATATAGCTATCCATAGTCAGACTCATGCCGAGGAAGAACACGTATCCGGCGATGAAAAAATATACCGGCACGCTCTGGTCTTTGATAAAGGCACGCACGAAGCGGAAGAACCAGTCGGCGGCGGGGAACCCGGCCCCGTCATAAATCTGCGGCAGGGGCGTGAACACGTGTACAGCCACGACGAACAACGCCAGGGGAAACCTGAGCAAATCGAGGCTCTGCGACCTAATATCGTTGCGTGCGCGTGAAGTCATGACTCTGCAAAGTTACGCCAAGTTTACATCTTATGCAAACATAATGCGGGCGCGACTCTGGAATGTCGCGCCCGCAAGGTATGAAGATGGCTATGTGTATTATGTAAGTATGTAATTGTGTCGTATATATCTTTACTTGAATCTTTTGGCTTAGGCCGTTACTTGAATCTTAGTCGTGGGGGAGGTGTTAATCTTGACCCTATGGCTTTGGGGATTGCTTAACGATAGTCGGCGAAACGCTCCTGAAGGCGCTTGCGGGCCATGAAGATACGGCTCTTTACAGTGCCGAGGGGCAGGCCGAGGTGGTCGGCGATTTCATTGTATTTGTATCCGGCAACGTGCATCGAGAACGGCACACGGTATTCCTCGCTGAACGAGTTGATGGCATCGTGGATTTCGCTGGCACTGTAGCTGTCTTCGGGCGAGTCGATGCCGCTGTCCTGGCTCAGGTTGAGGTGGTAGAGGTTGTCGGTGGTGTCGACGATTGTGGCGGTGCGCACGCCGCGACGGTAGTTGTTGATAAAAATATTGCGCATGATTGTGAACACCCAGCCCTTGAAGTTTGTTCCTTCTGAGTACTTCTCTTCATTGTCGAGAGCCTTGAGGGTTGTGTCCTGAAGGAGGTCATACGCATCGTCGCGGTTTGACGTAAGCATATATGCGAAGTTTAATAAGTTTGCCTGAAGGTTCATCAGGTTGCTCTGGAATTTAACGCTTGCCATAGTGGTAAAGTTTTTTAAAGGGTTTAGATATGTTTTTGTCTTTCGACATTCCAAAATTACACCCTTTTTCACTCAGTGCAAGGTTTTTAATGTTAACAAATGTAAAAACAAGAAAAGTAAATATTTATTGCTTATAAATCGCTGCAAATCAATATAATATATTAAACCAAAAATGTTACATGATTGTTACAAATATGTATTTGTCACTACATTGTAACACATTTGCTTCCATTGTAAACCTTCACCGATTTGCCTAAGCCGTCGGGGAGATTGCCCCCGGGAGAACACCCCTTCCGACCATGCGCAAGATAGCCTGCAAGCTCATGTCGTAGGCCCGGCTATAGCGGTCGCTCATAGGGCTTTCGCTGCCGTTCCATGCCTGAGCCAGTGTGCCGGCAGCAACGGCGGTCTCTACGGCGGCACGGAAAATCGTTTGAGACAAGCCGTCGGGCAGGTTGAAATCAATTGTTATGATGTCGGGGATAGGATTATCGCCTATGTTGCTGCCTGTAATGGCATGAGCCATGACAAACGACATAGAGGCAATCGTGTCGCGCACTATGATTCGCAACATTTTGGCATGGGAAGTGCCAAGGAGTTCGGGGCGCTCGGTGCCCGTTGCGACGATTTCGGCCGCGCTGTGGGCGTAGACACTGTCGAGTATTCGGTCGATTGACAAGGAAAGGGTCATTGTTTTTAGAGATTAGAGGTTAAAGGTTAAGGATTAACGGGATTAAGCTCGGTTAAGCCCGATTTATTTTTTTGATGCGGTTTTAGCCCCGGACGACTTCTACCAGGGAGGGGCGGAAGTGCCGGTTGAGGATTTTAAATGCGGAGTTGGGGGCGATATAGAAACGCGATGGTCGCCTGAAGTGTAACACGAACGTCAGGGCCTGCACGAAGCTGAGGCGGCGGCGCGTCGACATGGCCTCGGCCACCTGGTCGCGCAGCTCGGCCCATTGTTGCTGCGCAAGTGGTGTGCGCACTACGGCTTCGAGGCCGCGACGCTCGATTGCGTGTAGTTTTCTCGACGCGGTGTCGAAGTCGATATAGTGCATTTTGGGTTGCCGCGACAGTGCGGCAAGGAGTAGTTGACTGATATTCATAGTTTTGCCCCTGCGCGTTGCGAAAGCAAGTAATCGGCTGGCATTGGCGACAAGGTCGGCGTTGCGCATTGTGGTCGAAGTTTTCATAGTAGCGGAGTGTTATTGATTCGCTTGCAAAGTTACAATATTAATTTGCTTTTGTCAATAGTTGTTGTAATAAATTTTGCTCTTCAATCAAAAAAAATTTCGTACCGTGGCTGCGCCGAAGATTCTCACGCTCGGTAATGCTCAAATAAATTTGGCATTACTCTCGACTTTTTCGTATCTTTGCACTCCAAAGAAACAAACATGCGCATCGACATCATCACCGTATTACCCGAAATGCTCGAGTCGCCCCTGGGTTGCTCGATACTCAAGCGTGCCCAGGACAAGGGCCTTTGTACGATAGCTGTGCACAACCTGCGCGACTATACCACCAACCGCTATCGCAAGGTCGACGACTACCCCTTCGGCGGTGATGCCGGCATGGTAATCCAGGTCGAGCCTGTCGACCGCTGCATCAGCGCGCTCAAGGCCGAGCGCGACTACGACGAAGTGATATTTACCGCCCCCGACGGCGAGGTTCTAAACCAGCGCATGGCCAACTCGCTGTCGATGCTCGACAACATTATTATATTGTGCGGCCACTACAAGGGCATCGATTACCGCATACGCGAGCACCTGATAACCAAGGAAATATCAATCGGCGACTATGTGCTGACAGGTGGCGAGCTGCCGGCGGCCATCATCACCGACGCCATCGTGCGCCTCATACCCGGAGCCATCGGCGACGAGCAGAGCGCACTGTCGGACTCCTTCCAAGACAACCTCCTGGAGCCCCCGATTTATACGCGCCCGGCAGAATATAATGGCTGGGGCGTGCCGCCGATACTTTTGTCGGGCCACCAGGCCAAAATCGATGAGTGGCGCCACGAGCAGTCGCTCGAACGCACGGCGCGCCTGCGTCCTGACCTTTTGAAATAACCCTCTCCTGACAATGAACGAACGATTACAATCTGCATGGTCGTGGGTAAGGCGTTTTATGCCGCTACCCACCATAGTGTGCCTGTTAGTGGTGGCATACATAATATTTTCGGGCGACAGCACAGTCTTCCGCAGCATAGACTACGACCATAAAATCGACAGCCTCGAACACGCACTTGCCGCCGAACGCGACACCATGCTCTACTACCAAGACCTGAACAACCGCCTCGCCAGCGACCCCGAGCTGATGGAGCAGGTGGTGCGCGAACAATATGGCATGAAGCGCGCCAGCGAGGATGTTTACCTATTTGAATAAGTGGATATGAAGAACCTTATTGTGCCATTCGGGCTTTTACTTATATTGTTGGCGACAGTGGCGCCGTTTTTTCTGCGCGATTACGAGTGGGCACTGACGTCGTACCGCTACGTGTTCGCTGCCGGGGCAGTAATCTTGCTCATCGCCAGGCTTATGCAGCGCCGCACGGCATCAGACCTTCGCCTACGCCGCCTCTACCGCCTCGAGGTGTGGGTAGCGGTGATATTCTGCGTGGCAGCCTTCTTCCTCTTCTACCCCGGCGCGGAGCTTCGCGACTGGATAGCCTTCACCCTGGCCGGCGCGGCCCTGCAGGCATATACATCAATCGCAATCCCGGCCCGGGAATCAAAAGTTAAAGGTTAATGTTGAATTTGGAATTTTGAATTTTGAACAGTTTGACTTACGCAGAACCTTAACCTTTAAACCTCAACCTTTAACCTTAAAAGAGAATGGCCAAAAAGATTGTAGAGACGCCGCTGATGAAGCAATATGCCGAGATGAAGGCAAAGCATCCCGACGCAATACTGCTCTTCCGCGTGGGCGATTTCTATGAAACTTTCAGCGACGACGCTATTGAGGCATCGGAAATACTCGGCATCACCCTGACGCGGCGTGCCAACGGCGTGGCGCAATATGTAGAGCTGGCCGGATTTCCGCATCACGCCCTCGATACCTATTTGCCCAAACTCGTGCGTGCCGGCAAGCGTGTGGCCATCTGCGAACAGCTCGAAGACCCCAAGCTGACAAAGAAACTGGTCAAGCGCGGCATAACCGAGCTCGTCACTCCCGGCGTGGCCCTCAACGACAATGTGCTGTCGCGCCGCGAAAACAACTTCCTCGCCGCCGTGCATTTCGGCAAGGCCCTGACCGGCCTTGCACTGCTCGACATATCGACGGGCGAATTTCTCGCCGCCGAGGGGCCCATCGACTATATCGACAAGACACTGACCTCGATGGCACCAAAAGAATTATTGGTGCAGCGCGGCGGCAAGGCACGCGCTGCCACCGAGTTTGCCCTCCAGTGCCCGGTCTTCGAGCTTGAGGACTGGCTGTTTACCTCGACTGCCGCCGACGAACGCCTGCGCAAGCAGTTTGCCACGGCGTCGCTCAAGGGCTTCGGCATCGACCGTATGCCCTCGGCCATAATAGCCGCCGGGGCGGTGCTCCACTACCTCGACCTAACCCAGCATACACATATACAGCACATCACGTCAATCAGCCGCATCGAGGCCGGCAAGTACGTGCGCCTCGACCGCTTCACGATGCGCAACCTCGAGCTCTTCGAGCCCCTCGACCCCGACGGCAAGAGCCTCCTGGGCGTGATTGACCGCACCGTCACCCCCATGGGTGCGCGCCTGCTACGCCGCTGGCTGCAGATGCCGCTCAAAGACCCCAAGGCCATCAACGAACGCCTCGACATAGTAGAACATTTCTTCCGCCACCCCGACCGCCGCGACGACGTGCTCGAACACCTCAGGACCATCGGCGACCTCGAACGCCTCGTGAGCAAGGTAGCATGCGAACGCATATCGCCGCGCGAACTGCTGCAGGTGCGCAACGCCCTGACAGCCATCGTGCCGCTCAAACGCCAGTGCATGAGCTCGGGCCAGCCCCAGCTCGCCGCCATAGGCGAACAGCTCAACCCCTGCGAACAGATATGTGCGCGCATCTCGCGCGAACTGTGCGACGAAGCCGGGGCGTCGTCGGCCCACGGCGAAATCATAGCCCCGGGCGTAAACGACGAGCTCGACCAACTGCGGACAATGGCCTACGAGGGCAAGGACTTCCTCGCCAAGCTGCAGGCGCGCGAAATCGAGGCCACGGGCATAGGGTCGCTCAAAATAGGCTACAACAACATATTCGGCTACTATATAGAGGTGACCAACACCCACAAGTCGAAGGTACCGGCCGAGTGGATACGCAAGCAGACACTCGTCAACGCCGAGCGGTATATCACGCCCGAACTCAAGGAGTACGAGGAAAAAATCCTCGGTGCCCAGGAAAAAATCGAAGCCCTCGAGACACGGCTCTATAACGACCTCGTTGCCGCCGTGGCTCAGTACATACCTGCCCTGCAGCTCGATGCCACGATGCTGGCGCGACTCGACGTGCTCAACGCCTTCACCCGTGTGTCAATCGAAAACCGCTACAACCGCCCGATTGTCGACGACTCGCTCGACCTGCGCCTTACCGAGGCCCGGCACCCGGTGATAGAGAAACAACTGCCGCCGGGCGAACCGTATATCACCAACAGCGTGGAGCTCAACAACGGCACCACGCAGATTATGATGATTACCGGGCCCAACATGTCGGGTAAGTCGGCCCTTCTGCGCCAGACGGCCCTCAACGTAATCATGGCGCAAATCGGCTGCTTCATAGCCGCCGAGAGCGCGAAAATAGGCGTCGTAGACAAGATTTTTACCCGTGTCGGCGCCAGCGACAACATATCGCTGGGCGAGTCGACATTTATGGTCGAGATGAACGAGGCGGCATCAATCCTCAACAATATGAGCGAACGGTCGCTGATACTCTTCGACGAGCTCGGTCGCGGCACCTCGACCTACGACGGCATATCAATCGCCTGGGCCATAGTTGAGTATATCCACGAGCATGGCGACATGCACCCCAAGACCCTCTTTGCCACGCACTACCACGAGCTCAACGACATGGAGAAGACATACAGCCGCATTGTCAACTATAACGTGTCGGTGAAGGAAATCGAGGGCAAGGTGGTCTTCCTGCGCAAACTGGCCCGAGGGGGCAGCGAACACAGTTTCGGCATACACGTAGCCAAGCTCGCCGGTATGCCGGCCGGCATCATACGTCGAGCCGACCAGGTGCTGGCGCAGCTCGAACAGGCATCGGCCACCGGAGGCAAGCCGCAGGTTGCCGTCGAGGCCCCCGAGACCGTCGGCGGCATGCAGTTGTCGTTCTTCCAGCTCGACGACCCCGTGCTGAGCCAGGTGCGCGACGAACTCCTCGGTGTAGACATCAACAACCTTACCCCCCTCGAGGCCCTGACCAAGCTCCACGACATACGTGGCATACTGACCGGAAAATGATAAACCTCGCCCCCGTGGCAGCCGCCGACAAGGCCGCTGCCGAAGACCTGTACCTTGCCGCCTTCCCTCCCGAGGAACGTCGCCCTTGGCAGCAGATTGCCGACACAGGCACGATGCCGCGCCTGTGTGGACTATATAATAATGAAGAACTGTTTGTCGGCTTTGTGACCGTGTGGACATTCGAGCGCTATGCCTACGTAGAGCATTTCGCCGTATCACCGTCGCAGCGCGGCGGCGGAATAGGTGCCGCTGCAATGGCGGCTTTGAGGCAGATGCTCGGCATGCCCGTGGTGCTCGAAGTGGAGCCGCCGACACACCGCGACCCCATGGCACCGCGCCGCATAGCCTTCTACGAGCGATGCGGCTTCGCGCTATTAGATTATGATTATATGCAACCGCCCTACTCTGCGGGCCTCCCGTCGGTGCCGTTGTGCCTTATGAGCACCGACCCCGGCCTCGACCCTGCCGAGATAGAGCGCACACTCCACTCGCAAGTCTACGGCTACTCCTCGTAGTGTTCGTAGAGGAGGTCGTTGTAGGGGAAGCGGGTTAGGTGTATTTCGCGGGCCATGGTGTAGAGGCGCGCCTTTAGCTCGTCGATATTTGTACCTTTCTTGGCACTGATAAACACGCAGTTGTCTTTCATCTTGGCCATCCACGATGCTTTGAGTTCGTCGAGGGTGATATTGCACCGCTGGCGTGGCGTGAGGTCGTCGTCGTCCTTGGGCTTACATGTAAATGCGTCGATTTTATTGAATACGAGCAGCATAGGCTTGTCGGCCCCGTTGCATACCTCGCGCAGGGTGCGGGCTACGAC
>VSPF01000210.1 GCA_009775195.1 Muribaculaceae bacterium
GGTGCGGCGGTAGCCCTTTTCGTAGATTTGCCGGGCGGCACCAAAGTCGAGAAGGCTGAACTCGCTCAGGTGTATGCGCACCTTCACCCCGTACTCTTCGGGCAGGGCGTATGACTGCGGGGCCGACACGAGCATGTCGAGCTGGTCCATGTAGCTGTTCGGAAGTCCGTCGGATGGCGACGACACGTCGAAACCGAGCATCACCGAAGGGGCGAACTCGCTGTGCATCACGTCGACAGGGAAGTTATCGTAGATGCCGCCGTCGTAATATATGTCGTCGCCGATTTTTACAGCCTGGAACACGAGGGGAAAGCTCATCGACGCACGCACGGCGTCGGCCAGGTCGCCGTGGCTAAAGACATGCTTGCGCCGCTTTGTCATATTCGAGGCAACTGTCCTCAGCGGCACGAAGAGTTTGTCGAAGTCGCCCCCACACTGGGCCGTGTTGGCCCCGAAAATTTCCATGAATCCAAATTGCATCGGTGCCGGCGCAATGAGCGACTGCGGGTTGAAGCGTTTACTGCTTACCGTGGAGTCGCTGCGCCCGACCTGCATGGAGAATAGCTGCGGCGACGGACGCTCCGACGCGAAATAGTAGGTGTACTCGGGGTCGACGGTGCCTGTCGACATGTAGCCGAAATATTGCGAGGTGATGAGCTCCATCATCTCCTCGGGGGTATAGCCGATGGCATACAGGGCACCGACGATGGCACCCATCGACGTGCCGGTGATATAGTCGATGGGGATGTCGTTTTCTTCAAGAGCCTTGATGGCACCGATGTGCGCGATGCCCTTGGCTCCGCCGCCACTCAGCACGAGTCCGACTGACTGATGCGGCTCCTGCGCTGCAACGCGCAGCGCAGGTGTCGGAATCAGGAGAAAAACGAAAAGAAGAAAAAAGCACTTAAGAACCCTCATGGGCAGCTCATTGATGAAATAGTTGAATAGTTACAGCTTTCCTTTAAAACGCTATGCTGTAAATAAAGTTCGCGTCCGCAGCAAAAATTTTTTAACTCAAGATGTAACTATCCTTGAATCCGAGGAAATATAGCACACCGTCGAGGCCGATTGTCGAGATTGACTGTCGTGCGGTCTGCTTGACCTTCGGTTTGGCGTGGAACGCTATGCCGA
Organism: Muribaculaceae bacterium; assembly: GCA_009775195.1. Classification (GTDB taxonomy): domain Bacteria; phylum Bacteroidota; class Bacteroidia; order Bacteroidales; family Muribaculaceae; genus CAG-873. The sequence goes on from VSPF01000210.1 coordinate 1,132, forward strand.
GTCCGGCAGTCGAGAGCATGGGCAGGTCGTTGGCACCGTCGCCCACGGCTATGGTCTGGGCGATGTTGATGTTCTCGACCTGGGCGATGATGCGCAGCAGCTCGGCCTTGCGCTTGCCGTCGACAATATCGCCCACAAAACGGCCCGTGAGCTTGCCGTCAGCGATTTCGAGTTCGTTGGCATATACATAGTCGAAGCCGAAGCGGCGTTTGAGATAGTTGCCGAAATAGGTGAAACCGCCCGAGAGTATGGCAGTCTTGTATCCGGTGCGCTTGAGTACCTCCATCATGCGCTCTACTCCCTCGGTAATTGGCAGGCTCTCGGCAATCTCGCGCATCACGCTCTCGTCGAGGCCCTTGAGCAGGGCTACGCGGCGGCGGAAACTCTCGCAGAAGTCAATCTCGCCGCGCATGGCACTCTCGGTGATGGCGCGTACCTCCTGCCCTACTCCGGCGCGGTCGGCAAGCTCGTCTATTACCTCGGTCTCGATAAGTGTAGAGTCCATGTCGAAGCATATGAGACGACGGCAGCGGCGGAAAACGTTGTCTTCCTGTAGTGAGATGTCGAATTCCTCGGCCTGCGATATTTGCAGGAAGCGGCTGCGCATGGTGTCGATGTCGAGCGGGTTGCCACGTACTGAAAACTCGACACATGCCTTGGAGCGCGGCTCCTCGTTCTCGCTCAGCGGCATACGACCTGTCAGTCGCTGTATGCTGTCGATATTGAGCTGCTGGCGTGCGATTTCGTCGGTGACAAGGGCTATATGCTTGGCCTTGAGCTGACGGCCGAGGATGGTGATAATCCACCTGTTCTTGCCCTGGCGCGATACCCAGCTCTCGTAGTCTTCGATTGAGATGGGCGAGAAGCGGATTTTTACGTTGAGTTCGTAGCACTTGAAGAGCAGGTCTTTCATAATATCGCCCGAACGCTCCGACGTCGTGCGGAAGAGTATGCCCAGCGACAGGCTGTGGTGTATGTCGGCCTGGCCGATGTCGAGTATCTGTGCTTCGTGGCGCGACAGTATTTCGGCAAGTGCCGCAGTAACGCCGGGGCGGTCGTCGCCCGAGATTTTTATCAGTATTAGCTCTATCTTGTCCGGTTCTGACATGTCTTTTATGTTTATGTGTTATTTCGCCACCGGGAGCTCGATTCTAAAAGTAGTGCCCGCGCCCGGAGTTGATTGTTTCACAAATATGCGTCCGCCGTGATATTGTTCGATAATACGTTTTGCCAAGGTCAGGCCCAGGCCCCAGCCTCGGCTCTTAGTGGTGTAGCCGGGGTTGAAGACCGTCTTGAAGTTCTTGCGGCTTATGCCCTTGCCGGTGTCGGCCACGTCGATAAATGCATTGATGGGCCCGGCCCCGGTGCTTACGTCGATGCTCCCCTTGCCGTCCATGGCGTCGACGGCGTTTTTAATAAGGTTTTCTATCACCCATGCCAACAGCGGGGTGCAAGCCTCGATGCGTATGGGCAGGGCGTTGGGGTGCCATTGCAGGCTGATGCGCGGCGATATGCGTGTGGCCATGTAGTCTACGGCCTCGCCTACGGTGGCGTTGAGCTCGGCCGGTTCCATGCGCGGCGCGCTGCCGATTTTCGAAAAGCGCGAGGCGATGGTGCTCAGGCGGCTCACGTCCTTGTTCATCTCGGCCAAGGTGTCGGCGTCGACGCCCATGTCGGGCAGCAACTCCATCCATGCCATAAGCGACGATATGGGGGTGCCTAACTGGTGGGCCGTCTCTTTCGACAGCCCGACCCACACCTTGTTTTGCTCGGCCTTTTTCGTCGACAGTACGGCAAAATATACCACGGCGATAAAGGCAAGCATCACCAGCACTAATATATATGGGAATACGCTCATGCGCTTGAGCAAGGTCGAATCGTCGTAATATAGCTTCTGAACCTCGCCGGGGGCAATGTCGATTTCAATCATCTTGCCAGATGCGGCAAGGTCGGCGAGTTTCTCGTTGAGGTAGTCGGTGTTGCGTTGTTGCAGCGGCGTGCCGATACCGAGGGTGTCGCCTGGCACGGGGAGGTCGAAGTTGCGGTATTGCAATATATTGCCCTCGCCGTCGGTCAGCAATACGGGGATGGTGGTGTTGCCTTTTATAATGCCTAAAAGGAAGTCGATGTCGGTGCCGCCGTCGTCGTCGGCAGCCGTTGTCACCGACACTATTTCTTTGGTGGCGTCGGCCCATAGCTGCATACGGTCGCGCTCTACTGCCGACAGGTCGCGGATGAGACCGTCGGAGAAATAAAGGAACAGGGCCACCACGGCAGCGGCAGAGACCAGGAATGCGATTTTGCCATAACGGCGTAATTCGTAAATATTCGCCATATCGGTGCAAAATTACCAAAACGAAGCCACAATTGCAAACTGCTGTGAGCCCTGCAAATTTTACTGTACTGTATATTGTTTGTAATCAATTATTTACAAAATTGACTTTAAAAAACATCAAAAAAATATGCTAAAAAATTTGCATATTCTAAAAAATGGCCGTAACTTTGCATCGCTTTTGAGAAAGACGGGGTGTAGCTCAGTTGGTTAGAGTACGCGTCTGGGGGGCGTGAGGTCGCTAG
>VSPF01000211.1 GCA_009775195.1 Muribaculaceae bacterium
CCGCCGTAGTGGCCGTGTTGTTCCTTATAATATTCAAGGACAGGGACGTGCACCCCGGTGCTGACAGGAAAGCCGAGGCAGGTACTGTCGGTGACCCCGAAGGCATGGCTGGAAATATATGATACGTTTCTATGCTCCTGAAATAGAGGGCAGGCCGGTTTTGCCGCCCGACGAGAGCGCCCATGCCGTGCGTGTGCTGCGTCACCGTCCCGGCGACGAACTCGAGGTCGTAGACGGCCGTGGCTACCTCTATCGCTGCCGCCTCGTGACCGACGATGCGCGGGGCGCGGTTGTAGAAATAGCCGACCGCGTGGCATTGCCCAAGGTGTGGAAGCCTTCGATTACCATTGCCGTGGCTCCGACCAAGCATGCCGACCGCATGGAGTGGCTCGTCGAAAAGCTCGTCGAAATCGGCGTAGACCGCTTTGTGCCTGTGCGGTGCCGTCGCTCCGAGCGCAAGGACATCAAGCCCGAACGCCTCGAGCGCATAGCTGTCGCGGCGATGAAGCAGTCGCTAAAGGCAACTTTGCCGCAAATCGATGCCACTATGCCGCTCAGTGCCTTTCTCGATGAGACACGGCTTGCGGCCTCGCAACGGTTTGTAGGCTATTGTGATGCCGACACTCCGCGCCAATTGCTTGCCAAGGCTTACGTGCCAGGCTCGGATGTGAGCATACTCATCGGCCCCGAGGGCGACTTCGAGCCTGGCGAGATTGCCTCGGCCCTCGCCGCAGGCTTCGTGCCTGTGACCATGGGCGACAACCGCCTGCGCACCGAGACTGCGGCCATGGTCGCTTGCGACACCATACATATTATTAATCAGTTTGCGGGTCAGTGAAAAATTTTAGCAAGACCCGTTACAATATAAAAAACTAACATGTCAAGCATATTCCAACATCTGTCGAAAGGCCACAATTTCTTTCTCCTTGCCGGCCCGTGTGTGATTGAGGGCGAGGATATGGCTTACGAGACAGGACGGCGTATAGCCGCCATATGCCGCAGCCTCGACATACCGTTTGCCTTCAAGGGCAGCTATCGCAAGGCCAACCGCAGCCGCCTCGATTCGTTTACCGGTATAGGCGACCTCGAGGCCCTGAGAATACTCAGCGGTGTCGGGCGCGAACTCGGCGTGCCTGTCGTTACCGACATACATACGGCCCAGGAAGCCGCCATGGCTGCCGACTTTGTCGACATATTGCAAATCCCGGCTTTCCTCTGCCGCCAGACCGACCTGCTGCTTGCCGCCGCACATACCGGCAAGGCGGTCAATGTAAAGAAAGGCCAGTTCCTCGCGCCCGAGTCGATGCGCTTTGCCGTAGAAAAGGTAAGGGCCGGCGGATGCGACGATGTTGCCGTCACCGAGCGCGGCACGACCTTTGGCTACGGCGACCTCGTGGTCGACTTCCGTGGCGTGCCCGAGATGCAGGCCGCGTGTCAGTGCCCCGTAATCGTGGACTGTACACACTCACTGCAGCAGCCCAACACCTCGGGCGGTGTTACCGGCGGACGCCCCGAACTCATCGAGACCATAGCCCGCGCCGCCGTGGCCACTGGTGCCGACGGCCTGTTTATGGAGACGCACCCGGAGCCGTCGGTAGCCAAGAGCGACGGCGCAAATATGTTGCGCCTCGACCTGCTCGAACCGCTGTTGACGCGCCTTGTTGCCATACGCCGGGCAATTAACGCTTTTGAGAAATAACGATACTCGCAAACTTAGCTGTGAACAAGCTATGAAATTCAACACCATACTTGCTGCTGCCGCCATGACGATGGCGGCAATATATCCTGCCTCCGCGCAGTCGAGCATACAGAACCCAATGACCCAGGCCGTTTTGGCTGTATATGAGGAGGAGCTGCGCGAAAATCCCAATGACTACAATGTGCTGATGAGCCGTGCCGACGAATACTACCGTCACGACGAATATATACGCGCCCTCGCCGATGTCGACAAAGTGCTGCAACTTGCACCCGAGACCGAAGAGGATGTGCGACTCCGCGCCTATGTCCTCCGTGCCGGCGTCTACAACGAGACCAAGCGCCCCGAGCAGGCCCTTGAAGATTTGAAGAAAGCCGCCTCGCTCGCCCCCGATTCATATAGCGTCGTATACCAGAAGGCAAATACCGAGTTCGTGCTCGGCAAGTACCCCGAGGCCAAGTTTGATTTCCAGAAATTGCAGCGGATTAATCCTCGGGGCGCCGAGGCCTATATAGGTCTTGCGCGTGTGGCCGTAAAGGAAAACAACCTCGGCATCGCCAACGAGATGCTGGCATCGGCTGTAAATCTCGACCCCAATAATGCCGAGACGTATGTGCGCCGGGCATCGGTGCGCCGCCTTATGGGCGACCACAACGGTGCTGTCGACGACCTAATCCTGGCTATCTCGAGCGACAACAAGCATCCCCGTGCCATGCAGGAGCTCATCGATTATGGCAATACCAACTATCCGGCTACCATGGCCGGCCTGAGCAAGGCCGTCAGCGAAGCCCCGCAGGTGGGTATGTTCCGCTACATACGCGCCGTCATCGCCCAGGCCCACTATCACTACCTCGCCGCCATAAACGACTATCAGACCATACTCGACGAACGCCTCTACAACTACCACGGCATCTATGCCTCGATAGCCGAGTGCAACTACTGCCTGGGCAACTATGCCGAGGCTCTCGATGCCGTAGACCGCGCCCTCGGCATGGTTCGCGACAATGCCGGGCACTATGTGCTGCGTAGTAAAATCTTGCGCGCCATGGGCAAGTACGACGAGGCAGTCAAGGCCGGGGCGGCTGCCCTTGCCGTTGACCGCCAGAGCAACGAGGCTCTTGTCGAGATGGCTCTCGGCTATGTGGGCGTGGGCAATTACGACGAAGCCTCGAACCTCTTGGGCGAGGCGATGCTCAACGATGCCGAAAATCCCAACTACATGATGCTCCGCGCCTGGGTGTTTGAGAAATATCTCAACAGGCCTGTGGCTGCCGAAGACCTCTACAACAAGGTTGCCGACATGGAAAATTTCTATATCGACAACCCGAGGTCGCTTAAGGGCTTTGCGCAGCTCTTCCTCGGCCAGACCGAGCTTGGCAAGCGTTGGATTGACAATATCCTCGACACCGTTACCGATTACGACGGTCTCATACACTACTATGGTGCATGTTTTTATGCCCAGTATGGCGATGTAGACCGCGCCATGGAGCTTGCCGGCAAGTCGCTCGACCTTGGTTATGCCAACTATCACGACTGGACCGAGGCAATCGACGGACGTGTCAACGTGGCACCGCTGCGCGACGACCTGCGTTTCCTCAATCTGCTGCACCGTCACGACTCGATTTTCGGCAAAGAGTCAAAAAAATAGTTAAAATCGCTCGACGGAGTGTAACTTTATTACCATTTCCGCGTCTTATGAGTACTTACACATAGACGCAATTACGAGCGAATTAACTGTTTTCATAATTGATTGACTAAAAAGCCGGTCGGGGCGCGATGTCCGTCCGGCCTTTTTATTTGTTACATTAGAAAAGCTAAAGAATTATGATAATTGCTTCTCAGAAACGTAAAGAAAATATAGCCGAGTATCTGTTGTATATGTGGCAGATTGAAGACCTCATACGTGCCAACGGCCTCGACCTCGACAAAATCAAGGCCAGTATAATCAACCCATATCC
>VSPF01000212.1 GCA_009775195.1 Muribaculaceae bacterium
TACCCCCGAAACAGCCCGTGATGGGTCAATCGGGGGTTCTTTGTAAAGTTACAAAATATCTATGACATTGGCAAACAGCCAGTTGAATATTTACTGAATATCCCTACTTAGGGGCATCAACCAGGCGACGCATTACACAAGAACTCGATTCTCTAAACTGCCCACAATATGAATTAAACATTTCATCATTGACATTCATAAAAACCATCAAGAAATTTCAGTCCTCAGAAACAAAACCGGCAATTACGAGGTTATTAATAATATTACACTGCCGTCATGAAAATTATAACCGGGAAATCCCCCCTGCCCCTTGCCACACTGGTGGCTATCTTGTCGCTGTCGCTCGTAGTCAATCTGCCCGGCGTGGCAATATCGCCCATGCTCGGCACGCTTTCAACTGTCTTCCCCCACACCACCACCCTCGAGAAACAGTTGTTGACCATGTTGCCCAACCTTCTCATCATCCCTTGCCTGCCACTTTCAGGATGGCTGGCGCAGCGCAGGCACAAAATCGCATACGTGATGGCGTCGCTGGCTATTTTCCTGGCATGCGGCATCGCATATTTTTTCGCATCATCTATGGCGGCGCTGATAGTAATCAGTTGCCTGCTGGGCATGGCGGCCGGTGTCCTCATCCCGTTTTCCACCGGCCTGTTAGCCGACACCTTTGCCGGGCAGTACCGTATGCAGCAGATGGGCATACAGTCGGGCATATCTAACTTGTCGGTCGTCGTGGCCACCTTTGCCGTCGGCTTCCTGTCGCACGGCAACTGGCATCTGCCGTTTATCGTCTACCTCATGCCGCTCATACCTCTCGCATTGTCGCCCATGCTTCGCGGCATCCCGGCGGCAGACTACGCCAAGGCCCCGGCAAGCACGCAGCAGGCCGCCAAGCGCGGCAGCATAATAGCGCCCCGTATGCTCGGACTATCGGCAGCCTATTTCTTCACAACCTACGCCACCATCATCATCACATACTTCTGCCCCTTCCTGGCAGAAAAAGAACACTGGTCGCCCGAAATCACCGGCACGGTAACGGCGGTTTACTTCCTGTTTATATTCATGCCCGGTTTCATACTCCCCAAGATTTTGAACACCCTGCGAGGCATGACCACGGTAGCCACGGCCGTAATGATATGCGTCGGGCTGGCATTTTTCTCCTTCATCCACACCGAATGGTCAATGATAGTCGGCGCGGCCCTGATGGGCGCGGGCTACGGAATATACCAGCCCATGGTCTACAACAAGGCTCCCGACGCCGTGACCGACCCGTCGAAGAACACCCTGAGCCTGTCGCTCGTACTGGTGGCAAACTATGCCGCCATAGCTCTGGCACCGCTGATTGTCGACTCGTTCAGGAGCCTCTTCGGAGCCGGCAATGTCACCGGCTTCGCCTTCATACTCAACTTTGCCATGGCGTGCATATACCTCGTCATCACCATCATCCGCCGCAAGCACTTCTCCTTCAGCAACTAACCTCTCCCACGCTAATGCAACAGCCGTTACAGTAACCGCTGTTGCATTAGTAATAATATTCAAACTTAGGATTCATAACCCATTCCAAACCTTGCATGTAGCAGAATGTCTTATTAGTATGATGTACTTTTTTACAATCGGATTCATTGCTATAGGCATCTACTATATAGTAAAAGGAGTAAAGCTTAGGAAAAACCTCGACTCCGGCAGTGAAGATTATGCCCAGACGCGCAAGAAATCGAATGGTTACATTTTATTAGGCTTGTTTTTTATCGTATTGGCAATATATCGGTATTACACCAGGGTAGTCCTTTGGGGATGGTAAAACTTCACCGTCCCAAGCCGAAATTTCACTCGTCGTGGAATATCCGAGTTTGGCGATTATGCAAATCGCATAATGCGATTTGCATAATCGGGAATTTGTTGCTATTTTAAACGCAGCAAGTCCTCGCACTGCGCGAGGACTTGCTAACATAATAAATAATTATTCCGCTTGAAGACTTGAGGAGAGAGATGCAGCGTCAGCGGCAATTTCAGCCGCTTGGTGCGGGTGAGATTTCAATCTCCTACGCCGCCTACCGCAGGTCTTCATAGTAGTAACGCCTGCCGGCGACAAAAAGTTTTCATCCCTTCGCCCAAGCGGCACTAATATGGGTCGGAGGAAACAAAAGGACATAAGGACAAAGCTTACATAAATTTTATGTCCTTTTTGTCCTTATGATTTTTCTGCTCAGGAGCAAATCGGCGAGTGTAGCGACCCAGTGTGATGGGCGGCCTCTAAACTCTTACACCGTGAGGATTTCGCGCTCTTTGGCGGCGAAGAGGTCGTCGATTTTCTTGAGGTATTTGTCGTGTATTTTCTGCACGGTAGCCTCGGCGTCTTTCTCCACGTCCTCGGGCATGCCTTGCTTGATGGCTTTCTTGAGACCGTCGATAGCGTCGCGGCGCGCATTGCGCACCGACACCTTGGCAGTCTCGGCCTCGGCCTTGCACTGCTTTACCAGGGCCTTGCGACGTTCCTCGGTCAAGGGGGGAATAGAGAGGCGGATAACCTCGCCGTTGTTCTCGGGCGTGATGCCTACCTCCGAGTTGATAATAGCCTTCTCAATAGCCTTGAACATCGATTTTTCCCACGGGGTGATTACAATCGTCCTCGCGTCGGGCACGCTGATGTTGGCTACATTCGAAATCGGGGCCATCGAGCCGTAATATTCCACGCGCACGGCGTCGAGGATTTTGGGGTTGGCCTTGCCGGCGCGGATGCGGGCCAGCGTCTCGTCAAGATAGGCTACGGCCAGTTCCATTTTTTCCTCGGCCGGGGTGATGTAAGTCTTGGGGTCAGTCATATTGTAGTTTGTTTATAAGTTTATTATTAGTGGAGAGTTTAGGGTTTAAAGTTTAGAGGACTACTATTGCGAACCTAAACGAGGCCCTCCCTCGTACCCCTATAAACTCTAAACTTTTATTTAGTAAACGAGCGTGCCGATGTTCTCGCCGGAGAGGACTTTTGCCAGGTTGCCGGGGGTGTCCATGTCGAAGACGATAATCTTCATGCCGTTCTCGCGGCAGAGCGTCGTGGCTGTGAGGTCCATGATGCGCAAGCCACGGTTGTAGATTTCGTCGTAGCTGATTTTGTCGAACTTCGTTGCCGTGGGGTCTTTTTCGGGGTCGGCGGTGTATATGCCGTCGACACGTGTGCCCTTGAGCATCACCTGCGCCTTGATTTCGACAGCGCGGAGGGCCGAGGCGGTGTCGGTGGTGAAGAACGGGTTGCCCGTGCCTCCGGCAATGATAGTCACAGTACCGGCCTCGAGGGTTTCAATCGCACGTGCAGGGCTGTAGGGTTCGCCGATGGGGAACATGCCGATTGATGTCAGCACACGTGCGCGGCAGCCGATGCTCTCGAGGGCCGAGCTGAGGGCCAAGGAGTTGATAACGGTGGCAAGCATGCCCATCTGGTCGCCCTTGACGCGGTCGAAACCTTTGGCAGCTCCCGAAAGGCCGCGAAATATGTTGCCGCCGCCGATGACGATGCCGACTTCCACGCCGGCACCACGGAGCTCTGCTATCTGACGCGCATAGTCGCCGAGGCGTTCGCTGTCGATGCCGTAGCCTTGGTGGCCCATCAGCGACTCGCCGCTGAGTTTGAGCAGTATTCGTTGATATTG
>VSPF01000213.1 GCA_009775195.1 Muribaculaceae bacterium
ACAAACTTTTGAAAGTCGTAACCTTTTTTTGTACTCCCGAAGGGAATCGAACCCTTATCATTGGAACCGGAATCCAATATTCTATCCATTGAACTACAGGAGCTTAGCGAATTTTTGTGCTGAACAAACTCTTTTGTTCGTTTGGCCGTGCTGGCCATTTACTATATCTTTGCCCGAAACGGTACTGCTGCACCGGAATCCTTTATTCTATCCATTGAAATACGGGTGCTTTTTGTATTTTCAAGTGCAAAAGTAATATTTTTTTTGTAGATTTGCAAAAGAATTTAAGATATATGAATGTCAAGATAGACCCCACGTGGCGCCAGGCTCTTGAAGCAGAATGGGATAAGCCATATTTCAAGGAGCTAACAGATTTTGTAAGACGCCGATACAGCGAGACACAGGTCTTCCCTGCCCCGTCGCGCATTTTTGCAGCCTTCGACGCGACACCGTTCCACAAGGTGAAAGTCGTAATACTCGGCCAAGACCCTTATCACGGCCCTGGTCAGGCCCACGGCCTTTGTTTCTCAGTGCCCGACGGCATAGCCCTGCCGCCGTCGTTGGTCAATATCTACAAAGAAATGGCCAGCGACCTTGCCATGCCCTACCCCCAGGGGCGGAGCGGCGACTTGTCGTACCTTGCCGCCCAGGGCGTGCTGCTGCTCAATGCCACGCTGACTGTAGAGGCACACCAGGCCGGGTCGCACCAAAATAAAGGCTGGGAAGAACTTACCGATGCCGCCATACGGGCACTCAACGATAAGCGCGAACATATCGTCTTTTTGCTTTGGGGCTCGTATGCGATACGCAAGGGAGCATTTATCGACCGCACCAAACACTTAGTGCTCGAATCGCCGCATCCGTCGCCACTATCGGCCCACCGTGGCTTTTTCGGCAACCATCATTTCAGCCGCGCCAACGAATACCTTGTCAACAACGGCATAGCCCCGATACAATGGTTATGAGGCTGCTGATGCTGATATTGGCGTGCCTGCCATTGATTGTTTCGGGCCAAAGGCGCTCCGACACGATGACAGGGGTATTCGACGAGCGCATAAAATCGCTACAAGTGCGCCTCGACGGCGACGACTTTGCCCCGGCAATAGCCATACTCGGCAGCAACGACCGCATACGCATAGACTTCGACCACCTTGCCGAAGACCGCGAGTACTTCCGCTACTCGCTGACTCACTGCAACGCATCGTGGGTGCCGTCGGGCCTGGTAGACAGTGAATTTCTCGACGGTTTCAACGAGGGCACGATTGACAACTATGATTTCTCGCGAGGCACGACGGTGCATTACGTGCATTATACTCTGACCATCCCCAACGAGCAGGTAAATCCGCGCCTATCGGGGAACTATCTGCTAAAGATATATCGAGAGGACGACCCCGACACGCCCTTGCTGCAATGCCGGTTTATGATGAGCGAACAAACCGCCCCGGTACGTGTGGGCGCTTCGTCGCAAACCGACATCGACTACAACAAGTCGCACCAGCAGTTGTCGGTCACTATCGACACCGAGCAGGGCCACATCGACGACCCCTTCAACGACCTGATAGTGATACTGAACCAAAACGGGCGCCTCGACAACGAGACAGCCCTGCGCCAACCACTCAAGATGCAGGGCACGAGCGTGGTCTACGAACACCAGCAGCCGCTGATTTTCGAGGCCGGCAACGAATACCGCCGCTTCGAAATCGTGAGCGACACCTATCCCGGCATGGGGGTTGCCGAGATTGAATATTTCGACCCCTATTACCACTACCGTCTCAACACCGACCAACGGCGCGACGACGAGCCGTATTCATACGACCAGACACAGCACGGCCGCTACTTCATACGAGAATACAACTCGGCCAACAGCGACACCGAGGCCGACTACGGGGTAGTACACTTCACGCTCGACTACCCCGACTCACCTGGGGCGATGATTTTTCTCGACGGTGATTTTACCCAGCGGCGGTTCGATGACAACGCCCGTATGCAATATAACCCTGCCACGGGGCTCTACGAACGAGCCATGCTCTTGAAGCAGGGAGCCTATAATTACCAGTACCTCATAGTGCCGCCGGGGGCGAAGCGTGGCTTTACCGACCGTGTAGAGGGTGATAAATACCAGACGATTAACGAATATACGGTGTGCGTGTATCATCGCCGCAAAGGCGAACGATATGACCGCCTGATAGGTTTCGGCGGTTGTAGGACAGCAATATAATAAAAGAGACTATGCTTGAAATACAGGATACATTAGTGAGTTTTGACCTGGCCGAAAGATATTTTTGTTGCGACTTAGAGGCGTGCAAGGGTCAGTGCTGCATCGACGGCGACGCCGGCGCTCCCCTCGCCGAGGGCGAGGTCGACGAAATACGCCGCATACTCCCCGAAATCTGGGACGACCTTCTGCCTGCGGCCAAACGCGAGATTGAAGAAAACGGCGTGAGCTATATCGACATCGAGGGCGACGAAGTAACCGCCTTGGTCGAAGGCGGCCTATGCGCTTTTGCCACTGTAGCACCCGACGGGTCGTGGCGTTGCGCCATAGAAAACGCATACCGCCAGGGGCGCATCGACTTCATGAAACCCGTATCTTGCCATCTCTATCCTGTAAGGCTAAAGAAATACGACGGGTTTACGGCTGTCAATCTGCACCGCTGGCGTATATGTAAGGCCGCAGAAGTACTCGGCAGGAGCAAAGGCATCAGGGCATATCAGTTTCTCGAAGGGCCGCTCCGCCGCCGGTTTGGCGACGAGTGGTACGACGAATTGAAACTGACATGCGAAGAATACAACAAGGCATACCCCGAGGGCATGCCCCGGTGAGTTATTCGGCCGCGTAGCCGACGGGGTTGTTGATTACAGGCAACTGACGTGCATTAAGGCCGAGCAATTTCGAGATGGCTTCAGAGTCCATCGTTGCGCGAGGCACGGTGGCGAGCCCGAGCGACGTGCATGCAAGGTTGATGTTCTCGCAAGCAATGCCGGCGTCGACAAGGGCCATAGCCTTTGTGCGTTCACCGTCGGGTAGTTCGGCCATATCAGCAACCAACAAGATAGTGTAAGGCGCGTTCATGACAAAATCTTGCGCAAACTCCGGAGTGCCGGCAAGCAGTGCGCGGTGGTCGCCCTCTTTTACCAATGCCAAAGAGTGAGTATCAGGCAGATATTTATATACCCCGCCGAGGCCGAAGACATAAGCATGTATTTCCTGCCAGTTCAGCGCAGTAGGGTTGCAACGGTTTGCGGGCACACCAAAACGAGAAGGTTTGGCATCGGGGCGGTTCACACCGACAGCCATCCATAGCAGCTGTCCCAAGGTAGCGTCGTCGACGGCTTTTGCGGGGTCAAACTCGCGCACGCTGTGGCGCTGAGCCACAACACTATTCATCGGCATGCCGCCCGTAGTGTCGGGAGCCGGAAGTTTTTTGTTTTCTGCTGTCATATTTAAGGAAATTGTCATTGCAAAGATAATAACAGCCAGTCGGGCAAAGATGTTTTTATGTGTCATGTTTATTGGTATTTACTTGTTGGGCGCACAGGAAGCAATCGGGCTGGTGCGAATTTATAACCCCCTATTGACTGCAAAAAGGCATAAACCGTTGTGG
>VSPF01000214.1 GCA_009775195.1 Muribaculaceae bacterium
TTTGTTTTTCTATTTTAAACGTATAGGAGACACGCGCACGCATAATATAAACATTAAATTTACTTAATCTCTAATGTTTAATAAACAGACAATCACATAACCCTGCTTAACGTTTAGAGGCCAAAGATTGGCAATGCTTTAATTATTAAAGCAATACGCCAGTTTTTTACACCAATTCGAATTTACAATAACTAAATAAACCAATCACATGAAACAAAAGACAGCCATTATTGGGCTAAGTATGATTTCGCTTGCAGCGCTTGCGCCGTCGTGCTCGGAAGAGGCAGGCGGATTTGGCAGCGGCGAAGGTCGGATTATGCCCACGGTCAACATCGACACCGAGGCGGTCACCTCGCGTGCGATGTCGAGGGCAGAGGTGACAGACGTCACCAAGGACGATTTATCGCTCCGCATCGCAAAGAAAGACGGCTCTTTCCAAAAAACATGGGACAAGCTGGCAGACTTCGACACTAAGCAGACTTTTTCGGTCGGCGAGTACACCGTAGAGGCTTTCTACGGCGACCCGTCCAACGAAGGCTTTGAAAAACCGGCCTTTGCCGGAAGCCAGGCAATAAGCGTCGCCGACGGCCAGACCACCCAGGTGGCACTGACGGCTACCCCGGCCAATGCAATGTTCACTCTCGATTATTCTGAGGCTTTCAAGAACTATATGCAGGCCTACAGCGCCGAGTACGTGACGGCGACAAACACCATTGCCGTACCCGCCGACGAGACCCGCCCCGTCTACGTAGCACCCGGCCAAGTGACACTCAATGTCGAAGCCACCACCCCGGCATCGACCAAGGCAAACTTCAAGGTTGCGACCGTAACAGCCGAAGCCGGATATAATTATATGGTACACGTCGACGTCAACGGCGGAGAAACCGGCAGCGCCACACTCGTGGTAACCTTCGACGAGTCGCTTGCTACCGAGACTGTCGAAATCGACCTGAGCGAGGAATTGCTCTCGGCCCCGGCACCCGCACTCACAGCCAACGGCTTCGACCCCGCAAGCCAGATTGAGTTTATCGCCGGCTTCGGCACCGATGCCAAGCCTACGATGAACATCATCGCTATGGCCGGCCTCAAGAGCGTGACCATGCGCACCGAGTCGGCTTCGCTTATCGCTAAGGGTTGGCCTGCCGAGGTAGAGCTGCTCAACAACCGCGATGCCAAGGTTGTAGAACTCGGTCTCAGTGCAATCGGCCTGTGGAAGCAGCCCGATAAAATGGCTGTAATCGACTTCTCGGGCGTCCTGGCCAACATCGCGGCAAATGCCGACAACCCAGTGAGCACGTTTAGCGTCACCGTCACCGACGCCCTCAACCGCGTCAGCGACCCCCTGACCCTGACCGTACGCGCCGAGTCGCCAAACCTGGTGCTCAACAAGCTCGACAACTACGTGCCCGGCGAGAACCTGCGCGTGTCGCTCGAATTCAACGGCACGGCACAGCAGGTGCGCGACCTGGTCAAATTTAGCTACGTACATGCCGCCAGCGGTATGCAGCGTAACCTCGAGATTGTCGACATAGAGGCCGCCAGCCGCGCCATGAACAGCTATATCGTCACCATTACCACGCCCACACTCGACGAAGCCCTCGCCCTGACAGCAAGCTGTGGCGGCGTGTCGAGCAAATGCACCGTAGACCAGGCAAATTTTAAGATAGCCGGTAACGACAACGACACTTACGCCACACACGCATATGTGACCGTTGCCGGCACCGACGGAACGACACCCGACCTCTCGGCAGCAAAGTTCCTCGTTAAAGGTCCCGACGATGCCGACTACCGCGAGGTAAAAGCCACCAACAAAGGCTCGTACTTCGTTATCGAAGGTCTCACCCCCGGCGCCGCCAACCGCGTGAAAGTAGCAATCGGCGACGATGTATGCCGACCCATCACACTCAATGCCGAGGCTGATGCACAGATACCTAATGGAAACCTCGATGCTGATGTGACATACGACGGTAGTGAAAGCCACTGGGAAAATGTCGTATTCCAGGGCTGGGGCACAAACAATAAAATGACCACAAGTCAAGGTTCAAATTATGGCTACTGCCGCGTTTCTGGAACCATACAAACCGATGACTCTCACTCCGGCAAAGCCGCACTTATACGCAATGTCGGATGGGGTAGCGGAAACACAGCAGTCAGTGATAAAGCCGTTGGTAGCGGCCTTCTCGGTAAAGGAATTTGCAAATATACAGACGCCGGCCTTCTGCATTTAGGGTCGACAAGGACAACACGACCCTCTGGATATAGCGGTGACGAAAATAAGACCAACGACACGAGTGCAGGCCCTATAACGACAACCGACCTCGATTGTGGTATAGCATTTAACAGCCGCCCATCAAGTTTATCATTTTGGTATAAATACAGCCCCAAAAACTCATCAGACAAAGGACTTGCCGAAATATTAATCTCAAACGACAACGGCACTATTGCATCTCAGACAATATATCTCGATGCAAGTGCTTCTTATCAGCAAAAAAACATTACTTTAGATTACCCGTTCGGCACTTCGAAAGCGACGAAAATATATGTGAAATTCATATCTTCATATGACATGGAATACCTAAAAAGGACCAACGACAACTTCTCGGGCCCAGGCAGGGCAAACCTTAGCCGTGGCACATATATGGGTTCGCAACTCTATATCGACGATATTGAATTAATCTACTAACGCAAAGAAATGAAAAACAATATATTGACAACGGCGGCTATTGTTGCAGCCATGATGGCAACATCGTGCGACGGCAACTGGACACCGCCTGTAGGCGACGAGGGCAAGCTCGACCTCAGCTCCGTACAAATCATAAACGACGATGCCGAAAAGCTCGTCAAAAACGAGCAAAGCCGTGCCGACGAGCCCGACGCATCGTATATAATAGAAGTTTACAAAACCGGCGAGACCACGCCCGTCAACTCGTGGACATACGGTACCATGCCCGAAATCGTAGCCCTCGAGAAAGGCGACTACCGCATCGAGGTCGAATCGCACAAGGTTGCCAAGGCCGAGTGGGAGAAACCTTACTTTAAAGGCAGTCAGACATTTAGCATCAAGCCCAACCAAATTACCCAGGTCGAAGCTGTGACTTGCCACTTCTCGTCTATCAAAGTGACCATCACTGTCGAAGACGACCTCAAGGCCCTGCTCTCCGACGATGCAACATTTACAGTCATCGCCAACGACGAGGGCGAACTGGTATATGGCAAAAATGAAACACGTGCCGGCTACTTCGAAGCTGTCGATGGCTCAAACACCATGATTGTCAAGTTTAAAGGCACCCTTGGCAACAGCGTGGTTGAAGAAAACTTCCCCTTCACCGACATCGAGGCCGGCCAGTACCGCGACATCGTGTTCAAGACCAAAAACGGCCCGCAACCGCCCCAACCGAGCGGTGATGTAAACGTCGGCGGTATCGACATCGACGCAAGCTATACCGACCGCGACATCGACGGCAACGTGACTTACGAAGAAGAAGTGATTGACGGCGAACGCCCGGGCAAGGAAGACCCCAAGGAAGACCCCGATGACCCCAACAAGCCCGATGACCCCAATCCCCCAGCGGTCGGTTATACACCTCTGA
>VSPF01000215.1 GCA_009775195.1 Muribaculaceae bacterium
CGGGGCGTAGCGCAGTCCGGTAGCGCACCTGGTTTGGGACCAGGTGGTCGCAGGTTCGAATCCTGTCACCCCGACAACAGGTCACCCTAACAGACCATTAGGCCTGTTGGGGTGTTATGCTATATTATTTACATTAACAACCCCCTCAAGTCTGGTCTGCATGAAACTTATCGAACTGAACATCAACAAAATCATAGAACTATGCCGAAGATTTCATGTTCGAAAGTTATGGGTATTCGGTTCTATCCTTACAAGTCGTTTCCGACCAGAGAGCGATATAGATTTTTGTGTAGATTTTGACAAAAGCAAGATAGGCCTGCTTGATTATGCCGATAACTTTTTCGATTTCCAATATGCGCTTGAAGACCTCTTCGGCCATAAGGTAGATATCACAGAAGATACAGCCGTTCGCAACCCCTATTTCAGGCAAGAACTTAATGAAACTCGAAAATTGATTTATGGCTAATACATTAATTATAAAATATCTCAATGATATTTTAGAGTCAATCGAACAAATTGAGTCATACTTCAATACATTACCTCGGAGGTTTGATGTGTATTGTAACACCCCTATGATGCAACGTGCAATACAAATGAATATATCTATCATAGGAGAAGCTACGAATAAATTGCTCAAAATCGCCCCCGATATCCCAATTACAAAGGCAAGAAAAATTGTTGACACCCGCAACTATATGATTCACGGTTACGATAGTGTCAGTCATGATATGGTTTGGTCTATCGTTATAAATCATCTTCCCTTATTAAAATCAGAAGTTCTCAAAATCACATCTGAAATCGAGACACCGCAAATGAGGGACATATAATATAATGATTTCCCTGCCATGCCTCTCAACCGAGCCACACTTATCAGAATTTCAACGATAGACAAGTGCCTGCAAAATCATTACCGGCGCTGGACTATCAACGACTTGATTGACGCCTGCACAGATGCGCTGGCCGAATATGAGGGGCGTAGCAATCCTGTAAGCCGACGCACGTTTCAAAACGACCTTGCACTGATGCGTAGCGACCGCCTCGGTTATAATGCCCCGATTGTCGTCAGGGATAATAAATATTACGAATACGAGGACCCGGATTACAGTATCACCCATCTGCCACTCAACGACGAAGGACTCGATGCCCTAAACTCGGCACTCGACATACTGCGGCAACTACAGGGTTTTCCACAGTTAGCCTCATCGATTGACATAATCAGCAAGCTCAACGAGCAGATTTCTCGTCAGACTGGTTCTACCACACCGGCAATGGACCTGGAACACGTGGCCGGATATAAGGGTGCGCAATTTATCGGGACGATTTATGATGCGGTGAGAAAACAGCAGACAATTGCCATCGAATATCAGTCGTTCAAGTCCCGACAACCCAAGGCCATCGTGGTTTACCCCTATCTCTTAAAAGAATATCGGAACCGTTGGTTCCTCATCTGCGAAAAGTCGACAAATCGTTCCCCACAGGTCAATATATTCGCCCTCGACCGCATACACTCGGTTGTGTTGGATAATGAACATCCGTTCAGGAAGTGTGTCGACTTCGACCCGGAGCATTTCTTTGACGACACAATCGGTGTTACGAAGCAAATCGGCGATAAAGCGCGGCAAATAATAATCAAGGTTGACCGGCACCAGGCACCATACGTAGAATCAAAGCCATTTCACAAGTCGCAAAGAACCGAGCAACGTTTCCCCGACGGCAGCATAGAGCTATCGCTCAAGGTGGTAGTCAACAACGAACTCGAACGCCTCATACTCGGCTATGGCGAACATGTCGAGGTCATATCGCCACCCGGCTTCAGAGACCGCATCGCCAAGTGCGTTGCCAACGCTTCGAAACAATACGACACATAACCGTCAGCTATTTCATAACGAAAAAATTAAAAATTTTCGCCAGTGCGCAAAATGATTGCGCAACGCCTATCTAACTTTGCATCATGTTTAACTAACGAAGGCGGCGAAATGCCGTAAATCTTATGAAGACAATTGACGGTTATGATGTGAAGATATTCACCGACAACATCGAGGACGGTGCGTTGGAGCAAATCAAGACTTTAATCTCGATAGACGTATTTTCCGACAAGAAAATCCGCATAATGCCCGACGTTCATGCCGGGGCAGGCTGCGTGATTGGTTTCACGGGCAACCTTGGCGAGAAAGTTATACCCAACATTGTCGGCGTAGACATCGGCTGCGGCATGCGTATACTCAATCTCGGCAAACTCGGCGGCATCGACTACCACGCCCTACACGAGCATATACGCGGCAACATACCGTCGGGCATGATTGTGCGTGAAGAACGATTTGGCTTCAAGCCACTCGTAGGCGAGGAAATGGAAATCTATCGCGAGGCCAAACAGCTCGTGACCGGCCTTTATTGCTACCGCGACTTGAAAGACTCGGCCCGCATCAACAAAGCTATCGGCACCCTTGGCGGAGGCAATCACTTCATAGAGCTTGACAAGGACGACGAAGGCTATGTATATCTCGTTATCCACACCGGTTCGCGCAACCTCGGCAAACAAGTTGCCGACATATATCAGGCCAAGGCTGTGAGGCACATGACACCCGGGGCCGACGAGTTTGAGAGAACCATAAGGCAGACAATCGACGAGTATAAGGCTGCCGGGCGCCGGTCAGAGCTGCAAAGCGTCATCAAGAAGATGCGCAGGGAGCAAGAAAAGGCAGAGCCGTCACTCCCGGCCGCGCTCTGCTATGTAGAGGGCGAGGCAAGGCTACAGTATCTCCACGACATGCGCCTGTGTCAGTGTTGGGCCGTGCTCAACCGCAAACTCATATCGTTGTTGCTCTTACGGTTCTTTCCCGGCATAGAAGTCCTTGAGGAGTTCGAGTCAGTCCACAATTACATAAGCGACGACAACATAATCCGCAAGGGCTCGATATCCGCAGCAAAAGGAGAACGCTGCATCATACCCCTGAATATGCGCGACGGGGCTTTGATATGTACAGGCAAAGGCAACCCTGACTGGAACTGCTCGGCACCCCACGGGGCCGGGCGAGTGCTGAGTCGTTCGCAGGCTTATGAGAGAATCACGATGGAAGACTTCGAGACCTCGATGAAGGGGATTTACTCAGAATCAGTGACCGACTCAACCCGCGACGAGTCGCCGATGGTGTATAAGCCGGCAGCAGAAATCATCGCCAACATCGGCGAGACAGTCAGCATCGACACCATCATACGCCCCATTTTCAACTTCAAGGCATATTGATTTATTTTTCCGGGAATGTAAAAAATTTTTGCGAAAAAATTTGCACGGATAAACTCTAAGCAGTAATTTTGTGTTATAAAACCAAAGGCAAGAGAGCCGCTCGAATTTGACAAAGAAATACCACATCAAAGTAGATTGGGAAACTCTTCAAATTTTACATGAAATACCGAGAACAAGCTTAGCCGACCGATGGCGGGCCTCAACGGCACTTCGGTGTCGTAGCCTTCGAGCCGGAGGATTACAAAGGGCGGCGAGCACTCAAAACCTGTCTTTTCGGAGTTTCATCGCATCCTTTGGTGTGGCTCTTATAACAAGGGCGTCTGACCATGTGT
>VSPF01000216.1 GCA_009775195.1 Muribaculaceae bacterium
ATATAATATACATGCAGCACGGCTGTTTTGTTCGTAAGAAATTTTGTATATTTGCCTGCAAATGTCGATACAATAAGCCTGTCGGTCGATTATAAGGAGTATTATTGCCGTTATGGCTGTATTTTTGAAATAAAAAACATAATGAGTGAACAAGGAAACGGCAGTAGGGGCAAGCTGGTAAATGCAGCTTCGCATCTTATTTTTATCATCATACTCTTTATATTGCCCGAGGTTATGATGGCCATAGCCATACCGCATAGGCATAGTTTCGTTTTCTATCCCGGTTTCTATTTCAAGACGCTTGTCTATATTGCAGTGTTCTATATCAACTATCTGTGGGTTATAGACCGCACACTTGTCTTGGGCAACGACAGGCGTAAGATAGGCATATTCATCGCGGCCAATATCGCACTTATTATCGCATGTCTTGTCTTGTGCTGGATTGCATCAAACGTATGGTTCCCGACTCCTCCGCGCAAGGCGCGCCGTCCGCAGCCCGAGCATTATGTGTTGCTCAAGACGGCTTCGTTTTTCTTGCGCGACATAGTGATGCTTGTCCTCACCATAGCCCTGGCTGTCGCTCTGAGACTGTCGTCGAAATGGAAAGATTTCCAGCGGCAGCGCCAGGAACTTCTTGCCGACCAGCGCGCAGTCGAACTTGATAATCTTAAAAGCCAGCTCAATCCACATTTTCTATTTAATACGCTAAATACCATTTACGCACTTATTTCGGTCGCCCCCGATAAAGCGCAAGGAGCTGTGCATCGCCTCTCCGGCTTGTTACGCTATATGCTTTATGAGGACGAGTCGCGCGTACACCTCGACCAGGAGGCTGATTTTATCGAAAACTATGTAACGCTGATGCGGTTGCGTCTCGCCGGCAGGGAAGCACGGTTGAGCATCAGTCTCGAAGACCACGGCGGCGACAATGTGCCCCCGCTGCTGTTTATCCCATTGGTCGAAAATGCGTTTAAATATGGTGTGACCGGCGATGATGATACGCCTATCGATATAAATATATATATTGATGGGGGCGACGTCGTGTGTACGACTTCTAACACTTATACCGCCACCGCCGTTACCTCCGACCGGCCGAACTCCGGTATCGGCCTTGCGAACCTGCGCCGACGGCTTTCGCTCATCTATGGCGGCAGGGCGTCGCTCAGTACCACATCTGATGGACATTCGTATAATGCCACACTACGTATACCGCTATGACACAAATGATTGAAACTCTCGTTGTTGACGACGAGCCACTTGCAGCCGCTTTAATTCGCTCATATGTCGAGCGTACGCCGTTTCTTCATCTTGCAGGAGAGGTGCATACAGCCGAGGAAGCCCTCGATATTATGGCCAAAGGCAATATCGAGCTTGTATATCTCGACATTAAAATGCCCCGGCTTTCGGGTATGCAGGTGGCGCGGATGTTGCCCCCGGGGGTGAGGGTGGTTTTTACGACCGCATATTCAGACCACGCGGTCGAAGGCTTTAGGGTCGGTGCCCTCGATTATCTGTTGAAACCGGTCAGTTATGAGGAATTTCTCGAATCGGCCACCCGCGCACTTCGCGACCTTACCCCGGCCGAGAGTCGAATACAGCCCGGCGGACACTTGTTGGTGAAGAGCGAGTACCGCCTGCTCAGGATACCGTTTGGCGATATCGAGTTTATAGAAGGTCTGAAGGACTATGTGAAGATTTATATTTCGGGCGAAGCCAAGGCTGTCTTGTCGCTGATGAGCATAAAGAGTCTCGAAGACGGTCTTCCGTCGGCTAATTTTATGCGTGTTCACAGGTCGTTTATTGTCAATCTCGACAAGGTCAGGGTCATCGAGCGCAACTGCATCATCATGCTTGGCCGCGCGATACCCATTTCTGACAGCTACCGCAAAGCATTTATGGAGCGCATTGAGGGCTAATGCCGCTAAATATAAAAAATCAGCGGATAGGGGTTGCCCCCTATCCGCTGATTTTTTATTATGGGTACGTTGATTACATATTCATGCCGCCGTCGACCTGGATAACCTGGCCGGTGACGTAGCTCGACATGTCAGAGGCAAGGAATGTTGCAACATCGGCGATGTCGTCGACCTTGCCGCCACGGCGCAGGGGTATTTTCTTTACCCACTCTTCGCGCACATTGTCGGGTAGGGCGGCCGTCATGGCTGTTTCGATAAAGCCGGGGGCGATAGCGTTGGCGCGGATGCCGCGTGAGCCTACTTCCTGTGCGATACTCTTGGCCAAGGCTATGAGGCCGGCCTTTGAGGCAGCATAGTTGGCCTGTCCCGCATTGCCGTGTACGCCCACTACCGATGCCATGTTGATTATAGAGCCGCCACGCTGACGCATCATGATGGGGAGCACGGCGTGGATAAAGTTGAAGGCACTCTTGAGGTTGACGGCTATGACTGCGTCCCACTGCGACTCGGTCATGCGCATCATAAGGCCGTCTTTTGTGATACCGGCATTGTTGACAAGGATATCGATACGGCCGAAATCAGCAACGACCTCTTTGACAACTTCTTCTGTCTGGGCGAAGTCTGCCGCGTTTGAAGCGTAACCTTTGCATTTTACGCCACATGCTGCAATTTCGGCTTCTGTGGCTTTGCCGTTTTCATCTATAACGAGGTCGGTAAACGCGATATTGGCACCCTCCTGGGCAAAACGCAGGGCGAGGGCTTTGCCGATGCCGCGTGCCGCGCCGGTGATGAGGGCGGTTTTTCCTTCGAGTAATTTCATCTTAGTAACTTAATTGTTTAAACTGTCTGCAAAATTACTAAAAATTTTCAACATCGAGATGTTCGAGGCAATATTTATCGCAAACGGCCACGGCTCTTTCATTATATAGGTGGCCTCAACAAAAATGGGTTTCAGGATTGTGAATCTACCGACCGGCGCGAGTACAACCTTCCGTGGAGCCAGGATAAACTGATTGAAGAACTTGCGGCAGTCAATCATAATCTGATAGTGGCTAATATTTCGGGAAATGCTTACGCAATGCCTTGGCTCGATAAAGTGCCAGCTGTGCTGCAAAGCTGGTATCTCGGCACTATGATTGGCCCGTCGATGGCCGACGTTATTTCAGGTAGGGTTAACCCGAGTGGCAAACTACCTTTCTCATTTCCTAAAAAGCTCGAAGACAATGGCGCCCATCACATTGGAGAAGTGTCATATCCCGGCATAGAGGTGACCAGCGCCGGAAATGCAGTTGCCGACCTTAAAGGTGCTGATGTCAGTGCCGGTAACGACCCTCGGCAAGAATATCTCGAGGACATATTTGTTGGCTATCGTTGGCATGATGTAAAGAAAATACCGGCACTTTTCCCATTTGGATATGGATTGAGCTACACTACGTTTGACAATAGTCCAGCTATATATTCAAGACGAAAAATCCTCGCTTCCTCGTCCGATAAAAGAACTCAAAAGGTTCAAGAAAATCACACTTGCCCCCGGCCAGACAAAAGAAGTCACCTTCACAATCACTCCTCAGGACCTTAAATTTTTCGACGACACCAAGCACGAATGGATAGCCGAGCCTGGCAAACTCAACGCCATGATAGGCGCAGCGTC
>VSPF01000217.1 GCA_009775195.1 Muribaculaceae bacterium
ATTAGGCTTTTCAAATCCAAAAGTTGAATTCTTCCGAAGATTACACTAATTTTGCACTTGCCAGTTGACTCTGCATCACGATTAGCAGCCTCGCCACGTTTGGCTATATATGGCTTTTTTTGTAACTTTGCAACCGCAAAACAAAAAGCATGAAAATACTCGTCACAGGAAGTAACGGCCAGCTTGGCCGCGAACTGCATCGCGAACTCGACAACCGCGCACCCGGTTGTGCCGTATTTATCGATATCGACAATCTCGACCTGACTGACCGCCAGGCTGTCGAGACATTTCTACGTGCCGGTGATTTCAGCCATGTAATAAACTGCGCCGCATATACCGCCGTAGACCGCGCCGAAGAAGAAAAAATGCAATGCTCGGCAGCAAATGTCGACGCAGTGTCAAATATTGCCAGGCTTGCCGACGAATCCGGTTTCAAGATTATACATATATCTACCGACTACGTATTCGACGGCAACTCCTGCCGCCCCTACCGCGAAATCGACAAACCCGAGCCCCTGTCGGTCTACGGCGTCACCAAGCGCAAAGGCGAGACCGCCCTCATCGGCCTGGCCCCCGACAGCATGATTATCCGCACCGGATGGCTATACTCGCCGCACGGTCACAACTTCGTAAAGACCATGCTCGAACTCGGGCGCAAGGGTGCCCCCCTACGTATCGTAGCAGACCAGATAGGCACACCGACATACGCCGCCGACCTCGCAAAGGCGATAACCGACATAGTGCTCTCGGGCCACTGGACTCCGGGGATTTTTCATTATTCCAACGAAGGAGTCGCTTCGTGGTACGACTTCGCCGTGGCCACCCTCGAATATGCGGGTATGCCCGACCAGGCTGCCGCAATAACGCCTATACCTTCGTCCGACTATCCCCAGGCAGCCACGCGCCCGCACTTCTCCGTACTCGACAAATCTAAAATAAAAGCAACATACGGTATCAGGATACCACACTGGCACGCATCACTGCGTCGATGCCTTGACCGCCTCAACGATATATAATTCAATTTCCGCAAGCGTAAATTGAAGTTTATAGGTTATGGTTTAAAAGTTAAAAAGATGTCGTGCACGCGCAGTCTCGACACAGTTTGAACCACGACGAAATATAATTTAAACCTTAACCCTAAACTTTAAACCCTAAACTTTAAACCCTAAATGGCCACACTACAAGACGAAATAAGCCGCCGCCGCACATTTGCCATCATCTCGCACCCTGATGCCGGCAAGACCACACTGACAGAAAAACTGCTGCTCTTTGGCGGTGCCATACATATCGCAGGTGCCGTGAAGAGTAACAAAATCAAAAAAACTGCTACCAGCGACTGGATGGAAATCGAAAAGCAGCGTGGCATATCGGTAGCGACTTCGGTTATGGGCTTCAATTACGGGGACTATAAAATCAATATCCTCGACACCCCGGGCCACCAGGACTTTGCCGAGGACACATACCGCACACTAACTGCTGTCGATAGCGTTATCATAGTCGTCGATGTTGCCAAAGGTGTCGAGACCCAGACCCGCAAGCTGATGGAAGTGTGCCGTATGCGCAACACCCCCGTCATAATATTTGTCAATAAACTCGACCGCGAAGGCCGCGACCCCTTCGAAATACTTGACGAACTCGAGGCCGAACTCAAGATTGCCGTCCGCCCCTTATCATGGCCGATAAACATTGGGGCTAAGTTCAAGGGCGTATATAATATATATGAACACGCAATCGACCTTTTCACTCCCGACAAGCAAAAGGCGACCGAGCGTGTAGAGATTGACAATGTCGACGACCCCCGGATTGATGCCGCCGTCGGCGAACAAGACGCGCGCCAGCTACGCGACGACCTCGAACTTATCGAGGGAGTATATCCCGATTTCGATGTAGACCAATATCTTGCAGGCAAACTCGCGCCAGTGTTTTTCGGTTCGGCCCTCAACACATTCGGTGTCAAGGAACTGCTCGACTGCTTTGTCAAAATCGCCCCGTCGCCCCGACCCATCGAGGCACTCGAACGCACAGTAAAACCCGAAGAGGAACACTTCAGCGGATTTGTGTTCAAAATCCATGCCAACATGGACCCCAACCACCGCAGTTGCATCGCCTTTGTCAAAGTATGCTCGGGCCGTTTCGAACGCAATGCGCCATACAAGCAGATACGCACAGGCAAAACTTTGCGCTTCGCTGCCCCGACGGCCTTTATGGCCCAGAAAAAAAGCATTGTCGACGAGGCTTACCCCGGCGACATTGTCGGCATACCCGATACAGGCAACTTCAAAATCGGCGACACACTGACCGAAGGCGAAGAAATTCACTATAAGGGCCTGCCGAGTTTCTCGCCCGAGATGTTCATGTATATCGAGAATGCCGACCCGATGAAGGCAAAGCAGCTCGAAAAAGGCATACAGCAGCTTATGGACGAGGGCGTGGCCCAGCTATTCATACACCAGTTCAACGGCCGCAAGGTTATCGGCACTGTAGGCCAGCTTCAATTCGAAGTAATACAATACCGCCTGCTGCACGAATACGGAGCACAATGCCGATGGGAACCGATGTCGATGTACAAAGCCTGCTGGATAGAGAGCGAGGATGCCGACGCGCTCGAAGCCTTCAAGAAACGCAAGCACCAGTTTATGGCAGTCGACCGCGAAGGCCGCGACGTGTTCCTGGCCGATTCGCAATTCGTGCTGACAATGGCGCAGAACGACTTTCCCAAAATCCGATTCAGCTTCTCGAGCGAAAAGGGTTTTTAGCCAGGCTATCTGCCGAGATATTGCTCGGCAAGTTTCTCAAATGTCGGAGTTGCCCTGAATTCTTCGAGCCATGTATTGAGCGAGTCGAGAAGGGTAGAATCGCCCGGGGCAACCGCCCAGCACTGAAACTGGCTCAATGATATAGGAGTAGAGATATCGAGCGACGGATAATCGGTAGCAATACGTTTTGCCACGGCCTCGCCGACCACGGCACGAGGTATTTCACCCATGGCAGTCATGATGGTGAGGTGTTCGGCCGAATAGCCGCTCTTTGTGGCCACATGTATGCTGTCGCCGAGTTCGCGAGTCATATTTGCGAGACGGGTCCTGAATGGCGACCCCTCGGCAATCCACACTGTATCACCGATAAGTTGCTCCTGCGATTTGATATACTTGTCCGATGTCGAGTCGCCGAGTTGCACCAATACCTGCTTGTCGATATACACGGCGTCGGTCAGCGGAAAGTATTCTTTGAGCGCACTGGTCGAAGGCATCGAGGCGACCACGACATCGAACTCGCCGTCGTAGAGTCCCTGGAATGCCGTTGCAAGTTCGCTAACCGGATAAAATTTCGGCACCACGCCGTGCGCCGCTGTCATATCGCGTAAGATTTCATAATCGAAGCCCCTTGGGGTGTCATTGCTCAATGTATATGTCAGAGGCGACATCTCGATTGCCACCGAAAGGGTGTCGCCGGCCGGCTTGACAAAATCATTGGCCAGTGTCGAGGTCGAAGTCGAACATCGTCGCCAAAGACCGGCCATTGCCAATACTATGATTACGATAGTCACCACTATGGGGAGCCGAGC
>VSPF01000218.1 GCA_009775195.1 Muribaculaceae bacterium
GTAAAATACTTCAACCTGCAGGGTGTGCGCATCGTCAATCCCGAAAAGGGCATGATGCTGATTCGCGTGACACCCGACGGTAAATCTGAAAAAGTAGTCCTATAATAGGAATTAGTAGGAGAATAATCGAACCTGAATGAAAAAAGGGACCCGTGAGGGTTCCTTTTTTTATTTCCGGCATATAAAGAAAAATTTGTGGGTTGAGAATAATTTTGCTATTTTTGCTATGATTTTGCGATATGGAACAGATACTGTACATCTTACCCCGAGGCATAGCCATAGGTGCCCTGATATCGGCACCCATGGGGCCTATAGGCATGTTGGTGATACAGCGCACACTCAGCAAGGGGCGTTGGCCGGCCTTCTTTACCGGTGTCGGTGCAGCCCTGAGCGACCTGATTTATTGTCTGCTGACAGGTTTCTGCCTCAGCTTTATCATGGACTTTATCGATGCCCACCAGTTGTGGATACAGATAATAGGCAGCATGGTGCTGGCGGCTTTCGGCCTATACCTCTATCGCAAAAATCCCACCAGGGCACTCAAGACGGCGGTGCCCGTAGCTTCGAATTATTGGAGCGACTTTGCAACCGGCTTTTTACTAACCTTTTCTAACCCACTTATACTCTTCTTCATAATAGGGTTATTCGCGCGTTTCAACTTCATACTGCCCGAGTTTGAGATTCACCACCATATCATAGCCTATACCACCATCTTTGGCGGGGCATTGCTGTGGTGGTACGGAGTGACTTCGTTGGTCAGCCACCTTGGCAAGCGTATCAATGTGCGTTCGCTCAAACTTATCAACCGTATCATAGCCCTGGTATTGATGGGTATGGCTGTCCTGGGCGTGGTGATGGCCCTGCTTGATAAACATTTCTGACCTTATGGACTGCAAGACTCTCACAGTGCCGTTTGTGGCCGACCCCGACTGGGTGCGACAGTACGGCGACCCTTCTCACAAAATCGCTTGCGACAATGGATGGCCCGGCTTGCGCGCCGGCGTGGATGCCTCGTTCGTTATAAGCTATAATAACGATGCCGTGCAAATCATATTCACCACTAAGGGCGCACCCCTGATTTGCAATCACTTCGCCAACCAGGAGGCTGTCTGCCAGGACTCTTGTGTGGAATTTTTCGTACAGCCCCCCGGCGACGGCCGCTACATCAACTTCGAGTTCAACATACTTGGCTATGTCAATGCCTCGCGTCGTTATGGCCGAGCCGATGCAGAGCATCTTACCGCCGACGAGATTGCATCGATTAAGCGCGAGGCTGTCTATCGAGCCGACGAGCCTTTCGAGTTCTACGACCTCGAAGACGATACATGGATACTTACTGTGACAATCCCGTGGAGGCTTATAGGCGTCGAGCCCGAGCCAGGTATGGTGTTGAAGGCCAACTTCCAGGTGTGCAGCGATGCTGCCCGTCCGCCGTATTACCTTAGCTGGTCGCCAATCGCCACTGAAAAGCCGGATTTCCACCGCCCCGAGTTCTTCGGCGAAATCATACTTGGAGACCCCTCATGACAACCGAGCATTATCACGATATACTCTCATACCTGCACCGTCTGATTGACGGTACGCCGTGGCAGGGCCACCTCTATGCCGTGGGGGGCTGCTGCCGCGACGAGATAATAGGCTGCGAAATCAAGGACGTTGACCTGGCAGTGTCGCTGCCCGACGGGGGCATTGCCTTTGCCGACTGGCTCTACGAGCGCGGTCTTGCCGTGAAAGAACCGGTCCGTTTTC
The DNA here is from genome assembly GCA_009775195.1 of Muribaculaceae bacterium. GTDB lineage: Bacteria > Bacteroidota > Bacteroidia > Bacteroidales > Muribaculaceae > CAG-873. The sequence continues at coordinate 1,750 of VSPF01000218.1, forward strand.
CGGCTTTCGGCACGGCGATGTTGCGCCTTACCGAATTTCCCAACGACGAGATTGAAATCGTGCAGACACGCGCCGAAAAATATACCGACTCTACGAGCCGCGACCCTACGGTCGTGTTTGGCAGCATAGAGTCGGATTGTCGCCGCCGCGACCTCACAATCAATGCCCTTTACTACGATATCACCGAGCAGCGTGTGCTCGACATACTGGGCTGTAGCGTCGACGACATAGAGCATCACATAATCCGCACGCCCGATAATCCCGACACGACTTTCGACGACGACCCTGTGCGCATACTCCGTGCCGTGCGCCTTGCCGCCCGTTATGACTGGTACATTGACCCGGATACGTACCGGGGCATGAAGGCAAACGTGGAGCGCCTTTCCATAGTAAAGAAAGAACGAATGCAGGCCGAGTTCGACAAGATGCTCAACGGCCCGCACCCTGTAAAGGCAATGGATATGCTTCGCGACATAGGCGCGATGCCATACGTCATGCCCGAGCTGGTGCCGATGTTCGACCTGCAGCAGAACGACAGCCACCTTGGCACCGTGTGGGTACACACAATGGCCGTGCTCGACAAGATGCCGCCGGTCCCGGTGTTGCGCATGGCCGCGCTGGTGCACGAGATGGGCAAGACCGTCGGTTCTAACATCGGGCGCGACGGGCGCATACATTTTTCCGGTCATGAACATCGCGGTCGCGGGCTGATTAACAGTGCCTTGAGGCGTCTGCGCTATGAATCGGCCTTTGTCGACAGGGTGATTTTCCTTGTCGCAAACCAGAAAGCAGCCAAAGACTGGGGCCCTCGCGCCGAAAAGATGACTCCGGCCGCGTTGCGCCGACTTCAACATCTTTGTGCTACGCATGACCGCATGAATCGCCTTTTGACGCTTATTGATGCGGATAACCGTTCTTTTGCCCCCGGTCACGGTATGCCGGAGCAGGTCGAAGCCATTCGCCGCGCATCGGCCGAACTCGACCGGCAGCATACGTCGATGTTCACCTACCGCCAGCCGCTACCACAGGCACGTATCCGCAAAATCAAGGGCCTGGGTCCAGACGATGACTTGCGTCCGTACAACGACTTTATAATGAATCTCGTTTACGAGAATCCAAAGACTCCAAAGGACGTCATCAGGCGCAAACTCCAGGCATTTACACCGCGCAAGCCCAAACGCCGGGAGCGGTAATCATAAAGTCATATGTAAAATAGGGAAGGGGCGTCCGGCTTCGTCTTTTTCGTCGCGACTGATTATCTTAAATCCCTTTGCGATATAGAAATTCATTGCAGTTTCGTTTTGTTCGTTCACATCAACTAAATATGCCCCATGTTGTTTGGCATAATCTATCAGCATCGAGCCATAGCCTTTGCCTATGCAGTCTGTGTCGATGAACAGCATCTCTATCTTGCATCCTGACAGCCCTATAAATCCGGAAAGTACCCCGTCGGCTTCGAGGACATATATATCGACCATGGGCAGATAATCCGTCGCCAAGACCTGTTTGATGCCATCTATTACCTCTCCCGGTAAAAATTTATGCGTGGCTCGTACCGACCGTTCCCATATCGCGATGAGCATCTGATATTTCGCCGGAGTACATTTTATTATTCTTATCATATTATTAGTTTTTCAGAGTACAAATTTAGTAAATTCCCCGTTATTTATTGATTTAGCA
>VSPF01000219.1 GCA_009775195.1 Muribaculaceae bacterium
ACACCCCACCCCCCCCCCCTAACTAAAAAAACGGATTGGGCCTGTGGATCGGGCACAAATTAGGCATTATCAGCCTTTATGGAATTGTCTGATAGACGGTTTCGGAAATCATGACCCGGGCAGAGGCCGTTATAATCAGGAAATATCCGAATGGGATGTGTTGCATCCCGGTCGTGAGTGGGCAAGAAAGTGCGCACTGTCGTTAGTTGACATAGAAATTTTGAAACAAAAAATTGCTAATTACTTTCAGGTGTATCATTAATGATAAATGGCATAGAAATATTTTCGGGAGCGGGCGGTTTGGCTACCGGACTGAGTTTGTCGGGCATTTCACATAATGTTTTTGTGGAATGGAATAGTGATGCCTGCGAAACTCTGCGACATAACTATGCCTCAGACTTGGTACACGAAGGTGATATAAGGAATTTCAATTTTAAAAATCTATCGTCGATTGATTTTATTGCCGGTGGACCGCCTTGCCAGCCGTTTTCTATCGGAGGTAAAGCAAAAGGTTTTGATGACCAGAGGGATATGTTCCCCGAGGCTATACGCTCGATACGTGAACTTGCTCCCAAAGCTTTTGTATTTGAGAATGTAAAGGGTCTTTTACGAGCCTCGTTTAATGATTATCTGCAATATATTTTATTACAGTTGAGGTATCCCGAGTTTGTATCGGCCGATTTGAGTTGGCAAGAGCATTATTTGACTTTGAAGAAACTCGACAGCGGACAATATCATGGACTGAAATACGATGTATCGCTGACTTTGGTTAATGCGGCAGATTACGGGGTGCCACAAAAACGTGAACGCATTATAATTGTTGGCATTCGTAAAGACTTGGGCCTAAGTTGGAAATTCCCTGCGCAGACGCATAGCTTGGATTCGTTATTATGGGAAAAATATGTTACAGAGTCGTATTGGTCGACGCATAATATTTTTCCTTCAAATGAGGAGTATAAGTCGTTTCCGGCCATGAAGGAGTCGTTAATCAAAAAATATGGGTTATTTGCTCCATCGTTGTTGCCGTGGAGAACTATTCGTGATGCCTTGCAGGATATTCCTGAAGAAAATGGATTGTTCTATTATCCTAACGAACATTTAGAGAGAAAGGGGGCCCGGGAATACCCTGGCCACACAGGCAGCCCCATCGATGAGCCCTCGAAGACTATTAAGGCGGGTAATCACGGCGTTCCTGGCGGTGAGAATATGATGAAGCTACCAACAGGAGAAGTAAGGTATTATACAATTTTTGAAGCAAAGAGACTACAAACTTTCCCTGATAATTATGCAATAACAGGGTCGTGGTCTGAAGCAATGAGGCAGATTGGTAATGCCGTACCTGTTGATTTGGCAAAAGTTATCGGTACGTCTTTGATTGACACTGTTTTTAAATAACTTAAGTTTCGCAAGTCTATGACTTACTCACTGTCAATAGTTTGTCGTTTAGTGGTTAGCTTTTGTTCGCTAATTGTCATCACTAATAATATTGTTATTTGCATTTATCAAACCATAACCTATAACCAAAAGACTACAAACAGTGAGCAAGTTGCATACTTGCGAAACTTGAATAAATAATAGTAAGTCCTACTTTATATTTATCAATCTTGAAAAGGCACTATATCGAGTTATGGGCACTGTTGATGCTGGCTTTCGTCATTTTTGCGGTGGCGTCGGCTTTCGATATGCCTTTTAAGTCAGCCGGTTTTGCCGAAGCCCTGTTTCCCGACAAGCCAGTGGCGGCTCCGTCCGTTGCTGCCGTGGTAGCCGAGCCCGAACTTGTTGTCAATCATTGCGACACCACTGCACAGACCATATTGCTCATCGGCGATTCGATGCTCGAAGGGTTGTCGCCGCGATTGGCCGCGTATGCTGCTCACAACGGCCATACGCTATATTCGGTGATATGGTATAGCTCGACTTCGGAAACTTGGGGACGTTCGGACAAACTACGCCGGTATATCGGGCGACTAAAACCGACATATATATTCATAAGCCTCGGGGCTAACGAATTATTCGTCAGGGATATTGCCAAGCGTCGTAAGCAATATGTCGAAAAAATCCTCGAGGATATAGGCGATATACCATATGTATGGATTGGCCCTCCTAACTGGGCCGAAGACAGCGGCATCAACGACCTGATTGCATCGACGGTGTCGCGCGGTTCTTATTTTCGTAGCAAGGGTATGCGCTTCGAGCGAGGAGCCGACGGTGCCCATCCCACGCCTGCGTCGGCATCGGCGTGGCTCGACAGCATCGCGCGCTGGATGCCCGACAATGCCCGCTATCCCATACGTCTCGATGTGCCCGCCGACTCTGTGGCACGTCCTCGCCGCACATTCGTACATCAACCGTCAGAACGATGATTATGAGCGACTTGTGGCATAACTTATGCGGTTTGCTTTCTTACGACGCGGCGCGACCCATGCTCTTTTCGTCGGGGACGTTCTGGGCGTTGTTCTTGGTATTTATGCCTCTATATGGCATGTTGAAACGCCGATGGTGGCAGATGGCCCTGTTTGTTGTCGCTTTCAGCCTGTATTTTTATTATAAGAGCAGCGGTCTTTTCGTAGTGATGCTTGCCGCTACTTCTCTTGTCGACTGGCTATTGTCGCTGATTATGACACAGCCCGAGGCTACGAAGGCGCAGCGCAAGGCGTGTGTGGCCATATCTCTTGCCGCCTCGCTCGGGCTATTGGCGTATTTCAAATATGCCGATTTCTTCTTGTGGAATCTCAATGCCGCCATCGGCTCGAATTTCCAACCTCTCGACCTTATCTTGCCCGTCGGCATCTCATTTTACACCTTCCAGTCTGTGAGCTATATAGTAGATGTGTATAAGGGCCGCGTAGCACCTGCCGCGACATGGCTTGAATATGCCTTCTTCCTGTCGTTCTTCCCAGCTCTTGTGGCCGGGCCGATAGTACGCGCCGATTACTTCCTGCCGCAGATTAGGGCCAATCGCCATGCCACGCGCCACGAGGTCTATGCCGGCCTTTGGCTCGTGATAATCGGCATAGTGAAAAAGGCGGTCATAGCAGACTATATCGCGCAGTATAACGACCTGATTTTCGGCAATCCCGGTGGCTATTCCGGTTTCGAGACACTGATGGGCGTCATCGGCTATACCATGCAGATTTATTGCGATTTCTCGGGTTACTCTGATATGGCCATAGGCATTGCGCTGATAATGGGTTTCAAACTGGCCAAGAACTTCGATTTTCCATATAAGGCGCAAAATCTCAGCGACTTCTGGCACCGGTGGCACATATCGTTGTCGACCTGGCTGCGCGACTATGTGTATATACCCCTCGGTGGCAATCGCAAGGGCCCCGGTCGCACGTATGTCAATAGCTTCGTCACCATGCTCATAGGCGGTCTGTGGCATGGCGCGGCATGGAAGTTCGTGTTGTGGGGGG
>VSPF01000022.1 GCA_009775195.1 Muribaculaceae bacterium
TCGTCGGCAGCGTCATATGTGTATAATAGACAGAAACAGGCATGACTAAACCTCGTTTAATATTCCCCGGGCAGAGGGCGGCCAGGCCTCAGTATGTGCTCGGCACGAAGAATGGAACCGTGCGGACGTCAAATGTCACTGAAGAAAAGATTTTTGAAGCTGTTTACGACATTGACGAACACGAGTCGGTTTATCTCGAAAAATGCGTGCCGATTGTGCTTGTCCGTCATGCCGAAGCATATTCTGTCGATTACTACAAAGACGGCAGTATCGCAGTATGTTTTAGAGTAAACGGTTATATGTTTCGCATGTGGAGGCCGGGCGTTGACTGTGATTTGGCTACCGATATTTTGTGCAAATTCTTCCGTCGTGCCCTGCTCCCCGACATGACAGGGTGGCAATGCCAGAAAGTTCACCCTGAGCAAGACGAAGTGGACGACAAACTGACTGTCGACGGCGAAGACTTCCGATATTTCGGGTGTCACGACATTGTTTGCGCACTGGAAAATATCATCGAGGGCAAATCACGAAGTATGCTATATGCGTTCACAAACGAGGACGGCGGCTATGTCGACGTCCGCCGGAGTGATGCTGACACTACTGCCGAGCCGGGATTTAAAGTCGAATATGTAAGGTGGACACAACGAGTACCCATAGGCTACCGGGGCGTGACATTCGACGTCAGGCCACTGCGTGAATGGCTATGGCATCTGATTGACGACGACGAATTGCCGGGTTCTTTGCCCGAATGGAAGCAGTTTGATGTCAACGACCATTTCGAGAGAATGGTTTTTAGATTTTTTAAATGAGGAATTCAAGTTTCGCAAGTATGCAACTTGCTCACTGTTAGTAGTCTTTAGGTTATAGGTTATGGTTTGATAAATGCAGATAACAATATTATTAGTGTTCAAAATTAGCAAACTAAGGCTAACTACTAAACGATAAACTATTAACAGTTAGCAAGTCTTAGACTTGCGAAACTTAAATGAGGAAAATCATGAAAGGTAGATATAGCAAAGCCGTTGAAACGGCGGTGAAATTGATTTGGTCAAGTTTCGACCGCGAGTCGATACGTAAGGGATATGCGATGTTGGTGCAGGCCGCCCAACAAGGAGACGCCGACGCGCTGGCATTCATAGCGCGCTGCTTCATGGGCGAAGAATATGTGTGGCCACAGGCCGGTTTCAAAGCCGACGATGCCAACGCATCGAAGCTAATGCAGAAAAGTGCGATTAAGGGTAGTGCCACGGGCGTGCTGTGCGCGGCCAGGAGCGGAAACCTTACCCCCTCGGTAGAACACGAGATGCCGTTTGCGTCTTTTAAAGAGGCTTTCGAAGAAATCCTCGGGCAGGCAGAGGATGGCGACGCCTTCTGCTGCTACATGGTGGGGAATGTGTATTATTGGGGCGACTATCTGCGTGCAGACCCCGGTTTAGCCAGGCAATTCAAAGATACGCAAGAATACAATGCCTGGGCCTACCCCATAGCGCGGGAATGGTACGAGCGAAGTTTCGACAAAGGCCTCTGCGCCGGATGGGGCAATTACGTAAATATCCGTAAATCAGGGTTATGCGACATCCCGACAGATGTATATGAGAAATATTACCAGCTTCTCGCTGACATTTCGCCGGTAATTTGCTGCAACTATGGCTATTACCTCCGCACCGACAAGAGTGACTCATACGGCGGACTGCTGCGCTATATGGAGGCCGCGCTCAAAGGCGACCCCACTGGTGCCTATAATGCCGGGCATGTCTACGAAGCCGGCGAGGAGGTGGAAGAAAACATCGGGCTTGCCTATCAGCTCTTCGAAATTGCAGCAAGGGGCGGGTTCGCTGCCGGACAGTTCGAGATGGGTTACTACCACTTCGAAGGCTGCGGCGATGCCGAGCAAGATTACGCTCTGGCTTTCGACTGGTTCGAAAATGCATACGAAAATCCCAAATGCGCGGCAGACACAAAAGCACAGTGCGCGGCATATCTGGCATATGCTATCAGTCAGGACTCGGGGTCGTGCAAGACGAAGAGGTGGCTTTGGAGTTTCTTAAAGAAGCAGAAGAACGAAAAGACAACCTATTGGAATCTATACTTGGCGATGTACTTAACGCCCTTGGCGTGGCATACGCTTTCGGCAAGGGCGCCGAAGAAGATATAAAACTCGGATATCAGTATTTCGAGAATGCCGCCAGACTGGGGTCTGAGGAGGCCAAAGAATTTATCGATTACATCAATTCATCTGACTATGATACTGATAAACGCGAGGAAGCAGATAATGAAAGACCCGTCGCCCCATTTTATCAAGGCCTCGCCGAGACCATCAGGGAAGCCTCGACCAAAGACATACGTGAAATTCTGAATCAGACTGCTGACGAAAACATCTATACAGTGGCACTGGTTACTGACAGCAATTGCTGCTCCCTATTCCTCGCGGTAAACACGGTTGAATATCTCAACAATGAAACCGACGGACTCGATGAGTGCAAATGGCATCCCGACGAATGGGGTTATTCCGACGGCCACGGCAGCGAGTTGGTGAAACTCAGTGCGTCATTGTGGGAAAACTACAGCAACTTCCCCGGCGAGAAGTTCTTCTTCAATGCTCTTATCTCTGCGATGAAACAAATTAAAGAATCGGGCATATTCAAAGACCGTGCCGATGAAATAACATTTTTTGTTTCAATATCAGATGATGAGGGAGCAGACAATATTGAGGACTTGTCGGCAAAACAGTTAAATTCACCTACCCTCGCCGCTGCATTTTTGAACAGGACCAAATAAACGTAGTCGTCTTTGGCATAAATTAAACACCTCAAGACACATATTCCAATCATGCCATACATATCAATAGAGAGCGGCATCCTGACCGCAGAACAAAAGAAACAGTTGATTGAGCGGATTACCACCACAGCCTCCGAGATAACCAATATTCCACCGCAGTTTTTCACCATTACCATCAAGGAACTTCCTGATGAGAATTTCGGGATTGGGGGCAAATCAATCGACGAAATAAAACGCAACTACAAACCATGAGCCTTATATTGCGACCTTATCAGTCTTCGGATGCCGCTGTGATTACGTCGTGGCTCAAAAGCGAGTATCTTATGCGCCAATGGTGCGCCGACAGATATGTGCATTATCCTGTCACGCCCGAAGATATGAACACCTATCACGCGAGGAATATTGACGGACAATACTCACGCGCCTTGACAATGGTAGAAGGTGAAGACGTTGTAGGATATATTACCCTGCGCACTCCGGCAGACAATCCGACCGAGCAACGACTGGGTTTTGTAATTGTCGATGATTCTCGGCGCGGCTGCGGCTTAGGGAAAGCTCTTGTCACAATGGCAGTCAGATATGCGTATGAAGCACTTGGAGCCACGAAAGTGTCGCTCGGTGTCTTTGAAAATAATCCGTCCGCCATCCATTGCTATGAAGCTGCCGGTTTTCATCGAGTAGCACTACCTGAAACCGAGAGTTATGAATGTCTGGGTGAAACATGGAACTGTATTGAGATGGAACAACACAAAGCACAGTGAACATTATAAATTAATTTAAGTTTCGCAAGTCTATGACTTGCTCACTGTTAATGGTTTGTCGGTTAGAGGTTAGCCTTAGACAGTTAATTGTTATCACTGAGATTATTGTTATTTGCATTTGTCAAACATAACCTATAAACAAAATACTACTGACAGTGAGCAAGTTGCATACTTGCGAAACTTGAGTAAATTAATAGGAACAAAAGTACGGTAGAGAATATTTTGAAATCTATTCATAATTCTACATCTATCATGAAGAATATCGAAGCAAACAAAGAACTCATAGCAGCGTGCGGCCTCTACTGCGCCGCGTGTCGAAAGTATCTGTCGGACAAATGCCCAGGCTGCCATAATAATGAAAAGGCGACTTGGTGCAAAATAAGGTCATGCGCTAAAGGTAATGGTTATCACTCTTGTGCCGAATGTCCTAAGAATGTAGCTGAGTGTAAGATATATTCCAATCTCATAGGAAAGATTTTCGCCTTTCTTTTCAAGTCGGACCGTCCGGCTTGCATCCACTACATCCGCGAGCATGGCGAACAGGCTTTCGCCGAAGAAATGACTAAACGTAAATACCAAACAATTAAAAGAAAATAAGACTATGTTTATAGCAATTCTGACATATAAGAAGCCACTGGAGGAGGTTGACCGTTTCCTCCAGGCACATCGCGAATACCTTGCAGTGCATTATGCGGCCGGCGACTTCATTGCCTCCGGGCCTCAGACACCTCGCATTGGGGGTGTGATTATGATTAAGGCCGAAAACCGTGCGGCTGTAGACGCTATCATCGCCCAAGACCCATTCAATATCAACGGCATAGCTGACTATCAGATAGTCGAGTTTACCCCGACGATGGTCTGCGACAATACTCTCAAAAGCATTTTTTGAGAATGTTGGTATGACCTACAAAAAGAATCTCAACGACATGACCTTGGAAGAGCTATGGGAATTATTTCCTATAGTTCTGACTCCGCATGACCCACTATGGGCAGTCAGGGCGCGCGAGGAGATTGCCTCGCTATCGGCACTGCTTGCTGATTACAAACCTATTATCAACCATATAGGCAGCACAGCCATTCCCGACATCCACGCCAAACCGATTATCGATATCCTTGTCGAGGTTTCACCCAATGCCGACTGGTTGCCGATAAAGACACTCATGGAGGATAACGGCTATCTATGCATGTCGGCAAGGCAAAGTCGCGTCAGCTTCAACAAAGGTTATACGCCCGAGGGGTATGCCGACAAGGTCTTTCACATCCATTTTCATAGAGCCGGGGATAACGATGAAATACTATTCCGCGACTACCTTGCCGCCAATCCGCTGTTGGCCAAGGAATATGAGAAGTTAAAGCTATCTTTATTACCGGCATATAAAAACAACCGCGACGGCTATACCGAGGCCAAGACAGAGTTTGTAAGACATGTAATAGCCCTGGCAAAACAACAGCAGCGATGAAAGTTGTCCGACCGAGAGAGCAACTGCGGCCCTACGTGCGCTATTACTGGATGCTGACGAGCGACGAAGCCTTCAGTGTTCTGACTTTTCCCATCGGCTGTCCCCAGATTATCTTCCACCGCAAAACGCCACTGTATATTCCGGAAATTAATCGTAGCCAAAGCCGGTTAACAATCAGCGGACAGGTCAATTTCGCAGCACATATTCAGTCCGACGGCAATTTAGAGATGATAGTGGCTGTCTTCTACCCCCACACTATCGGCATGTTTATCGATACACCGCCCTCGGCCTTCTATAATCAGGAGATTTCGGGATACGACATATCAAACCGACAGCTTGACGAAACTGCGGCAAAGATATTCGACAGCCAGGGCGGCCACGCCGCTATCGCGATTTTAGAAAACTGGCTGCTGACAAGAATAAGCCCGACATTAAACCACCGAAGGATATCGGGCTCTATCGACTTGCTCATGCGTGACCCTGCAATCTCGGTCTACGGCCTTGCCGACACCGCATGCCTTAGTCTGAAACAATATGCGCGGATATTTCGAGAACAAGTCGGTATGAACCCTAAAGAATATGCCCGCGTGGTCCGGTTTCAAAAAGCATTGTGGATGTTGCAACGTGGGGCACGAAACTTTGCCGGCATTTCTGCCGAGTGCGGTTATGCCGACCAGTCACACTTTATCCGCGAGTTCAAGGCCATGAGCGGACTTACCCCGAAATCGCTTCTCAATCATTGCACGCCATACTCCGACCTTTTCACCAATCCGTCGGTATAATGTCGATTTTATTCTATCGCGAGTGAAAATTGCAGAGTAACTTTGCATCAAAAAATGATGCATGAAGTAAATCCGAAAGAGACTGCACGCTCCTACGCATTCGAGATGTGGATGAAGGCGCCGATGCCGATGGTGACGCTTTTCAAAACCCTCGACGTAACACGACTATGGCGTATCAGCCGCCGGCGCGGCCTAAAGTTCAATATGCTCATGTGCTGGTGTATCGGCAAAGCGGCCGGCAAAATCAATGAATTCTATATGCTGCCCGTCGGGGGTAAATTAATCCGATACGACACAATCGCCGTCAATACGATAGTCGCCAACCGCGCAGGCGAGGTCAGTTCGTGCGACATACCATTTTCCAACGACCTGAGCCGGTTCAACGCCGATTACCTCCGACTGACACGCCGAGTCGCCGAAACGTGCGAGAATCACGACATTGCGGACAGCATGGTAATCGGCACATCAGCATTGGTGCAAAATGATATCGATGGAGCCGTAGGGATGTACAGCGGCATATTCAACAATCCGTTCCTTATCTGGGGCAGCTATCGCAGGAGATGGTTTCGTACCTACCTGGCAGTATCATTCCAGTTTCACCACACGCAGATGGACGGAGCCCACGCTGCCAGATTCCTTAATCTATTACAAAAAGAAATTGATAGATTATAGAAATAACATCGGGTTGTTACGCTTTTTCTTCTTTTTTGCGGCGTTGGTCGTTTGTATACTTGTAATTATTCCAAACGAAAATTTTATTGACAAAATCATATTTATCAGATTTAATTGTTAACTTTGCATTAGGAGCACTGATTTTCAATAAATTTAGATATGATAAACTATCCCATCGGAATACAGACTTTTAAAAAAATACGTCAAGACGGCTATCTATATATTGACAAAACGTCGTATATACCACCGCTACTTAAAAACAGCCAGTACGTTTTTCTGAGTCGGCCTCGCCGCTTTGGGAAAAGTCTTCTCATATCTATGCTCGAGTCCTTTTTCAAGGGAGAAAGGGAACTATTTGATGGTCTGGCCATCGACAAACTTATGCCCGAGCCATGGGAAAGCCACCCTGTGATTCATCTCGACTTGTCGGGTGAAGATTACAATGATGGCAATGTACTCGAAATGAAGCTAAATTCATTTCTTGAACGATATGAATCACAGTTGGAATTGCAGCAAGCCAACACCACGATTTCCGACAGGTTCAGGAATATAGTACGTACTCTACATGAAACTACCGGAAGCCGCGTTGTCGTATTAATCGACGAATACGACAATCCAATAACCTCTGCCATCGGCAAACCGGAGTTACAGGAACGTTTCAGGGATATACTCTATGGATTTTATTCCTCATTGAAATCAATAGATGCCCATATACACTTCTGTATGCTTACGGGAGTAACCAAATATGGACATCTGTCGGTTTTCAGCGGTCTCAATAATCTTCTCGACATATCGTTAATGGATGAATTTGCCAGCATCTGCGGTATAACCGAGGATGAACTTCATTCAGATTTAGATGAAGGTGTAAGGGAACTTGCCAAAGAGGAAGAAATCGATGTCGAGCAGACTTACGACTATCTTAAAGAATGGTACGACGGCTATCATTTTTCAAAATCGTTGCTTGATGTTTACAATCCTTTCAGCTTGATGAACGCACTCGCACGAAAGGAAGTGTCGGACTACTGGTTTCAAACAGGTGCACCGACAATTCTTATCAAATTAATGCAAAATCAATCAATGGATATTGCCAAGCTCAATGGAGCTAAGGCTTCGAGTGATATGCTGGGCAACATATCGACATTTAACATCAATCCTACCGCCCTTTTCTATCAAACCGGGTATCTCACTATTAAGGAATACGAACGTTCTTCTCGTCTGTTCCGCCTTGGATATCCAAACAAAGAAGTAGAATCAAGCTTGATGAACAGTATATTAAATGCCTACACTCATCGAGCCGACTCGATGGTCTTGATGGCTGAGTTGAGAGAATATCTCGAAAATGGACAAACCGAGTTTTTTGTAAGAACCTTAAAGACATTCTTTGCCAACATCCCATTTGACTTGCGCCGCAACATCGAAAGGTATGAGAACTATTATCATACAATATTCTATGTGCTGCTACGTCTTCTTGGCATGGATGTAGATGCAGAGTATCATACATCTGAAGGTTCTATCGACATAGTTATCAAAACTTTGGCTTATATATATTTGATAGAGTTGAAAATCAATGGAACGGCTGAAGATGCCATAAAGCAGATTAATGAACGTCAATATTCAGCCCCGTTTGCATCAGATAGCCGCAAACTCATAAAACTCGGCATTGGTTTTGCCGAGAACACGCATACTATTGATTCGTATATCATTGAGGACTAAGAGCTCGATTTAGCAGGACAAACTGACAAAATTTTGTAATTATGTGTTCATTATGAGGTATGTCATTTGGATAATCCTGGCTATTGTAGGCATGGCAGCCTGTAGTCGTTCGCCACGTCAAAATCACTCTTTGGACCGGGCAGAGAGCTTAGTTTATACGCATCCGGACAGTGCGTTAGCTATATTAAACGAGGTTGATGCTTCAGAAATCGAGGAAGATTCTATAAAGGCAAAATATCACCGCTTAGTTGCCTTGGCGCATAAAGTCAACGAAAGTTCCATGGCCTCGGATTCTTTAGTGCGGTTTTCATTCGAGTATTATAAGGACCGGGATTTCAGGCGATTTTTGGAGAGTGGGGATTTATATGCACTACATCTCTTTTGGTCTGGACAGGGTAAAAAATCATTAGAGCTACTTGATTCGATGCTCACCCTGCCGAATGTTCCCGACAACATTAAGATTAAATTGCTTCAAACGAGAATTGGTGTTGGAGGAGCAGTATTTGACTGCAAAAATAACATCGCATATATCAAAAGTTTGCAGGCATTAGACAAAGATTCTGCGCAACAACTTGAATATAAATATCAATTGTGCGAGAACTACCAGTTTGCCGGTCAGACCGATTCTGCATTGCTCATGATTGACGAACTGATTGACTATGCTTACGCTAACCATAAAGGAGAGCTGCAATTTCAATACCAATACGAAAAAATAGGCATCTTAGAGGAATTAGGTAAATACGAGGAAAGCAACGCCCTCGTCGACTATATATTGAAAAATGCCCCTGGCAACACCGCAATTCCATATCTACGCTTTTGGAAAGCCTTGAACTACTTCAATATGGGCAAGTTGCGAGAGTCTTCAATCGAATTGGCAAAAGCAGACAGTTGCGCCAAAGGCGGGAATGACTTTGATAATAATTATTACGAAAGTTTTGCCGGACCACTCCGTGAATTTCTTGCATATAGACAAAATGGCAGGATAAAATTAAGTCAGTTAGCGGCCCTTAATAACGGCCAACGCGATATGTTCAACCGTCTTGAGTCTACACGTTGGGAAACCGAGCAAAACGTCCTTAAACAGGAAAACAAGGCACTGGCTTTAAAAGCGCAAAATAACCGTAAGACTGCAATCCTTATCATAGTGCTTCTTGCAGCCGTCATCATCGGACTGCTTGCCCTGTGGAACATCCAAAAACGAAAACGTAAGATAGTAGAGGCCGAGGAACGCGCCGAGGCACTGCAAAAGATGGTCGATGAACTACGATTCCATGACGGGCAATCATCAGGACAGGAATCCTTGCGCCGTGTCATGCTGCAACAACTGGGAATAATCAAAATGGTTGCCGAAACGCCCACCGAGCAAAATCGCGAGATGCTTAGAAAAATATCCTCGATTGACAGCGACACAAATGGGGCACTCGTAAATTGGGAAAACGTTTACGAAATAATCGACAATCTCTATTCGGGGTTCCATTCGCGACTGCATCAACGTTATGGCGATTTGCTCTCAGACAAAGAGGAACAAATTATCGTGCTTATGACAGCCGGATTCTCCACCAAGGAAATCAGTGTCATAACCCGTCAAACCACAGCCACTATCTATGTGAGGAAATCCTCGATAAGAAAGAAACTCGGAGTGCCCGAAAAGGAAGACATTGTATCTTTTTTACGCCAGCCGGCATCCGATTAATATTCATTTAGACGATTTGAAGCACGATTAAGACTTTTTCCTCGAGGACAGTCTGGTATTCAACAAATTACAGGTCTACAATTAAGACGTTGTTGTTTGGCGTTAAGCTCGGTTTAGCCATAATTTTGCGGTATGAAATCATAAAAACGTATCGCAATATGACAATGACAATCTTAAGAATCTACATGATGGCAACGGTTATCAGCCTGCTGCCAATCAGCGTAACGGCACAGGAAATAATAGATACAGTCGCGGCCCAAAAACTAAATGAAATCGTAGTCAAGGCCCCAAAGGTAATCCGCAAATCTGATATGGACATTTATTATCCGTCGGAGAGCGCGGTGGCCAACTCTAAGAACGGTATGCAGCTGCTCAACAATCTTATGATTCCGTCCCTAACTGTAACCGAGGCCCTTGGAACCATAAAAGCCGCCGGGCAAACGGTACAAATCCGTATCAATGGGCGAGAATCATCCGTCGAGCAGCTAAAGGCTTTGCGGCCCGAAACCATAAAACGTATCGAATGGCTTGACAATCCGGGGCTTCGCTATGGAGGTGCAAATTATGTGCTCAACGTCATCGTGGCCAACCCTTCTTTGGGTGGTTCGCTACAAGCCGAAGGCCGTCAGGCACTCAACACAGCCTGGGGCGACTACTATATCGATAGCAAGTTTAACAACAGGCGTGCGCAATTCGAAGTAGGGAGCATATTCAAACTTACCGACAAAGTCAAAACACACCGCGATTACAAAGAGACCTTCACCTATCCTGATGGTAAGACACTTACACGCACCGAAACGCCGTTGAACGGTCATATCAACAGCACATTCGGACGTTTGTGGAACTCCTATAGCTACACCAAACCCGATACAACAACTTTTTACGTCGAGGCCAGCGTTGACCCAACATTTTGTGATGATTTTACAACAAATGGACTTATGTCCATCAGCGATGGTTCTGACGACATAAATCTTTACGAATCAAACGGTAGCAGGGGTACACAGACAAAACTCTCAGCATATTTCGAACATAATTTTGCCCACAAACAGACGCTTGTTGTCGATTTCAATAGTTCATTTTGGTTTGGCAAATCATATTCAGACTACACCGAGCAAGTACTTGAGGCAAAAGACAACCTTACTGATATCCATACGATGATTAAGGACCGCAACCAGGCATACGCCATCGAAGCAGACTATATCAAGAAATGGGAAAACTCGCGCTTTACCGCCGGAGCATCTTATACGGCAAATCGCAACCGTTCGGTCTATGAAAACCTTGATGGTCAGATATTTCATCAACGCCAGGATAAGGTCTATTTCTTCGCAGAGTATTTCCAAAAAATCAACAAGCTCACCCTTACGGCAGGCATCGGTGCACAATATACCGACCTTCTATTCAAAGAAACAAATCAAGGAAGCCACTCGTGGAACCTGCGCCCGCAAGCCACTATATCGTATCGACTTAATCAAAAACATCAATTCCAATTGAGCTTTACGTCGTGGCAGTCAACGCCTTCACTTGCAGAATCAAATGTTGCACCTCAACAATTAGACGGCTTTCAGTGGCGTATTGGCAACCCAGATTTGAAGACTGCAAGTTCATACATACTGACTTTGCGATATAAGTTCGTTGCACCTCGCATTGCAGGTACGTTTGGAATCCGCGCCTTCAACAGCCCAAATGCTATCACCCCTTATCTTTATTGGGACAAAGATAGACTAATCACGTCATACGAAAACAGCCAAGGACTACAAAATCTAAGTTTCTTCCTGTCTCCTCAAATCGAGATTATTCCTAATTGGTTGATGGCAAGCGGATACCTCCAATATCGTATCGAACGTATGAAAGGACATGATTACAAACTACATAATCACAACCTGAGCGGCAATATAAACATAATGATCTCTCACTGGGACTTCGAACTTGTAGGTCAATATGTCCGGGCGCAACACGACTTATGGGGAGAAAAAATCAGTTGGGGCGAAAACCTGTCGATTGTACAACTATCTTATAATTGGAAAAACTGGCAGTTCGGAGTCGGTGTTATCATGCCATTCGGCAAATATGACCAAGGCTCAAAAATGTTGAGTAAATGGAATACAAACGAACAACACATGCGTCTCGACATGCGTATGCCCTATATAAGCATAGCCTACAATCTGCAATGGGGCCATCAAAAACACGGAGCAAACAAGCTCATCGACGCAGAAGCTAACGCCGACCGCTCGACAGCCGGTGGGAGATAGGGGTTAATAGTTGGTTTCGTCGGAGTGCAAGCTGTCTGGCTCTTCTCTGACCGAGATGTATTGGTCGTAATAGGCAAGGAGGAGTGTTGTCAAGGGCAGGGCGATGATGAGGCCGATAAAGCCTAAGAGCGTGCCCCACACCGACAACGACAAGAGGATGATTGCCGGATTAAGGCCCATTGCCTTGCCCATGATTTTGGGCGTGAGAAAGAGGTCTTGTATGCACTGCACGATGATATAGACCGCCATTGTCGCCCACCAGATGCTCCAAAAATCGACATCAGAGTCTACCGAGCATACCAGGCACAGGAGCGTAGACGGGATGAGCGATATAAGCTGCAGGTATGGCACCATATTGAGCAAGCCGATGAACAGGCCGAGGACTATCGCCATAGGCAAACCGATGATACTGAAACCGATGCAGAACAGTATGCCCACTATGAAAGCCACAAGTGCCTGGCCGCGAAAATAATGGTTCATCGAATCTTTCACGTCGCCGAAGATGCGGAATGTCGTCTCGCGGTACTTGGGAGGCACCATACGGCGAAAACCCTTGAGCAACTTCTCGTAGTCGAGCATGATAAAGACCACATACAAAAGCACTATGAACCAATTGAACACACCGAGCACGAAGCTATAGCCGCCGGCGATAAACGACCCGAGGGTATCGAAGAGCGACTGTATATCCTGGCGCGTAAGTTCCTTAGATATACGCTCGAAATCGATGCTCTCTTTTATATACCGGTGCAACGAGTCGGGCACGAAACTAATCTGCGTGCCGTTCTCGGTATAGTGGCGTATGAAGTCGGCCACCTGGTGCATCTCCTTCAGTATTGACGGCACGACGAATACGCTCACGGCCACCACAATCAGCACACACTCAAAAAGAGTCATCAGGATTGGCAGCCAACGGTTCCTGACACCGAGCAGCCGCCGGTTGTACTGCACGAAGGGCTCGAGCAGATATGCCACCAGCCACGCCACAAGGAATGGCAGCAGCACCGACCGCAGCTCGTTAATCAGCCACACCGAGGCAATTACGACCGCAAGGGTAATGAGCATTCGCACCACACGGTCGAACGTAAACGGGCGCGGCACTGTATTTTGGCCTATATTCTTTGTCATCATTTGATATATAAAGCGAAATCGCTGCCAAAATTACAAAAAAATTGCTAATTTTGCAGCAAGAAAACACCAATCAATATATCGACACAATAAAAAGTAATGGAAGAAACACTGAAAGTCACACTTCGCGACAAAGCCTGGGCACGCTGGACGGCGCTCGGCCTGCTTGCCTTCGCGATGTTCTGCTCGTACATTTTCATGGACATCCTTTCGCCGATAAAGGATTTGCTACAGTCGACCCGTGGATGGGACTCGACCGCTTTCGGCACAATGCAAGGTTCTGAAACCTTCCTCAATGTATTTATCTTCTTCCTCATCTTCGCCGGTATCATCCTCGACAAGATGGGGGTTCGCTTTACCGCCGTACTTTCGGGCGCGGTGATGCTCGTCGGCGCGTCAATCAACTGGTACGCACTGACCGACCAGTTCCTCGGCAGCAGCCTGGCTGTGTGGTTTACCGAGCATCTCAACTATATACCCGGCTTCGACGAGCTGGGCATATCGCCTTTCTACGAGGGTATGCCTGCCTCAGCCAAATTTAGCGCAATCGGCTTCATGATATTCGGCTGCGGCGTCGAAATGGCAGGCATCACCGTCAGCCGTGGCATCGTGAAGTGGTTCAAGGGCCGCGAGATGGCCATGGCAATGGGTTCTGAGATGGCTCTCGCCCGTCTCGGCGTGGGCACCTGTATGATTTTCTCGCCCCTCGTTGCAAACTTCGGCGGCGACATCAGCGTGTCGCGCTCGGTTGCCTTCGGCGTGGTGCTGTTGCTCATCGCACTCATCATGTTTATCGTCTACTTCTTCATGGATAAGAAACTCGACGCCCAGACAGGCGAAGGCGAGGAGAAAGACGAACCCTTCAAGATTTCCGACATAGGCAAAATCCTGTCGAGCTGGGCCTTCTGGCTGGTGGCACTGCTGTGCGTGCTCTACTACTCCGCCATCTTCCCCTTCCAGAAATATGCCGTCAACATGCTGCAGTGCAACCTTACCCTCGACCCCGAGGGCGTGGGCGAGTTCTGGC
This sequence comes from Muribaculaceae bacterium, assembly GCA_009775195.1. GTDB lineage: Bacteria > Bacteroidota > Bacteroidia > Bacteroidales > Muribaculaceae > CAG-873. Next base: position 14,261 of record VSPF01000022.1, read on the forward strand.
AGAGCGACCTGGCCACATATATCCAATATGTAATCATGCTCATTGTCGCAATAGGCTCGTTTGCTTTCAGCTTCTCGAAAGATAAAAAAATCAAGCTTCCAGCAGTCAGTGTCGCCATCGTGGCCCTCGTCATCTACTGCGTCATGGGCTATATGCGCCAGAGTGCCGCCGCCATCTTTGCCGTCTTCCCCCTGCTTGCCGTCGGCATCACCCCGATTCTCGGCAACTATGTCGACTATAAGGGCAAGGCAGCCTCGATGCTCATCTTCGGCTCGTTGCTGCTCATCCTCTGCCACCTCACCTTCGCCTTCGTCCTGCCCATGTTCAAGGGCAATGCCGTCGGCGGCGTGGTTGTGGCCTATATAACTATCCTGGTGCTCGGTGCCAGCTTCTCGCTCGTGCCCGCATCGCTGTGGCCCAGCGTGCCCAAACTTGTCGATGCCAAAATCATCGGCTCGGCCTACGCCCTGATATTCTGGATTCAGAACATCGGTCTCTGGCTCTTCCCCCTGCTCATCGGCAAGGTGCTCGACGCAACCAACACCGATATCGTCGACGACCTCAATGCCGGTCTCATGACTGCCGAAGAAGCCGCTGTCAGCTATAACTACACATGGCCGCTCGTCATGCTTGCATGCCTCGGCGTGGCCGCACTAATCCTCGGCCTCGTACTCAAAGGTGTCGATGCCAAGCGTCATATCGGCCTCGAGCTGCCCAACATCACACCCTCGGCCGAGGTCGAAGAATCTGAGGTCGAAGCCGTAGAGGAATAACACATACTGTCCACACTGTCCACGGCCCGTATAGCGTGGACAGTGTGGACACTGTGGACAACCGACCCATGAAATAATACACTTGGTTGACCTAAATATTATAGAATATCGCGGGTCTAAAAAGACCGATGGCTATTATAGTCTATAAACTTGCTTCAATCAACCCCTCCCTACAGCCACGATTCCCAGTTGTCGCACGAGGTCTTGATATATTTGGCTGTCGAGGTATTGCCGTAATATTTCACCACGGTTTTTACGTTGCCAAAGAGGTACTCGGCCTTAGCCCGGGCTTCATCGCTTGTAAGCATAGCCAAAGCTGCGGTAAGTTCCGAGTCATACTCCGACTCAATCTTTTTGTACTCGTCAGAGTGGCTATAATCGTAGAGGAAGGCATACTTTCGCTCCGCAAAATCATCATCCCAGTATTGTAGTGCAGGATAGAAAATGCCTATATAATCGCCTCGCCAGTATTGAGTCAAGGCCCAACATTCTTCAAACGAATTTCTTCTGCCAATGGCATACATCAGACGAGCCTGTCCGCGCTCGTCAGCCGTGACACTTTGCAGCATCGTATCTTTATAAAACAGCATACGACGTGCAAACTCGAGTTTGGCATTGAGCTTAGGTCGCCCTATATGACGGGCAGCCTGCATATCATATTCCCAATGCTGGTTTTCATCGTAATACACTACTGACCAGCGCGAGGTGTAAGGTGTGAACGGGTCGCGCGACAGGTAACCGTCCTTATAGATGTTCATCGTCTTCTGATAGTCCTCGCTGACAAGTGACAGATAACGCTCTGCCCGGACATAATCTCCCTCGCGCAAGGCAAGCGTACCTATCACTTCGTTATAATAATCACTGTCAGTACGAGCCTTACGTTTCAAGAAATCATAGAGCGGAGTCGAGGCCTGCATATTGCCATAAGCTGCGGCCAATTGAGCCGACGACATACTCCCCATCAGTTGGAATGAAAGACTGCCGTAGACCGACGGACCACTATAAGGATAGATATCATCAGCATACGCACACAGCAGTATGGCAGTGCTATAATCCCGGTTCTTCCACAGCCGTGGAACCCAATCGGCATAGATTATGTTGCAAATTCTTCGTTTCCACTCGTATGCGTTTTCATCGAGCACACCGATTTTGCCTTCAATCCATTTCAAATCATCAACCAACGACCGGCTGTTACCGGCCCTTGCATCTAACTTCATCTTATAGGCACGTGCGAGGTCGCGCAGTTCATCCAAAGAGAATTTTTGTTGCAAAGAGCTATATACACAAGCCCGTGCCGCTGAGGGATTGACTCTATATTCATTGTCGATATATGCCAAAAGATAGTACCAATCGCCTTTATTGGCAATATTACTCCGCTTCAGAACCCGTTTAACTATAGGCTCCATCTTTCGCATAAAGACAGTGTCATTGCCCCTATGCCTAATATACTCTATTAACTGTGGCGTGTTGGGAAATCGTTCGGCCATATAGAACACCGCCGAGTCAGAAGACAACGACCACACATCGCCAGCCAAAGCAAAAAGCGAGTCGGCGCGGACATCATCGCCGAGGCGCCGCCAGCACCCGGCAACATAACGCCCGGCCATACGCTTCATAAGGTTATTGTCGGATATGTCGCTAAAAGCCGAACCAGCATATTCGATACATTCGTCATACTGACGCGAGGCAAACAGCCCTCTGACCACCTGTAGCCCATATCGGTCGCGCAGACGTGTGCCCTGATATGACTTACACTCTTGAATTATGTCTTTAAACTCAACAGGGACAGCCTCGCTGAAACGGGTTTGCGGATAGTACCATGGCGACTGCATATCGCTCCGAGTTTTTTCAAGTTGTTTGGCCGACCTAAGCAAATCCTCGACCTCGGTATCGCCAGAATTGTTCAGATAGGCATAGAACTTATTTGGCGATTTCTTAAGCATTAAATTATCCAAAAACTCGTCGCACGAACTACGATATACAGCATCTTCAATATCTTTGAGAGGGATTTTCTCATTAGTAAGTGCCTGCCAAAGCCTCACATTCTCTTCTTGCTCATAATACGACATAGGTTTGTGGTCGCCACTGAGAGCAAAAAACTCAGGGGTCGGGATTATAGGGGAATACGGGCCGCAAGCATAGGTTACTGCCCACACGCCGAACAGTGCTATGCTAAATCCCGGTCGCAAATATGCTGTCAATTTCATTTGTGCTGTATTTTGAGAGATTGTTTAAATCGAAATGATAGAGTATGTTGGCATGAGGACGTCCTTGGATTTGCCGTTCAACCAACGCCTTAACTTTTAATACATCGTCGATATCCGATGTTTCATTGCGTATCATGTCGCCGCTTCTGATGATTTTATCATTATACGGCACATCCTTCTTTGCAACATATAGATTAGGACCACGCCGGCTAAATCGGCTCGAATCAGCCAAATCTACACCGTTAAGCAGCCCTGCGAACTGGCGGTTTCTAAACAGGAGCTGCCATGAATACGTCGGGTATGCGATGTCGAGATGCAATGGGTATGAGGGAAGGTGCGTGAGATATGGCTCCACATCTTTTATATCGATAATCGAGTTGTCTGCATCGGGGTCGTCGAAACTACCGGTGTTATATACCATCAACACCCCGTTGTCGACAGGTGGCACCTTGCGTGAAAGCTGATGCAATCTGATTGTGGAACTGAGTCGCCACGGCAGGGCCAAGTCATCAATATGGCTGCGAACCGAATCGCAAAGTTTAAAAAACGAATATTCTGTCGCGGGTGTCCAGTCGCAATCAAGTTGCAGCTCACCGACATTGGGCAGGCCGTTATATTGACACATGTTCCGTACCCTTGTCACGATATTTGAGGCAAGCAGCCCTTCGTAATCCTTCATAGCCTTCAAGGCATCGAGCGTGATATATACCACGGGGACAAACTCGAGCGAGCCGAGGCTGTCGCGCAACAAGTCGTAGTCTTCGTCGCTAATTCTTACCGAGGCATTCGGCACAGCCCGATTCTCAATCGTCACAGCGTAGGCATCTTTCGAAACATCGAACATGCGCAGATAAACCCTGCCTATATCGTGCCCGGACATAAATGCCCGGTCGGCACTATCGAGGTGTAAGACCGTGCGCCAATAATATGCAGAGTTAAGTTCTTCGTGTACAGGCCTGTCTATAGAAACAGCGGGAGCGGCACCCCTCGTACACGACAGGGCCAAAACCATAATAGTTATAATCAAGATTGTATGTCTCATCACAATTGTTTTTATGATGCAAAATTCGATAAAATATACCGCCGGGCAAAGCAAAATGCCCGACGATGTATGAAATAGTATCGACAATGTATGAAACCGCAGACGGGCTACCGCCACACAATATAATTGCCCGGCAGGCGGTTCTCCTGTGAGCCGAAATACACCTTGGCGCCGTCGGGCGCGATGTAAAATCCGGCGGCATCCGACCCAACGAGGTAAATGGCATTTCTCGCACCGGCATCAATCAGTGCCTGTGAAAAATCATGAAATGTGAGTCGCTTTTCGCTCAAAACGACGCAAATCTTGCCGTCGATTTCAGCCAGGGCCTTGCGCATGGCACGCCCTTTGGGTTTGTTTTCCACTATCTGTCCACCTACAACCAATGGATATTGGCGGAAAAAGGAACCGTCAGACTCCAAAGCATGCTCAAGCATAGGCGTTGCATCGGCGACACCGATTGAAATATTGCCATCGACAATCGAGCAAAAACCGGACTTCGACTCGCCCTTGCTCACGAGCATGCCTTTGACAACATAGGTTCCGACAATGCGGCCATCGCTACCCATTACATCTGCCGCCGGGGCGACCAGTATGGCGGTAGAGTCATCAACGACATCATCGCCAATCTCGAGTGTGACAATGCAGTTTTCAGGCATCAGGATTTTTAATCCGGCACCGCTGACTGTCGTGTCCCTCTCGGCGATAAAACCTTTTGCCACCGGGGGTGCGACATCAGGCACGACCACCTCAGTCACAGGCTCTACAGGGTCGGAGGCGAAATATGCCGTATCGTCATTCTTTTCTCTCGACATATTAAAGATAAGCACGGCGACGATGAGAATCACAATCACCACCGACACTATGACAAGCACGCTGTTGCGCACCACGGGTCTCTTTCGCGTTGACCCGTCCGGCAAGGGCGAAATAATGCGGATTTCGTCGTCGCCTATATCATGAAGTTTTAACGACACTGGGATACCTCCTTTTCCAATAACTCTTTCAAAGCCTTCAACGCTTCTTTCGACGCAGACAGCTCGTGGCGGAAAGTGCGGCAGTCGGACAACACCATCTTCTGACGCGACGGGTTGATATAGGCTATGAAATCGCGGTTTACAATCAAGCTCTTGCCTATGCGTATAAACCTGTTGTCATCATGGTCAAGCATTTCGGCAATCCGTCGTTCAATCTGCCCCAACTGCAATGTCACAACGAAGCTGTTGCCGTCGGCCAGGGTGATTGACGAATAGTTGCCATCGGCCACGACAAAGGCCACCGAGTCGTCGGGAACCCGGAGCACTTCTGCGGCTGTTGCAAATATAAGACGTTTGTTCATGAGCTTTAATGATGCAAATTTACAACTATTCCTCGACACACGGGCCAATCTAAGCGAAAGACTTGAACCGCCGAAGCAAATTTTTTTGTAATTTTGCACTCGCGACGTGTGTCGCCACATTTTTTCACGTTTGTTTATGACGACTCAGACATACCCTGTTTCTGCAACCGAGAAGGTCGCTTCGTTTATATGGCAACATGTGCTATTGATTATTTCGCTGTTTATCATGACCTTCGGTGTGGCATTGTGTGTGCGTTCCGCCCTTGGTAGCAGTGTGATTTCTACAATCCCCTTTGTGTTGACTATCGCCGGCGGCGAAGGCATGGCCCCGGCATGGACGATTGGCGAATACACCTATCTAATGAATGCCGTTTTCGTCCTGCTGCAAATTCTGATTTTACGCCGCCGGTTTGAGTGGGTACAGCTATTCCAACTGGTCATAGGCTTCTTCTTCGGCTACCTGCTCGACCTCAACATGCTCTTGACCGCCCCTCTCGTCGGCAGCGGCCTGCCAAGCCAAACCATAGCCCAGGTTGCCGGCTGCACCATATTGGGCATCGGCATCGCTTTCGAAATACGCTGCGGCTCGGTGACGATGCCCGGCGAGGGAATCACCGTGGCCGTAAGCCGCGTGTCGGGGCTGCCCTTCCCTAAGACCAAGATTATCGTCGACTTGACCCTGGTGGCCATAGCCGTCATATTGGGATACGCCTACTTCGGCACTTGGCTGTGGCGCGTCGTCGGCGCCGGAACGCTATTCGCCATGATTTATGTCGGTTTGGTGGTAAAGCTCCTCAACTCGCACCTCGACTGGTTCGACCATGTGGTATGCTACCGCCCCGGCATCGGCCGCTATATCTACGGCCTGGCACGGTATATCTACAAGCGGTTCAACTAATCGCCACGCGCCGTCATGCAACATAAAATAGTATCATCGACCGGGAGCCACAGGCTGCTGCTGTTCTTCGCCGGCTGGGGCATGGATGCCACACCCTTCGAGGAGTTGCGGCGCCCCGGCTATGACGTGGCCGTGGTTTGGGATTACCGCTCGACCGCTATCGACTGGTCGTTTACACGGCCATACGTCGAAATATGCTTAGTGGCATGGTCTTTCGGCGTATATGCCGCCGCAGTCTCTACGCATGCAATCGACATCAAGGTTACGCGCCGCATAGCTGTCAACGGCACGCTCTATCCATGCGACCGCCGCCGTGGCATCCCCCCGGCGATATTCTACGGTACCCTCGAAGGGCTCGACGAGCGCAACGTGGCTAAGTTCTACCGCCGCATGTGCGGCTCAGCCGACGTCTATCGCGAATTTTGCGAACACAAACCCGAGCGCGAGGTCGACGGCCTCCGCGACGAGCTTGAGGCATTCTCGCCCGAGGCTACCCTGCTCTGCCAGCCGCTGTCGAACTACGACATGGCAATCATAGGGCGCGACGATGCAATTATTCCGCCTGCCAACCAGTGGAGGGCATGGCTCGGAACACCCACGGTCTTCATCGACGCGCCCCACTTGGCCGACATACAGCGTATTATCGACCACTTCATCCTCGACAAACAGCGTGTAGGCCAACGCTTTGCCACCGGCCTCAAGAGCTACGAACACGAGGCCGGCGTACAGTCCCAAGTCGTTGAGCACATGTCCTCTATGATGACACAAAGCGGAATAGATTGCCGCATGGCTACGAGCGGTTGCCGCGTGCTCGAAATCGGCAGCGGCACCGGCAGCCTGACCCGTATTCTCGACAACGCCATAACCGACGGCTATCTCGAGATGTGGGACCTTGCCGGCGACCCATGTGTCAGCGGTTTGCGACGATGCTTCAAGCAGGTCGATGCCGAAACCGAAATCGTAAATGTACCAACCGGTTCATTCGACGTAATTGCCTCGGCATCAACTATACAGTGGTTCAACTCACCGGCACGTTTTCTGCGCCAGTGCCGCCGGGCACTTGCCCCTGGCGGTTACGTGGTGCTAAGCTCTTTTCTCGCGGGCAATCTTGCCGAGGTCAGCGATGCAACGGGGCGAAGCCTACCACTAATGACCTTACCGCAATGGCAAATGACTATCCCTCGCGATTTCGAAATCGTTGATTCGGCAGCATGGAATGTCACCCTCGACTTCGACTCGGCAATCGATGTTTTCCGCCACCTCAAGGCCACTGGAGTTAATGCCCTCGGGCGCACCTCGCGCGGCGAAAGCAATCTTCACGACATACTCGGCCGCTATCGCCCGGCCCTCGATGGCCGCTTCCATATTACATACAAGCCTTTTATCTTGATTTTAAGGTTGAAATAACTCAAGTTTCGCAAGTCCATGACTTGCGAAACTTAAATAAAATAAAAAATGAGCGAAGCAATTTTCATTAGCGGCATCGATACTGATGCCGGCAAGACATACGCTACTGCATACTATGCCAGGCTACTTGCCAAGGAAGGCCTTGGTGTCATAACTCAAAAATTCATACAGACCGGCTGCGTCGGCTCGAGCGAGGACATAGAGGCCCACCGCCGCCTTACCGGCACAGGGCTGCTGCCCGAGGACACCGAGCATCTTACTGCACCAATCATATTCACCTATCCTGCCTCGGCCCAGCTTGCCGCACGCATCGATGGCTGCGAAATCGACACGCAACTGATTACCGATGCCACCAACAAGCTCTTGCAGCGTTACGACAAGGTGCTGATTGAAGGGGCCGGCGGTTTGATGGTACCCATCACTGATGATTATTTCGCCATCGACTATGTGTGCGAAAGGCACCTGCCGGTCGTGCTAACAACCAACTCGAAACTCGGCTCGATTAACCATACAATCCTGTCGCTCGAAGCCATACGCTCACGCGGCCTCGAACTGAGGGCGGTCATCTACAACTCTTACTTCGATACCGACACCGAAATCTCGGCCGACACACGCGAGTACATCCGCCGCTACCTCGCCCGCCACTTTCCCGACAACGCCTACATCATCAATCCCTGTTACGACACATGGGATAAGTG